>PWLI01000084.1 GCA_003559415.1 Clostridiales bacterium | reverse complement strand
TTATCCGGCACCGCCTGGTGGCAGATATCGTCAGGGCCTATGCCTGGTTTGCTGAAAACAGGCAGCCTGATCAGCAGCCAGGGGAGGGATAGATGTGAATATCGGCAAGAGTTTTTCCCGGCTGATCAGGTTTCGGGGCGTATACAAAAGCAAATGGTTCCAGGTTGTCCAGGCGGCAATTTTGCTGGGCCTGATTTTTGCTGTGGTTGCAGTGGGTTTGTTGCCGCCCCAGTATTCGGTGGAAGAGGGGGAGATATCCCCTGATACCATCTATGCCCCCCGGACTGTGGTGGATCATGCTGCCACCGCCCGAGCTCGCCAGGAGGCCGCTGATGCGGTGGAAGATGTATATGTAGTGGATGAAACTGTTGCGGAGGATATCGCCGAGACAGTGGTGGCCATGTTGGTCTTCGCCCGGGATTTTGACCCCGAAGACTATGAGCCGGGCAATGAAGAGGAAAATGAAGAGCAACAGGCTATAGAAAAGCAGAAGAAGATAATTGCAGCCTGGCAGGACAGGTTTGGCGAAGAAGCCACCCCGCAACTGGTGGCGGCACTGCTGGAAATGGATGACGCCCAATTGACCAACCTCATCGAGCGGGTGAAGAACACCATCAACTCGGAGATGGAGGTGGGCGTACAGGAGGGCACTGATCAGGAAACTGCGGTCCGGCAGCGGATTACCAATGACCTGCTGGCCCTGCCGGTGGAGCCGGTGGTGGCCAACATGCTGACCGACCGGCTGGAGGATAATTTCACTCATAACAAGTTCTTTTCCCAGACGGAAACGGACAACGCCCGCAGGGTGGCCCGGGACCAGGTGGAAGAGATACGGATATTGCGGGGCGCAAAGATTGTGGATCGGGGAGACATAATCACTGAGCAACACATCTCCCAGTTGCAGGCGTTGGGCCTTATGGAGGCCAGCTATGCCTATGGGTATTACGCTGGCTTGGCGGCACTGATGGTCAGCATCTTTGCCCTGTGGATATTCTTCCTCTACCGTTTTCGCCAGGATATTTTCAACAATCACTCCCGGGTTCTTTTGCTGGGCTCGATACTGCTGATTTCCCTGGCCATGGCCAAGGCCTTTGAGTTGTTTGGCCCGTCATCATACCTGATGCCCGTGGCGCTGGCGGCCATGGTGCTGACGATAATCTTTGACCTCAACCTGGCGTTGTTTTTCGGGGGAACGCTGTCCATTTTGTTTGGCATCATTGCCGGGGGCGAATTGAATGTGACTATTCTATCGCTAGTGAGCAGCGTTGCTGCCGGTTACAGCGTTCTCAACGTCAACCAGCGATCAGATCTGACCCGGGCTGGCCTGATGGTGGCTGCAGTAAATGTTGTGGTAATACTGGGTCTGACTCTCACCGGAGAGGGCATTCGCCTGGTGACCACTTCAGTACAGCGAGCGCTGCTGGACCTGGGCATGGGATTTGGCGGCGGACTGCTGGCGGCGGTTCTGGCCATAGGGTTTTTGCCCTTCTTTGAAAACACCTTTGGGGTTGTGACATCGGTCCGCCTGTTGGAGTTGGCCAACCCCAACCAAAAGCCGCTGAAACGGCTGTTGTTGGAAGCTCCGGGCACTTACCACCACAGCATACTGGTGGGCAACCTGGCAGAAGCGGCGGCCGAGGCGGTGGGCGCCGACCCGATACTGGCCCGGGTGGGGGCGTACTACCACGACCTGGGCAAGTTGTCCCGTCCCTACTTTTTTATCGAAAACCAGTTTTCAGGCGACAATCCCCATGACAAAATTCCGCCCAGCCTGAGCAGCATGATTCTCACCGGCCATGTCCGGTCCGGAGTTGCCCTGGCAGAGGAGTACGGCCTGCCGCCGGTTATCCAGGATATTATCCAACAACATCACGGTGACAGCCTGATCAGCTTCTTTTATCATCGGGCGCTGACGGAAAAGGGAGGCAAGGACCGGTTGTTGGAAGAAAAGTTCCGCTACGAAGGCCCGCGCCCCCAGTTCAAGGAAGCAGGAATCATCATGTTGGCCGATTCGGTAGAGGCGGCGGTGCGCACCCTGGCCCAACCCAACCAGTCCCGGCTGGCCAGCATGGTGGATAAAATAATTCAAGACAAACTGGCCGACGGCCAGCTGGATCACTGTGACCTGACATTGCGGGATTTGAGCATGGTGGGAGATGCCTTTGTGCGCAACCTCACCGGCATATTCCACAAGCGGGTGGCCTACCCGTCGGAATCTGAGCTGGCCCGGGTAGGGAACTAAGCCATGAAACTGGAATTGCATTTACAAACCCTTTTGGCCCGACAGGAACAGCGACAAAGCGAAGAGATTGTCCGGGAGATGGTGGCGGCGCTGGCTAAAACTGTTGACCCTCTGCCGACAGCAACTGTGAATGTAGTGTTGTGTTCACAGGAGTTTATCCGCAACCTCAACAAACAGTTCAGGGGCAAGGATGCAGCAACTGATGTGCTCAGTTTCCCCCTGGTTGAGCTGAAGGAAAATGCTCAGCAAGACACGCTGGCTGGAGAGATCTATATCTGTTGGTCCCGGGCCCAGCAACAGGCAGAAGAACTGGGACACAGTTGGCAGCGGGAACTGGCCTTTCTCCTGGCCCATGGCTTGTTACACCTGCTGGGCTATGAACACGGAGATGAGCCCAACAGGGAGATGCGGCAGCTGGAAGAAAAAATACTGGCTGAAATGAAACTGGGGGATGGGTCATGAAAGCGGAAAACCTGGTCAAGAGCTTTCAGTATGCTTTTCGGGGGTTTATGTATACTCTGCGCACCCAGCGAAATTTCCGGATTCACTGTTCTGCCGCCGTCATTGCCCTGGCAGCAGCTGCAGCGTTGAAGATCAGCTGGCTTGAAACGGCGTTGCTGTTCAGTGCAGTTTTTGCGGTGTTGGTGTGTGAGTTGATGAATACTGCCATAGAAAAGAC
>PWLI01000022.1 GCA_003559415.1 Clostridiales bacterium | reverse complement strand
AGCAGATGAAGCAATTATAATGGACCGGGAGCAACTGACCGACCTGATGCGGGAAATTGAACCGGACATTGTTCCCCAACTGGAGCAGGCCAGCGACGCTGAGTTCAGTGATTTTCAACAAGAGGTCTTAAACGACTTCCGCCAAGAGGCAGACATCCCTGAATCTGTGGAAGTCAATCTGTTGGAACAACTGAGCGAGGAGAACCCGGAACTGCTGGACACTCTGGAAACGGTCCGCACCGTTTATGGATACATGCGCCTGGCGCTGTGGATTAGCCTGGGTGCCTGCGGACTGGTGTTTCTGCTGATGCTGCTGTGCAGCTTTGTCGGCGGCCTGGTGGCCAGCGCCATCTGCATGCTGCTGATTGGCGTTCCCCTGAGCGCCGCAACCATCGGCATTACCATGAGCTTCAACCGAATTGTAGACATTATAGGAGCTGAAATACCTGCTGACATGCTGGGCATTGTCGAGGGGCTTGTCACCCAGGTGGTTTCGGTGCCGAGAAACATCGGCCTGGGCCTGGTGGGCGCAGCCATTGTGTTCATCATCCTGGCCATAATCGTTGGCAGCATCAAGAGCAGCCGGAGAAGAAAGAGACAACAACGGGAGGCCGCTGAAGCAGAAGCTGCCGAACCAACAACCACTGAGCCGGCTGAACAAGCGGACGAAACTGAAGAACAACCCCCGCAGCAAGTAACCGAAGAGGCGCCGCAAGAAGAAACAACCGAAGAACCCCCGGAAGAAACGACAGAAGAAACACCGGAGGATGAAAAACCCAAGTAGCTGCAATAAGAAAATCCAGGAGACGGCAATGCTCCTGGATTTTTTTATCCGCTTCTTTTCAGCTTTCCTGCCCGCATGGCGTACCTTTCGCCCAGGGAGAACACAAACAACCCTATGGGTATCAGCGCCGCCCCGGTGATTGCCAGCATCACCAGTGATGGGGCCAATTCACTGAACCCTGCCCCTTCCAACAACGCCGCCCGGGCAGCCCGCAGTGTATAAGTGGCCGGCGAGATGCGCGACAGAGGCTGCAACCAGACGGGCAGCGCCTCGATTTCATAGTAGACCCCGGAAATCAGCAGAATGAACCCCTGGATAATGTAGGTGGCCTGGGATCCTTTTTCCGGCGACATCAGCGGCAGCACTGCCGCCATCAACCCCAGGCCGATGAAGGCCAGACTGGAGATGACCAGCACGCCCAGGGCGGCTGGCAAATTGGCGCCCTGGAGGCTGATGTCGAAGAAAAAGGTTACAGCGGCCAGCACAATAATTGTGCGCAGCGTGCCGTAGATAATCGCAAACAGGCACACTCCGCCCAGGTGGGTCAGGCGATGCACGGGGGCCATGAAGGTATACTCAATCGTTCCTTCCCAGCGCTCCCAGCCGATGGAATCGCCAACCTCGGCGAACAGCACCGACAAAAACCCCCACAGCAGCGCCCCGACAACCAGGTAGAGCACCAGCTCTCCGCCATTTTCTCCGGCCTGTATGCCAATCAGCCCGATGGTCAGCGTGTTGATGATAGTGTAGAAAATAAACACTATCTCCCAGTTGATGTAACGGCGGATCAGGTTGAAGTTTCTCTCCACAAAGGCATAACTGGCCCGCAGTTCACTAAGCATCCTCACCGCTGTTCACCTCCTCCCAATCCCTGCCGGTCAGGGCAAAGAACACATCCTCCATGCTGGCAGCCTGGCCGCCGGCATGGGCTTTCAGTTGAGCGGCAGTGCCGCAACTGCGGATTTTGCCGTTGTCAATGATGGCGATGCGGTCGCACAAGCGCTCCGCTTCTGCCATGTCATGGGTGGTGAGAATAATTGTTGTGTCGTGTTGCTGGCGCACTTCGGCGACAAACTCCTGGACATCCCGCTTGGACTTGGGATCCAAACCCGTAGTGGGCTCGTCCAGCAACAGCACAACCGGTGAGGTCAGCAGCGCCCGGGCCACCGCCACCTTTTGCTGCATGCCCCGGGAAAGGTTCTCCATGGGGGCATACATCTTGTTTGGCGCAAAACCCAGCCGACGCAAAATATCTGCTGTCTTTTGCCGCGCCTGACCCGCTGGCACGCTGTAAAGCCGGGCGGCATATAACAGGTTTTCATGGGCGGACAGCTTTTTGAAAAATGCCGCATCCACCGACACCCGATTGATCTTGCGCCGTACCGCCAGGCGCGCCTTGACAACATCGTCGCCCAGCACAGTCACTTCGCCGCTGTCAGGCAACAACAGTGTGGCAATCACCCGGATAAGGGTGGACTTGCCCGAACCATTGGCTCCCAGCAGGCCAAAAATCTCTCCCCGGCCCACTTCTATGTTGACATCGTCAACAGCCTTGGTTGTCTTGAACCCGGGAAAAGCCCTTTGGTGCCAACGGGCTTCAGGCAGAGCCTGTTGCTGTTCACGAAAGTTTTTACTCACATGAGTACATTTAATTGCAACGTCCATTTCAATCCCTCCAAAATAAAAAATCATGGGTTCATCACCCATGACTGGCATAAATCTCCCGCTAAAGCGGGAAACAAAAAGTCATCGGCGATGGAGCCGATGACCTGTTTCTGTCAAAAATTAAACAGTACAGATTATCGGCCGTGAAAAGTACACACTAAACCCGTTGACAAAAATGCTTGCAGATCTTATCCTTCTGAACATCTCACGGCCTCCTTTCATAATAATATCCCTGATACTATACCACCGCTGGCAGGCAAAGGCAATAGCCAGCCTGTTATTTTTTCCTGGCTGTAATCATCGAGCGGTGGGCGTTGGTAATTATCCCCCGTTCAGTGGTGTTCTGCTCAACAAATTTTTCAAACAGCTCGAAGTCTCCAGGCTTGCCAAAGTCAGGCACGATGGGCGTGTTCTTCAGCAAAAACAGCAGGTCTTCCACCGAATGAAAGTACTCATCGGAATCATAATAATCCAAGTCCACATCCTTGAAGCCCTGGGCTTCCAGCTGCTGGGCGTAGTACTCGCCCAGGGGGCCGTCCAGGCCGCTTCT
>PWLI01000099.1 GCA_003559415.1 Clostridiales bacterium | reverse complement strand
GCTTTGTGGACGCTCTGTTCACTGCCACCTCCGCCGTATGTGTTACCGGCCTGGTTGTGGTGGACACCGGCACTGCTTTTACAGCCCTGGGGCAGGCTGTGGTTTTAACATTGATTCAGATTGGAGGCCTGGGTTTTATGACCATGGCTGCCCTGATTTTTCTTACTTTGGGCAGGCGCATCGGCCTGGGCAGCCGGATTCTTATCCAGGAATCGCTGAATCACCTGAGCTTGAGCGGCGTGGTGCGGTTGGTCAAGGCGGTGTTGCTCTATACTGTTGTTGTGCAGGGCATTGCCACCCTCATACTGGGATTTCGCTTCGCCCCGGACATGGGCTGGGCCCGGGGGTTGTACTACGGTTTGTTCCATGCCATATCTTCTTTTTGCAATGCGGGGTTTGATCTGATGGGCAACTTCACCAGCCTCTCCGCCTACCGGGGAGACTGGTTGGTAAGCTTGACGGTGATGCTTATCTTTGTCAGCAGCGGCCTGGGTTTCTTTGTAATTATGGATATCTACCAGAGCCGCGGCAATGTCCGCCGCATGAGCTTTCACAGCAAGTTGGTGTTGTTGCTGACCGGAGTTTTGTTAGTGCTGGGTTTTGGCACAATATTGGCTCTGGAGTATTCCAATCCGTCCACCCTGGCGCCGCTAAGCACCGGGGAGAAAATCCTCAGCACCGCCTTTACTGCCGCCACCCCCAGGACGGCGGGGTTCAGCGTGTTGCCAACGGAGCAGCTTCAGCAGGCCAGTCAATTCTTTATAATAATCTTGATGTTTATCGGGGCGTCACCTGCCTCCACCGGTGGTGGAATTAAGACTGCCACCCTGGGCGTGGTTATGGTGGCAGTGTACTCCATGATCAGGGGGAAGCCCGATGCCGTGTTGTTCAGGCGGCGATTGCCCCAGGCAGTGATTCATAAGGCGTTGGCTATTATGTTTCTCAGTTTTATGTTGGTAATTCTGGTTACCCTGTTGCTGAGCATTACCGAAGATGCGCCGTTGCTGGATGTTATGTTTGAAACAGTCTCGGCCTTTGGCACGGTGGGCCTTTCTGCCGGCCTCACCGGTGAACTAACCGTTGTCGGTCGGCTGCTGATAACGCTGACCATGTTTGCCGGCCGGGTGGGCCCCGTTACCCTGACACTGGCCTTTGCCCGCCGTTTGTCCCAGGATGGGGTAAGGTATCCCGAAGACCGGGTAATGGTCGGATAGGAGGAAAAAATGAAACAGTTTTTGGTCATTGGATTGGGCAGATTTGGTTCCAGCCTGGCCTGCACCCTCAGCCAATCTGGGCACGAGGTGCTGGGTGTGGATCGCCGGGAAGATTTGGTGCAGGACATCGCCGATACCATAACCCAGGCAGTGCAGGCCGATGCCACCGATGAACAGGTGCTGCGGTCGCTGGGAGTGGCAAATTTCAATGTGGCGGTGGTGGCAATCGGTGAAAACCTGCAGGCCAGCATAATGTGCACGTTGTTGCTCAAGGAAATGGGAGTTGAGTATGTCATCGCCAAAGCCCGCGACCACCTCCACGGCAAGGTGCTAAAGAAAATAGGCGCCGACAGGGTTGTGTTCCCCGAACGGGACATGGGCGTAAGGGTGGCTCACAACCTTGTGTCCACCAACCTTCTGGACTATATCGAGCTTTCAGAGCATTACAGCATCATGGAAATTACAGCCCCTTCTTTTGTCGTCGGCAAATCGTTGGCCAAACTGCAATTGCCCAACAAGCTGGGCGTAAGCATTATTGCCATAAAAACCGGCGATGACCAGCTTAATGTAACTCCCGGCGCCGACGATGTAATTAAGGAAGGGGACATTCTGGTAATAGCCGGTTCCAACGATGGTTTGCGAAAGATGGAAGAAGCAGATGATTGACTCCAGGCAAAATCCCCGTTTTCAGCAGGTGCGACGGCTCAAGCAGCGGAAGTACAGGCAGCA
Source organism: Clostridiales bacterium (assembly GCA_003559415.1). Lineage (GTDB taxonomy): Bacteria > Bacillota > Proteinivoracia > UBA4975 > PWLI01 > PWLI01. Next base: position 9,905 of record PWLI01000099.1, on the reverse strand, counting down.
GCAAAAGGAGTTGCTGGCTGAGGGCCCGTTGCCCATCAAAGAAGGCCTGGCACAAAAATGGGAACTGCAACAATTGGTTTTCTGCCGGGAGATGCTCAGCCCCGGGGCGGAGGAGCTGCTGTCAAAAGAGTTGCCGCTCCTGGAGATCTCACCGGCATTGATGAGGTTGCTGACTGACACCGAAACGCCCCAGGGTGTGGTGGGTGTGTTCCAGTGGCCGGAAATCGGGCTGGACAACTTGACAGGAGACATGGTACTGGTTATAGACGGTCTTCAGGACCCCGGTAACATGGGCACGCTGTTGCGCACAGCGGCAGCGCTGAACTTGCCAGCGGTGTTGTCGCTAAAGGGAAGCGTTGACATCACCTCCCCCAAAGTGGTGAGGGCCAGCATGGGGGGAGTGTTTCAGGTCCCCTGGGTGCAAAACATAGCTCCCGCTGAAGCGGCGGCCTGGCTGACTGGCCGAGGCATAAAGACGGTGGCCATGGTGCCCCGTCAGGGCGTGCCCTTCCATGAGTTTGACTACAGCGGCAATGTCGCTGTGGTGGTGGGCAATGAAGCTGCGGGCATAAGCGCTGAAATTGCAGATATATGCCAGGAAGGTGTCACCATCCCCATGCCCGGCAACACCCAATCGCTAAACGCCGCTGTGGCGGTGGCCCTGGTGCTGTACCATGCGGCCATTGCCCGCAAAGCCCTATGACAGCCTTCGGGCTGTTTTTTGTTGAGTATCAGTAATAATTATGATATAGTTAAGTATATAAGTTTATACTATAGAAATATTAAGGGGGGATTACTTTGCCGGAAGATTTCAAACCGGGATGCCAGCGTCCACCTGTCAAAAAACCAGCCGCAGCGGGGGAGTCTGCACCAGCTGCAGCAAAGGAGGAAGTCCAAGGGATGATTAAAGTAGGTAAGCCCGCTCCTGATTTTACTGCACCGGCCTATTGGAAGGGTAAGTTTGTCAACATTAACCTGTCAGAATACAAGGGGAAATGGGTGCTGCTCTGCTTTTATCCCGGCGATTTCACATTCGTCTGAGCGACGGAAATTTCAGCAGTTGCTGAAAAACACAAAGAGTTGGAAAAGCTGGGTGTTCAAGTCCTTTCCATGAGTGTGGACAGCGTTTTTGTCCACAAAATGTGGAATGATCACGAACTGTCCAAGATGGTGGAGGGTGGAGTGCCCTATCCCATGCTTTCCGATGGCGGGGGAAATATTGGCAAGCTCTACGGCGTTTATGATGAAGACGCCGGCGTGGAAACCAGGGGCAGGTTTATCATTGACCCCGATGGCATAGTCCAGGGCTTTGAAGTGTTGACTCCTCCCGTGGGCAGGAATGTGTCCGAGTCCATCCGCCAAGTCAAGGCCTTTCAGTTGGTGCGGGAGTCCAAGGGCACCGAGGCAACCCCTTCCGGGTGGAAGCCGGGCAAAAAAGTGCTTAAACCATCTCCCGACTTGGTGGGCAATGTCTGGAAAGAATGGAAAGTCAGCGAAGCATTTGATGAATAAACCCCCAGCCACCGGCCTTAAGCCGGTGGCTGTTTTGTATGCAATACTTGTGCCAAGGGCGTCTATTGTGGTATAATTCATAACATAATTATACCGGGAGGTACAGGGCAGATGCGAATGTCGCAATTTTGCTGGAAACTGTTCGAACTAACCGGTTACATCTCGGCCTACATGGTTTACCGTTTGTGCTATAACGTCAACGATGATGCGGAAGCGAGTACTGTGCTACATGTCCCGGGACCAGGGATGGGCGGCCGCGACTGAAAGCCGCCTGCGGGAAGTGCGCAGGAAGTTCCCTTCCAAATCGGCAACCTGAAGGGTATCCTGGGTAGGGTTGTCCGGCATCCGCCGTTACCGGAATGAGAGTGCCCGCTTTGCGGGAACTTGGGTGGTACCACGGAGGCCATTCGTCCCAAGACGAGTGGTCTTTTTATTTTAGGGGGGTTATGACATGGAAAAACAACTGGAACAATTGGCCCGTCAGGGCACAGAAGCGATTGAACAGGCAAGTGACCTAAACCAATTGGAACAGGTCCGATTGGATTTGTTGGGCAAAAAGGGACGCATGACTGCCATCCTGCGCCAGATGGGCCAGGTTCCCCCGGAACAGCGCCCTGCCCTGGGGGCACTGGTCAACGATGTGCGCAACAAGCTGGAAGAAGGGCTGGCCAAACGGCAACAGCAACTGTCCCGGCTGGAGATGGAACAGCAACTGGCAGCAGAAAAACTGGATGTGACGTTGCCCGGCCGGCGGCCGTCCCGGGGCGCAGTGCACCCCATCAGCCGGGTGTGCCGACAGATTGAGGATATTTTCCTGGGCATGGGTTATTCCATTGAAGAGGGCCCCGACATTGAAAGCGACTACTACAACTTCGTGGCGCTAAACCTGCCCAAAAACCATCCCGCCCGGGACATGCAGGACACTTTCTACATCGGAGAGGAAATGGTGCTTCGAACCCACACGTCACCGGTTCAGGTGCGGACCATGGAGCGGCTGGCCCCGGCAGTGCCTCTGAAAATGATTTGCCCCGGCCGGGTTTACCGCAAAGATGACGATGCCACCCACTCGCCCATGTTTTTCCAGGTCGAGGGGTTGGTGGTGGACAAGGGCATAAGCATGGCCGACTTGAAGGGCACGCTGCAACTCTTTGCCCGCCAGATGTTTGGCGAGAAGCAGCAGGTAAGGTTGCGCCCCAGTTACTTCCCCTTCACTGAACCCAGCGCCGAGGTGGACATCCTCTGCACCGGTTGCGGCGGCAAGGGTTGCAGAATGTGCAGCCACACCGGCTGGCTGGAAATTCTCGGGGCCGGCATGGTCCATCCCCGGGTGTTGGAAATGTCGGGTTACGATCCCCGGCAGGTCACCGGCTTTGCCTTTGGCATGGGCATCGACCGGGTGGCCATGCTCAAATACGGCATCACCGACATCCGCCACCTTTACCAGAACGACCTCAGGGTGCTTGAACAGTTCGAGGGAGGCATGTGAGATGAAAATTTCCTATAAGTGGCTGAAAGCAGAGACAGGCCTGGAGCTGACCGTTGAACAGATGGCAGAGCGGCTCACCGCTGCCGGCTTCCCGGTGGAATCACTGACGCCGTTGGCGCACAAACTGGAAGGGGTGGTGGTGGCCCGAATTGAAGAGGTGGAAGCCCATCCCAACGCCGACCGTTTGTCGTTGACCAAGGTCCATGACGGGTCATCTGTGCACAGCGTAATCTGCGGCGCCCAAAATATTGCTCCCAAGGACATTGTGGCCTTCGCCCCGGTGGGCACCAGCTTGCCGGAGATTGAGATAAAAAAAGCAAAGATCAGGGGTGTTGAATCCCATGGCATGATTTGCTCTGCAAAAGAGCTGGGCCTGCCGCTGGTGGAATGGGAAGATGGCATACTGCAGCTGCCCCGGGAACTGAAGCCCGGCACTGACCTGGCTGAAGCCCTGGGCCTGGATGACATTATCATGGACATTGAACTTACCGCCAATCGCGGCGATTGCCTGAGCCTGCGGGGCCTGGTTACCGAAGTTGCAGCAGCATCCGGCCATACCCGGCTTTATGACCTGCCGGGGGAAACGGCGGGCAGCGGCGATACGTTCCCCATCAAAATAGACAGCGATGCCTGTGCCTGTTACATGGGGCGCATCATTCGCAATGTCCGGGTCAAGCCATCACCGCTGTGGCTGCAGCTCCGGCTGTTGGCCTGCGGCATGCGGCCAGTGAACAACATCGTCGACAGCACCAACCTGGCCATGCTGGAGCTGGGCCAACCCCTCCATGCCTTTGACCTGAACAAACTGCCGGACCCGGAAATTACAGTGCGCCAGGCGAAAAAAGGCGAAAAGATAAAAACCCTGGACGAAAGGGCACGGACGCTGGAATGCTCGGCAATGCTTATTACCTCCGGGGATAAGCCGGTGGCAATTGCCGGTGTCATGGGCAGCCTGGACAGTGAGGTTGACCAGGAAACCACCGACATACTGTTGGAGTCCGCCCTCTTTGAGGGCAGCAGCGTGCGGAGCACCGCCAAATCCCTGGGCATTGCCTCGGAGGCAGCCTCCCGGTTTGAAAAGGGTGTGGATCCTGCGGTAATTCTGCCCGCTGCCCACCGAGCCACCGCACTGATACTGGAGGTGGCTGGCGGCACTGCCGGCGAGGTTGTTGTGGCCGGGCAGGCGGAAAGACAGACGTGTCAGATATCTGTGGACCTGGGCCGGGTCAATGCCCTGCTGGGCACAGAAATATCCCATAAGGAAGCAGTGGACATCCTCACCCGCCTGGGCCTGGAAGTCAGCGGGCAGGAGAACTTGACAGTCACTGTGGATGGTCGGCGCAACGACCTGGAAATTGAAGAAGATATTGCTGAAGAGTTGGCCCGCATCCATGGATATGACAAAATTCCCGCCACCTTGCCCAAAGGCGAGACCACCCAGGGGGTAAGGACGACAGCACAACGCCAGGTCAATCTGGTGCGCGATATTTTGGTGGGCTGCGGTTTGACAGAGGTAATTTCCCTGTCCTTTGTCGGCCCTGATTTGCTGGAAAAAACAGGTTCACCTGAGGGAGTCCCCCTGCTCAACCCCCTGACCCGGGAGCGCTCCCGCATGCGCAGCGACATGCTGCCTTCGCTGTTGGAGCAGGCCGCATTCAACCTGGACCATCAGCGTGGCGGCCTGGCGATCTTCGAAATCGGCCACACCTACCACAGCAGCGATGCCGGACAGTTGCCGGAACAGAAACTGCATGTTTCGGGAATGCTGGGCGGCAAAAAACCGCTGCATTGGGACAGCGGCGGAGAGTATGACTTCTTCGATTGCAAGGGTGTGGTGGAACAGCTCCTGACCGGTTTGGGCGCAGCCGCTGGTTACCAACGTTGCGACAACCCCCGCCTGCACCCCGGGCGCTGTGCCAACATACGGGTAGATGGCCAGCATGTTATGGTGGTGGGGCAAGTCCACCCGGCCCTGGCTGCTGATTTGCGCATAGAACAACAACTGCTCTGGTTCGACATAGATCTTGACCTCTTGTTGAGCTTGTCAGATTCCGCCATCAGCTTCTCTGCCCCTTCCCGGCACCCGGCAGTGCTCAGAGACCTGGCGCTGGAGATGGATGAGGGGGTGGAGGCAGCCACAGTGGTTGAACTGATTAAGCAGGCCGCCAGCTCCTGGCTGGAATCGGTTACCTGCTTTGATGTCTACCAGGACCAGAAGTTGGGTGAAGGCCGCAAAAGCCTGGCCTATGCCCTTAGTTTCCGTCATTCGTCCCGCACCCTTAAGGACAAAGAAGTGCAGCAACTGGTGGACAGCATCGTTGCCAAACTGGAAGAACATGGCATTCGGCTCCGGGGCTGAGTGTTGTATAATCCCCTGGTTTAAGATAAAATGGTATAAAGATTTTTCACTTGGTGAGGGGAGATGGGTGATGTGGCAACGCTAGACGGCTACAACCGGGTCACCGTGGAGATTTGGGGGCAACAGGTAACTCTGAGAACCCAAAATGATCCTGAATACGTGCAGCGCTTGGCCCGGCATGTCGACCGGCGCATGGCTTCCATCGCCCAGAAAAACCCTCGCCTCAGCACAAGCCAAGTGGCGCTGTTGGCCGCATTGAACATTGCTGATGAGCTGTTCAGTTGTGATGCCACCAAGCGACCGAATGTCAAGGACAAGGAGGACGGACTATGAACCTGGTTGATTTGATACTGATAATTATTTTAGCTGCCACCGCCTTTGAAGGCTTCCGGCGCGGACTCTTGCGCCAGGTCCTGGAACTGGGCGGAGTTTTGTTGGCTATATTTCTCGCTGCCCGCTACGGGGCGGCGGCAGGGGATGGCCTGGCCGGGTTTATTAATATAGGGCAGTATCTGGAAAACATTCAAGTTCCCTATGTTGATGTGACAGACACCCTGGACAGCGCTGTGGACATTTTCAACAGAGCAGTGGGCTACCTGGTGGTGTTTCTCGGTGTCGTGGGTATAACCCGTCTGGCGGCAGTGCTGCTGGGGCCTGTGGTTAAACTGCCCGTCATCGGTCCAATCAACAGACTGGGCGGTGTGGGGCTGGGCCTGCTCAAAGGCCTGCTCTACTGTGTTGTGCTCATCTGGGCTGCCAACTTGATGCCCATTGAGGCAGTTGAAAACGCCATGGCCGGCTCAGGCCTGAGCAATGTTATTCTCAGCGCCACCAGCGGCTTATTTGAACAGCTGAAAACCTTGTTGGGTATGGGTGCTGCTTAGGAGGTCAACGATGTGCTCAACCGGGAACTTGCCTGGCACTTGCAGACCATTTCGGTGCTGCTGGAATTAAATGACGACGATGATGACAAAATTACCGCCTTCAGCAATGTCGCCCGGGAGATGAAGCGGCTTTCCCGGCCTGTACCGGCAATGCTGGAAGACGGCAGCATTGAGCACTTGGAAGGGATTAACTCCGAAATACTGGAAGTTATCCGGCAACTTGTAAGTGAAGGCCAGAGCTCCCTGTTGCAGCAACTGCGCACCGAGATTGCCCCTGCCCTTGTGGAAGTGGGCAGCATCCCCGGCCTGGGGGCACAGACTGCCCGCACGCTGGTGCAACAGCTGGGCGTCCAAAACATCGCCGAGCTGGAGGCGGCAGCGGAATCGGGGCGGATAAGGCAGATTGAAGGGTTTGGCCAGCAAAAGGAAGAACTGGTGCGCGCAGGGATAGACTTGTTGCGCAGCCGGGGCTCGCTGACGCCCATTGGCATCAGCCGGCCCATGGCCGATGCCCTGGCCCGGATTATTCGCCAATCTGAGTGGGTCCATGATGCCCGCATCGCCGGCAGTGTCCGGCGGTGGCAGGAACTCAATGCCGACATAGACATTGTGGCTGCTATTGAAGATGTTGACCGCCTGGTGTCGCTGCTAAACCAGATAAGCGGCATTACTGTCAGTGAAGTCCGCCAGGATCGGCTTATATTGCGCACAAGCATGGATTTGGCCGTCAGGGTATGGCTGGTTAAACCTGATGAGTTTGCTGTTTGTTTATTGAACTATACAGGGTCCAGGGAGCACGTGGAAGCGCTTGCTGCCCGGGGAGATTTGCACGGCGACAGTGAAGAGGAGATATATGCCAACCTTGGCCTGCACTTTGTGCCCCCCGAGCTTCGCCAACCCCAGTTCCCGTTGGATTCTTTTTCTTTGGACAAAGAATTGCCCCGGCTGGTGACGCTGGAAGACATCCGGGGGGATTTGCATCTGCACACCCACTGGAGTGACGGTGTTGAGGACATCGATACCCTGGCCCGGCGTGCCCAACGGCTGGGGTATGAGTACATAGCCATAACCGACCACTCTTCTTCGCTGGGTTCTTCCCGGGGGTTGCCGTCTGAGAAGTTGGAACGGCAGCTGGATGAAATCCGCGCCCGGCAGCACATATACCCGGTCAGGGTGCTGGCGGGCATAGAGGTGGACATACGTCCCGACGGAACGCTGGCAATGCCGGACAGGGTGCTGTCCCAGCTGGATTGGGTGGTGGCATCAATACACAACAACTTCAGCCTGGATGAGGAGGCAATGACCCGGCGCCTGGTTAAAGCCATCTCCCATCCCATGGTCCATGCCATCGGCCACCCCAGTGGGCGCCTGTTGCAGCGGCGGCCGGGCTATGATGTGAACTGGGCAAAGGTTTTTGAAGCGGCGGCCCAGCACAATGTGGCCATGGAAATCAACAGCTCTCCCGACCGTCTGGATCTCAGCGACAGGATGGTCCGCGAGGCCTGCTCCATGGGGGTTAAGATTGTGGTCAACACCGACGCCCACAGCGGCAACGAACTTAAAAACATGCAGTACGGCGTGGCGGTGGCCCGGCGGGGCGGCGCCGGTGTGGACGATGTGCTCAACACCATGCCCTTGTCCCAACTGCAGCGCTTTATAAGAAAGCCCGGGTAACCGGGTTTTTGTTATGGTATAATCTGAGCAGCTTTTGATGGAGGTATGGCCATGGATTCCCGAAGCATAAAACTTTTGGAACTGAACAAGATAGTCGATAGTTTGCAACAATGCTGCGCCACTTCCATGGGCGCGGAAATTGCTGCCGGCATTGTTCCCCACACTGAAAAAGATGTGGTGGCCCAACTGTTGCAGCAGACCGCCGAAGCGGTGGCTGTGCTGGATAAAGAGTCTCCACCCTTTTCCGGGCTGACAGATGTCAGGGATGATGTGGTGCGGGCGGGCAAGCAGGGAGTGTTGGATGCCCGTCAACTGCACCGGGTGGGAGCGTTTCTGGTTGGCAGCAAAAGGTTGCGCCGCCATATAGTCCGCCATGGCGAAAAGGACAGCTTTTTGTGGCTGGCAGCCCAGGGGTTGGTGGAGCTGGATGATTTGGCCCAATCGCTGGCAGAAGCTGTAGACAACGATGGCAATGTGCTGGACAGCGCCAGTTCCGAGCTTAAAAGCATTCGCCGGCGTTTGGAAAGCGGCAGGGCCAAGCTTCGGGACAAGCTGGACTCCATGATCAAGTCTCCGGCCATGCAAAAACACCTCCAGGAGCCGCTGGTCACCCAGCGCAGCGGCCGTTTTTGCCTGCCGGTAAAAAGTGAGAGCAAGGCCCAGGTGCCCGGCGTGGTCCACGACCAGTCGGCCAGCGGCGCCACCCTGTTCATTGAGCCCATGGCAGTGGTTGACATAAACAACGACATTGCCAGGATGGAACGGGAAGAGGAACAAGAGATACTGCGGGTTTTGAGCGACCTTTCGCTGCAGGTTGGCTCCCATGCCCAAGAGCTGGTGGATGCTGTTCAGTCAGCGGCAGACATTGACCTGGTATTTGCCCGGGGCAAACTGGCCCTTTCCATGGATGCGGTGCTGCCGGAAACAGGAGACAGCCTGTTCATCGACAAGGGCCGGCATCCACTGCTGCCTCAAAAAGAAGTGGTGCCGATAACGGTTAGTTTGGGCGGCGATTTCACCGCCCTGGTTATAACAGGGCCCAACACCGGCGGCAAGACGGTGACGCTGAAAACCATCGGGCTGTTTTGCCTGATGGCCCAGTGCGGCATGTGGGTCCCTGCCCGCCAATGCACAGTGCCTGTTTACAAGGGCATATTCGCCGATATCGGTGATGAGCAGAGCATAGAACAATCGCTGAGCACCTTTTCTTCCCACATGACCAGCATTGTGTCCATTTTGAAGGAAGTGGACAATCAATCGCTGGTGCTGTTGGACGAGCTGGGTGCCGGCACCGACCCGGTGGAAGGGGCGGCGCTGGCCACTTCTCTCCTGGATTATTTCCGGGAAAAGGGTGTGCAGGTGGTTGCCACCACCCACTACAGCGAACTGAAGGAATATGCCTGGACTGAGCCGGGAGTGCAGAATGCCAGTGTGGAGTTTGACGTGGAAACGCTGCGGCCCACCTACCGCTTATTGATGGGAACACCGGGCAAGAGCAACGCCTTTGAAATCGCCCGGCGGCTGGGCCTGTCAGAAGAAGTGGTCCAGGGCGCCCGGCGGCGCATGCACGGCGATTCCCGGCGCCTGGAGGACATGCTGGCGTCGCTGGAGGCCAAGCGGGTGGAGACGGAGAAGCAGCTGGCGGTGGCCCGGGAAAAGAAACTGGAAACAGAAAAACTGCTGGCCACCTATAATAAGCGTTTGGAACAGCTCAGAAGCGAGCGGGAAAAGCTGTTGGAAAGGGGTCGGCAAAAGGCCAATGAAGTAGTGGTAAAAGCGCGGCGGGATGCAGAGCAGCTGCTGACCGAGCTGCGCCAGGCCGCTGCTGATGCCAACGTCGCCGATTTGGAGCGCCAGATGCGGGACAAGCTAAAACCCGCCTCATCTTCAACTCCGGGGGCAAAGGCCCCGGGCCAGGCACCGGACAGGGACGACCTCAAGCCGGGCCAGCGGGTCAGGGTGTTGTCCCTGGATAAACCGGGAACTGTCG
>PWLI01000089.1 GCA_003559415.1 Clostridiales bacterium | reverse complement strand
GCGACCCCAACGCGGGCTGGTTTCTGGCCGGCGCCTACCCGATAAAACTATTCGCCCTGCCCGCCGCCTGCCTGGCCATGTACCGGGCAGCCCTGCCCCATCGCCGGGACAAAATCAAGGGGTTGTTGGTGGCTGCCGCTGCCACCAGCCTGCTGACCGGCATAACCGAACCGGTGGAATTCGCCTTTCTTTTCACCGCGCCGCTGCTGTACGGCATCCACGTGCTGCTGACCGGCTCTGCCTTTTGGCTGGGCCAGCTTCTCGGTTTCCGCCACGGGTTCGGCTCTTCGGCGGGCCTGCTGGAATACATCCTCAACCTGCACCTGGCCGACCGGGCCTGGTTGTTGTTGCCGCTGGGGCTGCTCTACGGCCTGGCCTACTACCTGATCTTCTACAACCTCATCGTCCGTCTCAACCTGCCCACGCCGGGCCGCCTGAAAACAGAAGACAAAACCGACCAGCTCCAGGCCGACCCCCAGACGGCGGGCAACATTATAGAAGCCCTTGGCGGAGCGGGCAACCTCTCCAGCGTCAACTGCTGCCTGACCCGCCTGCGACTGGTGGTAAAGGATCCGGACAAGGTCCAGCGCCAGCGACTGATGGACATGGGCGCCGCCGGCATCATCGGCAAGGGCACTTCGCTGCAGGTGGTGGTGGGCACCGTTGCCGACAGCCTCAAGGAAGAGATGCGCAGACAGCTGAAAGAATAGCAAAGCCGGCCCCAAGGGCCGGCTTTTCCTATGTCCTTTTTCTGGTGCGGGCCACCGCCTGCTGCCATCCCCTGTACAATTCCCGGGCTGTAGATTGGGGCATCTCCGGTTCAAATCGGCGCTGCAACAGCCATTTCTGACGAATGTGGTTTTTGTCCGGCCACAACCCCGCCGCCAGGCCAGCCAGGTAGGCCGCCCCCAGAGCCGTTGTTTCTATAACGTCGGGCCGGGCCACCGGACACTTGAGAATGTCCGACTGGAACTGCATGAGAAAGTCGTTGGCAGCGGCGCCGCCATCCACCTTGAGCAGCGACAGCTTCAATCCCGAATCCGCTTCCATGGCCGCCAGCACATCCCTGCTCTGGTAGGCGATGGACTCCAGCGCCGCCCGGGCCACGTGCTGTCGAGTGCTGCCCCGGGTCAGCCCGGTGATGGTGCCCCGGGCCTCCATGTCCCAATAGGGCGCTCCCAGGCCGACAAAGGCCGGGACCAGGTAGACACCGCCATTGTCTTCCACCTGCCGGGCCAGCTCCTCGGACTGGGCCGCTGTTTCCAACAGGCCCAGCTGATCCCGCAGCCATTGGATTACCGCACCGGCGATGAAAACGCTGCCCTCCAGGGCATACTCCACCTTGCCCGGCTCCAGGCCCCAGGCAATGGTAGTCAGCAGGCCGTTTTCAGAGGACATGGCCTGCTCTCCGGTGTTCATCAGCATGAAACAGCCCGTGCCATAGGTATTTTTCGCCTCGCCGGGCCGGAAACAGGCCTGGCCAAAGAGGGCCGCCTGCTGGTCGCCGGCCACCCCGGCTATGGGCAACTCCCGGTCGCCCAACACGCCGGCCACAACGTTGCCAAAAACCCCGCTGGAGGGTTGCACCCGGGGAAGGATTTCCCGGGGAATATCCAGCCAGTTCAATATCTCTTCGTCCCACTCCAGTTTGTGGATGTTGTAGAGCATGGTGCGGCTGGCGTTGGTGTAATCGGTGGCGTGCACCGCTCCGCCGGTCAGCTGCCACAGCAGCCAGCTGTCCACTGTGCCAAAGGCAATCTCGCCCCGGTTGGCTCGCTGGCGCAAGCCCGGCACGGTGTCCAACAGCCACTTGACCTTGGTGCCGGAAAAGTACGCATCAACCACCAGGCCGGTTTTGGCAGTTATATCTTTCTCCAGTCCCTGCTGGCGCAAATCCCGGCAGATGTCGGCGGTGCGTCGGCACTGCCAGACGATGGCGTTGGCCACCGGCTCTCCGGTGTTGCGATCCCAGAGAATTGTCGTCTCCCGCTGGTTGGTAATGCCCACCGCCGTAATGTCCTGCCACGACAGCCCGGACTGCTCCACAGCAGCCAGTGCGGCCTCCCGCTGGCTGTCCCAGATTTCTGCCGGCTTGTGCTCCACCCAACCGGGGCGGGGGTAAACTTGTTCAAACTCCCTGGCGGCCACGGCAACAATTTTGCTCTGGCGGTCAAAAACAATCGCCCGACTGCTGGTTGTGCCCTGGTCCAATGCCAATATATGTTCAGCCATGCTACCCCTCCATTCATAATCCCTTGTCCTTTTTATTTTCTTTCGCTGCACTCTGCTGAATTTCCTTTTTCACGCAACAGACTTGTAATTTGGATGATTGTGATTTCCTGCAGGAAAACAGCACCGCCATATAGAAGTTTCCGCCGCAAGTCTTTTTTCGCAGCAGACGGAGGTAATAATTTGAAGAAACAGATGGAAATAATGCAGGAGAATTTCAATCCGGAACGGGGAGCCGCCGTCAAGCCCCGGTTGCGCCAGTATTTTGAGTTGTTGCTGTTCAAGGCAACCCGCATGTACAGCCCCAGTGAATACTACTTGTACCGCTTCAACCGCAAAGACAAAACCTTCAAGGCCATGCTTGACTACCTGTCAGCCCGGGATTTTGACCGTTTCTGCCGGCCGGCTTTCAATAACCCGGCTTGGGGATTTATGTTTGAAAACAAATGGTTCACTCATCTTCATTTTTCCCGGCTGGGGCTGCCCACCACAAAAGTGCTGGGCCTGTTCAAAATGCCCAACGGCACTACAGTAGAGGGAGAACCGCTGGCCAAACCTGACGATGTGCTGGAAATGCTGTACAAAAAGAAGCCCTCTTCCCTGGTGGTTAAACCAGTGGCAGGGGGCCGGGCCATGTTCATTTCTGTTTTTTCCCGGTTGGAGTATGCCCAAGACGATATTCATGGCATTACCCCTTCGGGCAACAAAAAATCCCTTTCCGCTCTTTTAAATGACAAGGAACAGCAGGCCGTCTCCTTTCCCATCCGGGGGACCAAGTCTTTTTGCCGGGGAAGGCT
>PWLI01000019.1 GCA_003559415.1 Clostridiales bacterium | reverse complement strand
GGCTGCTGTAACGCCGGCCCATATTGGCCAGAACATTATCGCTGCCGCTTTGCAACGGGATGTGGAAGTGCCGGCAGATGCGGGGGTTGTCGCCAATGGCCTCCAACAAACGCTTATCCAAATCATGGGGTTCCACCGAGCTGATGCGTATGCGGGCCGGGCCCTGTTTTAACATGCCCAGCAGCGAGGCCAGGTCGTACTGGCCGGTTTCCCGCCCATAAGAGCTGAGATTTATGCCCGTCAGCACGATTTCCCGGTAGCCCTTTTCCTCCAACTGGCCCACCCGGGCAACCACCTCTGCAGGCGGCATGCTGCCCAGTTCCCCCCGGGCTGTGGGCACTATGCAGTACGTGCAGAAATTGCGGCAACCGTCCTGAATCCTGAGAAAGGCCCGGTGCCGGTCTCTTCCCCCTGCCACCGGCAGGGTATAAAACCCCGACGAATTTTTCATTTCCGCCTCACCGCCCGCCAGCGCCTGTTGCACCAATTGCACTATCTCCGGCTTGGCCTTGTTGCCCGCCACAATGTCCACCTGGGGCAACTGTTCCAGTTCACCGGGGGCCGCCTGGGGATAACATCCCAGGGCAACCACCAGTGCCCCGGGGCTGAGGCGCCTGGCCCGGCGCAGCATCTGCCGGGATTTGCGGCTGGCCAGGTGGGTTACAGTGCAGGTATTTACTATATAAACATCGGCGGGCTGATCAAAGCCCACCACCGTCCAACCGGCCTGACGGAAAAGTTCCTCCATGCCGGCCGTTTCATCCTGATTGACCTTGCAGCCCAGCGTCACAAAGGCCACATCCATTTATATCACTCCATTTGCCCCAGGGCGTACATCGTACAGGCCACCATGGCCAGCGCCGCCGTCTCTGCCCGCAGTATCCGGGGGCCCAGCGTCACCGGGCTGAATCCACAGCTGTCCAATTGGGCCACTTCTTCTTTGTCCAGGCCGCCTTCCGGCCCGCTGAGCAATACGACACCCGCCCCGGTGTCCCGTTGCTTCTGCCAATAGCCCTGCAGACCCGGCCCCTCTATCTCTTCCCAGGCATAAAGGGCCAACTGCCCTTTATCGGCCAATTGGTCCAGGCTGTGCAGGCCGCTTATTTCCGGCACACGGCTGCGGCCGCACTGTTGGGTGGCCGCCAGGGCTATTGTCTTCCATCGCTCCAGCTTTTTGTCCCAATTGCCGGGGCGCACCACGCTGCGTTGGGCCTGGTAGAGCATAATTCTCGCCACACCCAGCTCCACCGCCTTCTGTACTACCAACTCCAGCTTGTTGCCCTTGAGCAGCGGCAGACAGAGCGTCACATCCACCTTGGCTTCCGCATCTGCCGCCACAGGCGCGATAATTTCACAGGCCCGCCGGTTGCGGGACAACAGCTCTGCCCGGTACTGGTTTCCTCGGCCATCGGTGACAACCAGGGAATCGCCAGCGCTGAGACGGACCACATCAAACAAGTAGTGCACCTGTTGCTCGGTCAGTTCCGCCTGAATGCCCGGCTTATCCACAGAGGGCAACACTATCCTCTTCATTTTTTCTTCCCTGCCACCAACAGCGCCCATTCACCCTTGCAGCGGCTGCGCAGGAAAAAATCTCCCGCCAACTGGCACAAAGTTTCCAGATGATGGCGGGCAAATCCCGTCAACACCAGGTAATCGGCCACCGGATCATCTACATATGCCTCCAGCAACTTGGTGGCAGCCTCCGATCCGATGTTGGCCACCGCCACGGCAGTTTCCGGCACAACAGTCAACTCCAGCACATCGTCCTGGACAACTTCCACCTGCTTGCCGCAGCCATTTAGCGACACGTTTTCTTCGGCAATTTCCACCGCCTTTTGGTCGCTGTCCACCGCCAACACCTTGGCGGCCCCCAGCTTGGCGGCGGCAATGGACAGTATGCCCGATCCGCAGCCCAGGTCCATGACGGTATCACCGGGCCTCACCAGCAATTCCAACTCCCGCAGACACAGCTGAGTCGTGGCGTGGACGCCGGTGCCAAAGGCCAGGCCCGGGTCCAGGTAGACCGTCAGTCCCGTTTTCGGGCCCTCCAGCCAAGATGGCTGTATACGAATGTTGCCCACCACCACCGGGTGGTAGTGCTCCTTCCATTGTTCCGCCCAGTCCTTTTCGCTGACATCGGTTACATCAAATATCGGCGGCTTTACACAGCTGCCATCGGCCACCAGTTCATCGGCCAAACTTTTCAGCCTCTCCAGGGCGCCTTCTGTCTCTCCGCCGGCGGGGAAATAGGCCACCACCCTGCTGATGGCGCCCATATGCTCGATAACCACGCCCCCCGCTCCCAACTCATGGACGGCGTTGGCCATAGCCTCCACAGCACAGGTGTCCAGCTCCACCACCACTTCTTTCCAGTCAATGGCAGCCATGGTCATCGTCCGCCAAAGGCCCGGCGCAAACGGCTGGCCAGGCTGTTGTCATAGTTTTCCACCGTCTCACCGGCTTGTTTGGCATAGGAGCGCAACAGTTCCTTCTCTTTGTTGGACATGCGGCGGGGCACCTCCAGTTCTACTGTAATGATTTGGTCTCCCCGGCCACTGCGGCCCATGCGGGGGATTCCCTGGTTGGCCAGACGGAAAGTCTTGCCGTGTTGGGTTCCCGGGGGTATGACCAACCGTTCATTCCCTTCCAGGGTGGGTACTTCCAGCTCAACGCCCAGCGCTGCCTGGGCAAAGCTCACCGGCACCGTCAACAGCACGTCATGGCCCTTGCGCCGGAAGTAATCGTGGGGTTTGACCTTTATCAGCAGGAACAAATCTCCCGGAGGGGCGCCGTGGGGTCCGGCATGGCCGCCGCCAGCCACCCGCAGCCGGGTTCCATTGTCCACTCCCGGCGGGATGTTGACCTTCTTTTTTACCACCGTGTCCGTTCTGCCCTGGCCACGGCAATCGGGGCAGGGGTCGGTGATGATGCTGCCCTGGCCGTTACAACGGGAACAGGTGTGGACCTGGACCATGCGGCCCAGCAATGTGTTCTGCACCACCCGCACCTGGCCGCTGCCCTTGCAT
>PWLI01000037.1 GCA_003559415.1 Clostridiales bacterium | reverse complement strand
GTCGTGGGCCCAGTATCCCACCGGGTGGCCGGTGCCCCACATCACCGGCAGTGAGCCGTCTTCTTCCATCCACTGGCGCTGGGCCAGGTCAACGTCTACACCCCGGGCGCCGGGTTTCATGGCGGCCAGGGCTCTGCGCTGACCGGTGACGGCCTTTTGCCACCTGTCCAAGGCTTCAGCAGGCGGTGTGGTTTCACCGGGCGCCAGCACATAGGCGAAGCGCTGGTAATCAGTACACCATGTGTCATGAACCTTGATTCCGAAGTCTGTCTGAATAAAATCCCCCGGTTCGATGATTTTTTCTGTGGGACCGGCATGGCCCCGGGGAAAGCCGGAATTGACGCTGGGATTGTGGCTGGGCGCCCAGGCATAGCCCAGGTTAAGCTCTTCAACCCTTTTCTGGATAAACCGGGCAACGTCTATATCCCTTGTTTTGCCCGGCACCACTGTTTTATATGCTTCGATTTGTATCTGAACCGTCAACTCCCCGGCTGCCGCCATAATGTCCACTTCTTCCGGCAACTTGACCGACAACCATTCTGAAACCAGGTCATCGGCGGACACAAGGCGGGAACTTAAATCGGCGCCCAGGCTTTGCTCCAATTGCTGGCGCTGATTCCATGACAAGCCATCTGCAACGGCCCGGGGGGAGCAGTTAACGGCTATCTTCTCCGGGTTGGTTTTTTGCAGCAGCTCTGCCAACTCACTCCAAAGCTGACCCGGCTGTTCCAACACTGCAACATGGTCATGAAGATTCATTTCTTTCAGCCCCACCACCTCTCCCCAGGGGCAAAGGGCGGTGGAGTGGACATTGTCGCCCTGCAGCCGGAAGAGAAATGCGGCAGGGGCCCCGGCATTTTCTCCACCGATGTGGTCTGCCAGGGGATCGTTGGCATTTTCCCGGCAAAGCACAAGCCAGCTGTCAACATCTGTCAGTTTCATCGCTCCGGGCAACAGTTGGCGTATGCGTTTGCTGCGTATTTCCGGCCAGGGATTTTTTCCGGTGAACAGTTCCATTTTATCGCCTCCCAATCAATTGTCCCGAAATCAGGGGTTTATGTCAAATATCATAAACTCAGGCAGGAAAACGGGCCTTGGTGTATAAATAAGAAAAAGAAGATTTTTCAACAGCTAAATTATAGAAAGTGGGGGTTTGTATGAGAAGCGTGGTAATGATATTGCTACTGGCGTCGATGATGGTGTTCATGGCCTGTGATTTGGAGACTTCCTTTGAGATTGTCGGGTGTGAATTTGGCTCCAATGGCGGTGATCGCCAGGCGACGCTGACAACGGGCCAGGATTTTGACCAGGATAATGTGACAATCAACTCCCCGAGCAGCAGCTTTGATTTGAATGAGGAGTTCTACTTCCTGTTCAAGAACAACCAGCCCTTTGGCTCAACAGCTGTAACCTTTAACGTATACAATGAAGACAATGAAAAGATTTTTACCCACACCTATGAAGTGCAGGAAGATTGGGACTGGATTTCAGATACCTTGTGGTCATCTACCCCTGGCACTTTCAAGTTGGAAGTAGTCATTGACGAAGAAGTGCGGGCCACTACTGAAATCACTGTTCAGTAGAACTGTCACACAGATTTCAGGAAGCTTTACCTGGCAGCCCAAAAAGCAGCTGTGCCCCGCCAGCTGTCTGCCACAGCAGAATCCGGTGGGTTTGGCGCTGACACCCGGCTTGTCCGGGTGTTTTAGTAAAGGAAATAACTGATCCAACCGCGAAACAGATGAACAAAAGACATAACAAAGGAGAATGAAAATGAAAAAACGCCTGACCCGCAGTGAAGTTCCGGAGCACCTGACGTGGAACCTGGAAGATATTTTTAAGAGCTTTGCCCAGTGGGAAGAGGAGTTGGAAGCTGTTTCTGGTGATGTCTCCACTGTTACCAAGTACAAAGGCAGGCTTGGCGATGGCCCGGATGTGCTGATGGAGTGCCTGGAAGCAGCGGAAGAATTTCAAAAGCGGGTGTTTCGGGTTGTCATATATGCCCACCTGCTGTTGGCAGGGGACGGAACCGACCCCAATTACCAAGCGGCCTTGGGCCGGGCTTCCTCTGTGGCTGCCACAGTCCAGGCGGAAACGGCCTTTATACGGTCGGAATGTCTGGCGCTGCCGGAAGGCACGTTGGAGCGATATTTGGAAGAGAATTCTGAACTTAAAGACTTTGAGCGCATGTTGAACAAAATGATAGATGAAAAACCTCATACTTTAGAACCGGAGACGGAACGGGCGCTGGCTTCGCTGGGCGAGGTGCTCAGCGCTCCCGGAGCAATCTACAATCGTTCCAAAGCCGCTGACATGACCTTTGAGCCAATTGAAGACAGCAATGGCCAGTCCCATCCCATGTCCTTTGCCCTTTATGAAGAGACATATGAGAAGGCATCAGACACTACGCTTCGGCGCAACGCCTATGATTCCTTTACCAAGGGGCTGGCGGCCTACCAAAACACCTATGGGGCCACCTGGGGAACTGAAGTGAGAAAACAGGTGGTGTTGGCCAGGCTGCGGGGTTACCCGTCAGCAACCCACATGCTGCTCCACGGCCAGGAAGTGCCGATGGAGGCCTATGAAAACCTCCATGACATCATCCTGGGCGAACTTGCCCCCCACATGCGCCGTTATGCCCGGTTGCGGAAAAAAGTGCTGGGCCTGGACAAACTGTTGTACTGCGACATCGAGGCGCCGCTGGATCCCCAGTTTAACCCCTCCGTCAGTTTTGAAGAGGCCAGCGAAAAGATTTTGCAGGGGCTGGAAGTGTTGGGCGAAGAATACCAGCAGATTATGTCTGACGGACTTAAAAACCGCTGGATAGACCTGGCGGACAATGTGGGCAAGTCCACCGGCGCCTTTTGCGCCACGGTGCCCGGTGTCCATCCCTATATACTTGTAACCTGGACGGACAGCATGCGCAACCTTCTGATACTGGCCCACGAGCTGGGCCACGGCGGACATGGAGTGTTGTCCCAGCGCTACCAGCGGCTGAGCAATGCCCGGCCCTCTCTGTTCTTCGTGGAGGCGCCGTCGATTATCAATGAGCTG
>PWLI01000015.1 GCA_003559415.1 Clostridiales bacterium | reverse complement strand
GTGGGGCTGTGGAGAAAAAGTTTTGTCATAAAGAAGCAGCGCTGCAAGCACTGCTGGGTTAGCGTCTTTGAGCTAAAAGCTGTCGGACAAAGTCCAGGTTCTTTGCCCGCTCCCTTCTCACCAACTCGGCGGCTGTAATGGCCTCAACCATGGCCAGTGTTTGCTGCTTGTCTTTGTTGACAATCACATAGTCATAGTCCTGGGCATGCTCCATTTGCTGGCATGCATTGTCCAGACGAGAGTCAAGATTGTCCACCCGAGACCGTCCCAGTATTCTTTGTTTTATTTCTTCCAGCGACGGAGGGACAAGGAAAACCGAAACAATGCGGATGTGCTTGTATGTATTGCGGTAGGTGCGGTGGCCCTGCCAGTCCATTTCCATGATTTTGGCCGAGCCATCGGCAAAGATGTCGGCAGGAGAACCGTAGTAGTAATCATTGTAGACCTGTTCGTACTCCAGTATTTCCCCCTTCTGCACCCGGTCAAAAAACTCCTGCTCAGACACAAATCGGTAATCTTCCCCGTCAACTTCGTGGGGCCGGGAGCTGCGGGTGGTAAAGGTCACAACCTTGCCCACAACAGGGAACACGTTGCGGACATGCTTGATTACTGTGTTTTTGCCGGCCCCGGAAGGGCCGCTGACTATGAACAGCAATTTCTCCATCTCCATCGCTATCACTCCTTCATCTATAAATATATTATAGAGCATTATCCTCATTGCGGGCAACAATGCCAGGGCAGCCGCGCGGCTTTCCGCTTAGGCGGTTTACAAGTCTATTACGTGTCGGACCCGTTTTTTTTACTCCAGCCGGGCTTTGTGCTATGATATGTTGGTTGAGGAGGTGGGATGGTGCGAGTCACATCGGAAGTAGGTCCCCTGAAAAAAGTTCTTCTGCACAGGCCGGGATATGAATTGGAGCACTTGTTGCCGGCATACATGGAAGACCTGTTATTTGATGAAATCCCCTGGATGGAGAGGGCCCGTGCAGAGCATGATGAGTTTGCCGCGGCCCTGGAAAATACAGGGGCCAAGGTTTACTATATTCAACACTTGGTAGCCGACATCATGGAGGCGCCGGGCATAAAGGCAGAGCTGATTGAGGATCATCTCAGCCTGAGCAACATCGCCGATCCGGACACCCGGCAGGCAGTTTACAAGTACTTGCTGGACCTTCCCAATCTGGAAACTGCCCAGGCGTTGACAGCGGGGCTGCATAAAAGCCATGTGCGCGATTTGAAGGATCAACTTTCCCTGAGCGACCTGACTCCACGGGGCTTTCCCTTTTACCTGCCGCCGCTGCCCAGCATGTACTTCATGCGGGACCACGGCATAATGTTGCAAAATGGGATTATAATGAGTTCAATGTTCAATGAAGCGAGAAGAAGAGAACCATTGTTCCTCCAGGCGATAATTAAGAACCACCCGGACATGGCAGATATCCATGTTCATCCCACCGAGCCCATGCCCAAGGGTTTGGAGGGCGGCGATGTTTTGGTGCTGAATCAAGATACGCTGCTGGTGGGGCTGAGCCAGCGGACAACGGAGCAGGGAATTGAAACGCTGGCCTTGCGGTTGCTGGTGGAAAAGCCCGTTGTCAAGCAAGTGCTGGTTATGCAAATACCGATTAAACGGGCATACATGCATCTGGACACAGTCTTTACAGCAGTAGACCGGGACAAGTTTTTGTTCTATCCCGGCATTAAGGATTCCGTATACATGTACCGCCTGACCCGGGGCAAGGACAACCGGGTCAACGCCGAGCAATTGGGAACTGTCAAAGAGGGCCTGGAACAGGCTCTGGGACACCCGGTGGATATAATCTATTCAGGCGGGGACAGCATACATCAAGCGGCAAGGGAGCAGTGGAATGACAGCACCAACTCCCTGGCAGTGGCTCCGGGCAAGGTGGTGCTGTACAACCGGAACACCCATACCAACAGCATGTTGCGCAGGGCCGGCATTGATGTGATTGAAGTTGAAGGGTCAGAGCTGGTCAGGGGCCGAGGGGGGCCACGATGCATGAGCCTGCCGCTGGAGAGAGAATAACAGGCGTTTACGCCTGTTTTTTTGTTGCTGCTTCTGCAGCCTGGTCGGTATTTTTCTTGCTAAACCTCCGGGACAAATTGCGTATGAACACCGGAGTCATAAACAGTATGTACAAAACAATGCCGAACACAACGGCGTTGACCAGGGACCCCAGCACAAAATCCATACCCACTCCTGCGATGCGGGACAGGCCAAAGAAGCGGCTGGGGGTTTCAAGCACCAACTCGATCCCTTCCACCGATTCCACAATGGAACCGGAAAGTTCTTGTTCCACCGCCGGCCCTCCCGGCCAATTGCCGGTCAGCCCTCGGCCGGTTGCAAGGTTTAGCGAGTAAAGAAGGGGGATGAAGAAACCCGTACCCAGGTTGGCGGTGACTGCCGCGATACCGCTGGCACCAAACAATTTGGCGCTGACAATTGAAAGCACCGGCCCGACACCCAGGGAGGGAATAAAATTCCAGCCAACGCCCAGGGCAGCGCCCAGGGCAATGGCATGGGGCGTGTCCTCAAGTTTGGTCAAAGAATGCCACACTGCTTTCAGGCGTTCAGAAATGCTGGGCTTGGACACAATACCACCTGCAATCATCTGTTTTGGTCCCGGGCTTCACCGGCAACTGTCCCGACGTTTTCTTTGCTGATGCTGACTTTTTTCCAGCGGCCCTTCTTGTATTCAAACACGGCCCACAAGCCGGACAGCAACAGTGAAGCAGCTATGGCAATCCATACCCCGGTGGCCTGCATGTCGGCAAAAAAGGCCAACCCCACAGCCAGGGGGACCCGAACGAGCAACCAGCTGACCACGGTAATTATAAAGGGTTTGTAAGTATATCCCGCGCCCTGCATGCTGCGGGAAAGAATTATGGCAATGGCATGGAAGGGCTCCGCCACCGCTATTATGCGGATAAAGGGCACCCCCACCCGTATCATTTCAGCATCGTCACTGAAAAAGGCAAGGAGCCAGGGGGCGAAAATAAAACTGACTGCACCAAAGAAACCCATAACTGCCGCACCAAACCACGCTGCGGACCAGCCGCTGGCCTCTGCCCTGCGAGGGTCTTTGGCGCCAAGATTTATACCCGTCAGCGAGGCCGCAGCCGTTCCCACCGCCAACCCGGGCATAAGTGCATACTGAGTTATATTCATGCCCACAGTGAAGGCAGAAATGGCAGCCATGCCGGCCACTGTCCTGGCCAATGTGGCCACCAGGGCTATGTTGCTGATGTTGCGGGCCATGCCCTGAAATGCGGCAGGGATGCCAATGCTCAGTATATTCTTCATGCCCGAACCGTCCCAGCCCAGCAAGTCCGCAACTTTCACTTGCAAGCCGTAACGGCCGCTGAGCAAGGCGCCCCAGCCCAACACACTGCCCACAAACCGGGCTATGGCGCTGCCCATGGCGGCACCGGCAACTCCCATCTCGGGGAAAATCCAAATTCCGAAGATCAACAGATAGTTGGCGCCGACATTTACCAGGTTCATAATTACATCAATAACCAGGGGTGTCTTGGTGTTGCCTGCGCCCTGAAAAACAGACCGGGCCATGAAGTTGCTCAGGAAAAAGATCACGCTGAAGTAAAAAATGCGCATGTAATCCAGCCCAAAACCCATGACTTCAGGCGAGGCGCCCAGCAGCTCCAGTATTCGCGGTGCTGTGAGCAGCCCAACAGGAGTCATAATGGCGGAAAAAAGCAACACCAAACGAAAGGCGTTGCCTGCCGCCCGGGCAGCCTGGCGCTGGTCACCGCTGCCGACGTTGCGGGCAACGATGGCGGTGGCCCCGGTGGACACCGCCAATATCAAAATCATTATGATCATTATTACCTGTCGCCCCATACCAACAGCAGCAATGGCATCGCTGCCCAGCACTCCAACCATTTTCAGGTCGACAGTGCCAATTAACACCTGGAACAGCGACTGGACGACAATGGGCATGGCCAGCGTCAACACCGCTGACATTACAGTGGCGTTGCGCAGGCGGGCAACTCGGGAGTTGTGCTCCACCATTTTTGCCTCCGATTCCGTCAACCCCCAGGGCAGCAGTCAATGCAATCCCGCTGCTCTGGGGGCAAGCCCCCCAATCTTTACTGTTTGATCAGGGCAATGGCCTCGATTTCAATATTCACATCTTTGGGGAGCCGAGCCACTTCGACACAAGAGCGGGCCGGAGGGTTGTCACCAAAGTAAGACCCGTAAACTTCGTTAATGGCGCCAAACTGATCCATGTCCTTGATAAACAGTGTCAGCTTGATGCAGTTGTCCAGGCTGGTGCCTGCCTGCTCCAGTATGGCTTTGAGGTTTTCCATGCACTGCTTGGTCTGGGCCTGGATGTCTTGTCCCACCAGTTCCATGCTTTCCGGCACCAGGGGGATCTGCCCGGAAGTAAAAACCAAGTTGCCCACCTGGACCGCCTGGGAATAGGGGCCAATGGCGGCCGGCGATTTGTCTGTGCTGATTATTGTCCGTGTCATATGAACTCCTCCTCTAATTTACTGGTTAGACCAACCGAAACCGGGCAGTGAAATGCCGCAGAATCGGGGGTTCGTCAACAAAGGCAACACCTCGGACCTGGTCACGGCGTTCGCCGATGGCAATCAGCCCCTGGGCCACCACATCCATGTGCTCATTGGTGTAAACCCGCCGGGGGATTGTCAGGCGCAACAAGTCCAGCCGGGGATAAATGTTTTCTCCGGTTTCCGGGTCCCTGCCAGCCAACACTCCACCTACTTCAACACCCCGCACACCTGCTTCCCGGTAGAGCTCAATGCAAAGGGCCTGGGCCGGGAATTGTTCCTTGGGGATGTGGGGCAGAAATTTTTGGCCGTCAACAAAAACCGCATGGCCGCCCACAGGTTCAACAATGGGAATGCCGGCATCCCGCAACTTCTTGCCCAGGTAAGCCACCTGGCCTATACGGTAGGCAAGATAGTCAGGGTCCACAATTTCTTTCAGCCCCCTGGCCATTGCTTCCATGTCCCGTCCTGCCAGCCCACCATAGGTGGGGAAGCCTTCGTACACCACCGCCAAGCGGGAAACTTCGCGATAGAGATCCTTGTCCCGAAGGGCAACAAAGCCGCCTATGTTGACCAGGGCGTCTTTTTTGGCGCTCATGGTGCACCCCTCAACATAGCTGAACATCTCCCGGACTATGTCTGGGATGGATTTGTCGCTGTAGCCTTCTTCCCGTTGCTGGATAAACCAGGCATTTTCGGCAAATCGGGCCGCATCCATGTATACCGGAACATTATGGCCCCTGGCAATTTCCTGTACGCTGCGAATGTTGGCCATGGATACAGGTTGGCCGCCGGCACTGTTGCAGGTGACGGTAACAAGAACAAAAGCAACCTGCTCTGGGCCCTTGTCAGCCAAAAAGGCATCCAGCGCCTCAAGGTCAAAATTACCCTTAAAGGGATGGTGAGCCTGGGAGTCATGGGTAACATCGGCCACCAAGTCCACGGCTTTGCCCTTGCGGACTTCAATGTGGGCCTTGGTGGTGTCAAAGTGCATGTTGCCAACCACATACTGGCCCGGCTCAATCAGATGCTGGAATAGAATGTTCTCCGCTCCCCGCCCCTGATGGGTGGGAACAATATACTCAAATCCCAGCAATTGTTGCACTGTTTGCTGCAAGTTGTAATAGTTTTTGCTGCCGGCGTAGGATTCGTCGCCCTGCAGCAACCCTGCCCACTGATAGTCACTCATTGCCGAGGTGCCGCTGTCGGTCAACAAGTCTATGTAAACATCTTCAGCGGCCAGGGCAAACACATTGTATCCCGCCTCCTCCAGCAGTTGTTCCCGCCGGGAGCGGGATATCATACGAATGGGTTCTACCATCTTCACCCGCCAGGGAGGGGCGATAGGATTTCCTGACATCAATCTGCCTCCTTTTTACTTCGCTTACAAAGATATTATGACACAACCCCGGGGGGTTCTCAACGTACCACCGCCTGCCTTGCTTCCTGTTAATACCCTTTGGCAGGGTCTATGCCAGTGGGCAGCTGCTCGCCGACAAGGTAGGACTCCAGGTTGCGGCAAAACAGGTCGATGGCCCGCTCTACATAGTGGGGCGATATGGCTGCACGGTGGGGAGAAACCAGGCAGTTGTCCAGGCGCCAGAAGGGGGAATCCTCGGGCAATGGCTCCTGACAGTAGACATCCAGGCCGGCTCCGGCGATTTCTTTTTTCTCCAGCGCTTCCACCAGGGCAGGCTCATCGACAACCTCACCCCGGGCCAGGTTTATCAGCACAGCATGGCTGTTCATCAGTTCCAATTCCCGTTTGCCGATGAAGTTTTTGGTCTCCTCGGTAAGGGGAACGGTCAGCACCACATAGTCACTTTCCTTTAGGACCATTTCCAGCCCTTCATAGCTGACAACCCGGCTGACCCCTTCGCTTGGCTGGCCGGGAGTGCGTTTCACGCCCAGCACCCGCATACCAAAGGCAGAGCCGATGCGGGCAATCTCCATGCCTATGCTGCCCAGGCCGACAACGCCCAGCGTTTTGCCATGGAGCTCTGTCAGCGTCACGTTGTGATCCCACTTCTGTTGTTGTTGGTTGCGGACAAACTTGGCTATGCCCCGGCTGAAGCTGAGAATCATGGCGAAACAATGCTCAGCCATGGGTATGCCATGGATGCCACGGGAATTGGTCAGCAACACTTTTCCGTCGGTTATACCCGGCACCAGAAATGCATCCACACCTGCTGTCAGGGCATGAACCCACTTTACCCCCGGTTGCCGGGCCCATTGGTCAGAAAAATTGTCACCCCAGCTGATTACAATTTCTGTCCCCTCGGGCAGATCTTTTCCGGGCCCGGGAACCACTTCCACACCGGCAAAACCGCTGCGGATTTTTTCGATGTGCCGCTCAGATATTTCGGCATTGATGAAGATCTTTGTCATTGCCCTTCCTCCTTTTTCGCAATAAGGATTGCTGCATGATCGCCCGGCTTAACCGGGTTTTGTTTAAAATCCCTGTAAACAAAGTGTTTGTCAAACCCTGCCTCTGCCGCCAACGACTTGAGCTCGTCAGGGGTTGAGCGGTATTCCTGACAGGCCACGGCCTCCAGGCGCGATTGGCCATTGCCCAGGCAAATGACATGCAGAAGATTCAAAGTCACAAGGCCGGGCGCCTCTGGCCGGACCTGGTGAAAAGTTAACACCTGCTGGGTTCCCCGGCTCCGCTTGTAGCTGTAGCGGGGCTGGTTGCCTGTCCAGTCTTCATCCGACACCCACAGGGGGGTGTGTACAGCCAACACGCCGGAAGATGCCAGGTGTGCAAAGGCCCGGGCAAACATTTGGCGCCGCTGCTGGGCAGTTGTCAGGTGAGTAAAAGAAAAGCACGGCATGATTATAAGGGAAAAGCGCTGATCAAGCTGAAAATCACAAACATCCTGACAGCTGATATTCAGGTTTTCTGCAGCTTCCGGCAAGTTGGAAAGCTTGCGGTAAAACACTTCCAACATGTCCCGGGCGATGTCGATTGCCCACACCCGATGGCCAGCCTGGGCCATTGGTACGGCCACCCGGCCGGTGCCGCAGGCCAATTCCAACACCGGGCCGGGATGTTTTTCCGCCAGGGACAGGTAGTAATCAACGTCCCCGGTCCAGTCCTGCATCAGGTCATATGATTCTGCCTGGTCGCCCCGGTAGTCCTGCTTGGCAACAGCCAGTCCGGACTTGACCAAATCGCCGATGACGCCAAAAAACTCTGCCATCAACACTCCCCCTGATTGCCGGGCACGGCACTGCTCCGCCCCTGCCAAGTGTTTTTTGCTTCCAGCAAGTCGTCGATGGCCTGCAAAACCTGCCATTTATTTGTTATCCAGCTGGGTGCCAGCAGTATGTCCCGGGGGGCATCTCCGGTAAGCCGGTGGACAACCGTCTCCGGGGGCAAGATTTCCAACACATCAACTGTCAGCTGAGCATATTCTTCCCTGGCAAGCAATTCTATATCGCCCCGTTGCCACATGGTGGCCAACTGGGTGTGCTTCACCACATGCAAGGCGTGGATTTTTATGCCCTGGATGCCCAATCCCGCCACCGCCCTGGCGGTGGCCAGCATCATTGGCCGGTCCTCGCCGGGCAACCCCAGTATTATATGGGCACAAACCTTTATGCCCGCGCTGTGCAGGCGATGCACCGCATCGACAAAACACTGATAATCGTGGCCGCGGTTGATGCGCTGTAATGTGCAGTCATGGGCAGATTGCAACCCCAGCTCCACCCACAGCATTGTTTCATTGTCCAGTGCTTTAAGCAAGTCGACAACTTCATCGGACAGACAGTCGGGGCGGGTGGCCACAGAAAGACCAACTACTCCCGGCTGGGCCAAGGCAGTCCGGTAAAAGGGTTCCAGTTTGTCCACAGCGCCAAAGGTGCCGGTGTAGGCCTGGAAGTAGGCGATATACTTCTGTACGTTGGGCCACTTTTTCTGCATGCGGGCCTTAATCTGCTGAAACTGTTCAGGCAGCGGCAACAATGAGTCGCCGGCACAATCGCCACTGCCCCGGGGGCTGCAGTATATGCATCCCCCTGTGCCATCGGGTAAACGATGGGGGCAGGTAAATCCGGCGTCCAGCGACACCTTGAAGACCTTTTCGCCAAACCGGTTGCGCAGGTAGTGGTTCCATGTATGGTAACGTTTCCCTGACCAGCTCTTAATTTCCCGCCACCTCCGGAAGTGATATACTTATTGCAGGGGGGACGCAAATGAATCCGGAAACCCGCTTTTACAAACCCTTGAAAGAATTTTTCACCAGCCAGGGCTTTACCGTCAAAGGTGAAATCCGCGGCTGCGACCTGGTGGCGGTGAAAAAAGACCAGGTGGCAGTGGTGGAGTTTAAAAACACCTTCTCCCTGCAACTGCTGCTTCAGGCCGTGGATCGTCTTTCTGTTACTGACTTTGTTTTTGTAGCTGTTCCTGCCCCCAGACGGGGGGACAGACAATGGCGGCGAATTCGCCACTTGTGTTCTTTGCTGGGCCTGGGCCTTATCGTTGTTGACTTTTCCGCCACACCTCCGCTGGTGTTGTTGGAGCCGGGGCTGAAAAGCACCCGGGTTCCCCACCGCCGCAAACAGCTGCAGTCACTGCTGGCAGAATTCCACTCCCGCCAGGGCGACCCCAGCCCCGGAGGGGCCCAGGGCAAGATATGGACGGCCTACCGCCAGCGGGCGCTGGCCGTTGCCCGGCTAATGGAAAAGGGGCCTTGCCGCCTGGCAGATTTGCGCCAACAGGCTGGGCCACAGGCCGCGGGGATTTTGCAAAACAACCATTACGGCTGGTTCAGCCGGGTCAGCAGGGGAGTTTACCAACTGACAGAAAAAGGCCGTGAAGCAATACAGAAGCACTGACATGGCAATCTGGGCTGTGAAATCCAACTGCTAGTCAGGCTTCTCTCCTCCCAGGACATCATGGACTTCAGCCAGCATTTCCCTTATGGGCAAATCATAGGGGCATCTGGTTTCACAGATTCCACATTCCACGCAATCTGCTGCCTTTTTGTCCATGGCATGGTACCGTTCCCATGCCCATTCTTTCAGATTATACCTGCTATAGTAACCCTCCATCAAAAACAACACCGGTATGTTGAGCCCGTGGGGACATGGCTTGCAGTACTCACAGCGGCGGCAAAAGCGGTTGCCCAGCTGTTCCACAACTTGCTGCAGTTTGTCTTTGTCTTGTTGGGAAATCTGGCCGCTGACGGCAGCACAGTTTGTTGCAACCTGGTCCGGGCAGTCCATGCCTGGTATGACCACATCAATAAAATCCTGTTCCAATATATAGGCCAATGCTGCCCCCGCAGGGCCCAGCGCGCCGCCGGCCAAGGGCTTCATGGCTATCGTACCCATATTCTCCGTGTTGACCGCTTGTTCCAGCAGGGACTTTGTCTGCTGTTCCAGTGGGCTGAAGGGAAGCTGAATGGTGGAAAATTTCCCTGACGAAACAGCCGGCTCCAGTATTTCCGGTTTGTGTCCGGTAATGCCGATATGCCGGACATAGCCATCACGCTGGGCTTTTTCCGCAGCAGCCAGGGCGCCATCCTCTTCCATTATCTTTTGCATGTCGGCTTCGGTGCCCACGTTGTGGAGCTGGTACAAATCAATGTACTCGCAACCCAATTTGCGAAGGCTCAGCTGAATCTCTTCTTCCATGCCCCGGTAATCCCGGGCCACCGACTTGGTGGCAATGCACCAGTCTTCCCTTTTCTCGCCCCCGAGAAAGCGGCCTATCTTTTCTTCGCTGTCGGTATACATGCGGGCAGTGTCGATAAAATTAATCCCGTGTTGGCGACAGGCAGCCAGTATTTCAACAGCTTGATCCGGGTCAACCCGCTGGATGGGGATGCCGCCAAACCCCAGCACCGAAACTTTCAACCCGGTAGAACCCAACTGTGTATAACGCATTTTCTTACCCCCCGTGCGTAAGTGGTATATAATTATCTTGGAATTAAAGGTTACCACAACCGGGCTGTATATTCCAGTTGCCCACACTGCTGCCGGGGCGGCAAACCTGACACTCGGAGTGATTCAATTGGCCCTGCCCATGCATCAACATCTTTTTCCAAAAGTGAAAAAAATAGTCCGGGAACACAACATGCTGCGTACAGGTGACAAGGTGGCGGTGGGGGTGTCGGGGGGCAAGGACAGCCTGACCACCCTCTACGCCCTGGCAACGCTGCGGGGCATACTGCCCTTGCGTTTTTCCGTCATGGCCATAGTGGTGGACATGGGCTGGCCAGGCAGCGACTGGACGGCTGTGGGCGATTTCTGCAAATCGTTGGACGTGTGCTTAAAGGTTGTCAACACACGGATCGGGCCCTTGCTGTTTGAAAAACGCCGGGAGACCAATCCTTGCGCCCTGTGTTCACGCATGCGTCACGGCGCGCTGAACAAGGCGGCGGCGGAAGCTGGCTGCAATGTGGTGGCCCTGGGCCACCATCGGGAAGATGCCATAGAAACACTGTTTATGAACCTGATTTACAACGGGCGGATTGACTGTTTCAAGCCGGTGGTGGACCTGGACCGCAGCAGCCTGCGCCTAATCAGGCCGATGCTCTATGTTGCCGAAAAAACCTGCACCCGGGCCGCAAAGAAGTTTTCATTCCCCGTACAGTTCAACCCCTGCCCCGCCGATGGCAACACCCGGCGGCAGCATGTAAAAGAGTTGTTGCTGGCCGAATCCAAACAGGCCCCCGCCATACCCCGGCGGTTGCTGACAGCAATAAAGTCTTTATGGGAGGAAGATGTCAAATGAGCTTTGAGTTGTCACGTATTTCAAAACAAACGACTGCGTCAATCAGCATACCCTACTCAAGAGAGGGCAAGGTTTTGTCACCGGCTTTTGACCTCAAACCCCAGCATCCAGGCGGCCAACTGATGCCCAGGGCAAGACTGGCATATGATTTCTCATGCCTATATCTGGAGGTCACCGTGGATGGCCCCCTGGACGGTGAGGCCGAGCGCTCCTGGCGCTACGGCGACGGGCTGCAGGCAACTTTTTCCTACATTGATCAGCCTGAAACAACTCTCTTCACCACCCTGGGCCTGGCAGGCAGCGGCGAAAACCCGCAAATTGTCGTTGCCAACAGCTGCGGCAGGTGGTTCCCGCCTGCCGACTGCAGCAATGTAAGCCTGAATATAACTTCCGGAGATGCGCAATCTACATACCGGGCAAGCATACCCTGGGAAATTATCCCACCCCTGAACCCCCTGAGCAGCCAGCAGCTGGCCCTGAACATCACCTTTGTCGGCAAAGGAGGGGAAGAGAGCTGCTATTACCAACTGGTGTCAGACCTGGAATGTGACTCGGAAACAGCCGCCACAAGAAATGTTGCCCTTGCAGCCCTGGAAGCGCCGGTCAGTGCCGGCGCTGGCTGCAGTTCTTCTGTCCACAGGGCCTGCTGTTCAGAAACCCAGCCTCTGGAAATCGCCCTTGGGTCATATTCTCCCCATGCTGCCAAGGTTATTTTTGAGGCGACTGTTTTCAGCCAACAAAAAGTTTTGGACAATTATCGCTGTGAACTTGAAATCCCCGGCGGCCAGCATCACTGGCTGCTGCGCTGGTCTGCCCCG
>PWLI01000116.1 GCA_003559415.1 Clostridiales bacterium | reverse complement strand
GGACAATCAGCCGGACCTATGTCGCCTTGGTCCATGGCAGGGTCAACCGGGATCGCGGCCGTATAAACGGCCCCATTGGCCGGCATCCCCGTAACCGGATTAAGATGGCAGTAATTGAAGGTGGGAAGCCGGCAGTGACTGATTTCGCTGTGCTCCATCGCTTTGCCCGCCATTCCTTTGTCCGGCTGGGTTTGCAAACCGGGCGCACCCATCAGATAAGGGTGCACTTTGCCCACCTGGGGTGGCCGGTGGTGGGTGATGACATTTACGGCCGCAAAGAAGACAAGACCTATGATTACCACGGCCACATGCTGCACGCACGGACATTGGCATTCGAACATCCTGTTTCGGGGTTGCCGGTCAGCGTCACGGCGGCTCCTCCCCGGGGGTTTACTGAGTATCTGCGTCGTCTGATTGCCGGTGAAAAAGAGGGTCAACCACGATAGACTGGTAGTTGGTGTATTGCACCCGGCCCGGTGGAGTGCCGGGGATTTTTTTTACATGTTTGACCTTTGTCCAGACAACCTCCACCTTGGGGCTGTTTCGCGCCTTGCTGTGCCAGGCGGCCACAGAAGCGGCATAGTGCAGCGCCTCGGGGCTGGGGTTGGTGGTGCACAGCACAGCATGGCTGCCCGGATAATCCCGGGCATGGAGCCAAACATGCTCCTTGTCTGCCTGGCGCAACGTCAATTGCTCGTTTTGCCGGTTGTTTTTGCCCAGCATGACCATTTCTCCACCCGGTGCATTGAACTTCAAAAACGGGGGCTTGACTGCTTTTTTGCCAGGCAGGCCCTGGCGTTTGACCAGTCCCTGTTCCATCATTTCCTGGCGTATTTCCTCCAGTTCGCTCTGTGTTTCAGCCTGTTCGATTGAGTAGGCAAGGGAACTCAGGTAGTCCAGGTTTTGGCCAACCCGTTTCATTTGCCTGGCGATTTTGTTGTCGGCCTTTTTCAACCGGGAAGACTTGCGGTAGAGCAACTGGGCGTTGGCCGACGGCGAGAGTCCGGGGTCCAGGTTCAACTCAATCGGTTGTCCAGTGTGGGGATTGGTCAGCACCGCCTTGCCTTGCCCCTTGTGCAGTTCATGCATGTTGGCCAGTATGGTGTCGGCCTGCTCTTTATAGCGCTGGAAATCCCGGGCCCGTTCCATCTCGGCCCGTTGCTTTCCCAACGTGCGTTTAAGGCGGCCGGAGGCTGATTCCACCGCTGTGGACAGTTCGTTGCGCAACTTATCCATATTGCGGGCAGAGTGTTTTTGTTGGCAGTACGTCGCCAAGGCCTGGCTGATGGTGTCAGTTTGTTTGCCGTCCAGGAAAAGGTGGTGCAACGGCTGCCAATACCATTGCTTTGGCTGTGTTGGCCCCGGATAGAGCCACGGCTCCGGCTGGCCATCAATTGCTTTCTCAGCAAATGCCCGTATCTGTTCAGTGATGGACTGTGCCTGTTGTTCGGTCAGTTGGTCAGCAGGGAGTTCTGATGGCACCTGGCAACGGTGTACCAACTCCTCTGCCAGCAACGGGCCAATGCCGTGAATCAAGCCTACCAGGGCCCGGGCCACGGTTTTCTGGCCCTGATTGACAATCAGCTGATGAACAAGCCCCGGGTTGATGCCAAGGGGGGGTAATTTGTCCACAGGCGGCGGTTGGCGAAACCTGTCACCGCTCTGGTTGACGTTGCCTCTGCGGGTTGTTGTAAGGACAATGTTTTGGTCACACAAAGTCAGATGGTTGTTTCTGCCCATCAGTTCGATGTGGAGCAGGTAGCGGGGCTGCTGACCCGGTTCAGCAGCAAACCCCATGGTCGCCCACCTTTCAAAGGCCGGGCTGGACAGCCCGGTGCAGAACAAACCGCTCAGGTGGTTTTCCAGGACATGTGTAAAGGCATTGCGGGACACCGCACCGGTCAACCGGTGGGCAATGAACATGCCATGGGGCGGAGTGTCGATGGAAAAGGCCAGGGCCAAGGATTTGCCAGGAGCCCTCAAGTTAAGTACATAACAATAATCGCGGACAGCTGCCTGTTCCAGTCGGCTGCCGCCCAGCCAGCGATTCAGCTCCCCAGTCAGGGCTGTGAATGAAAAACCATCCAGTG
This sequence comes from Clostridiales bacterium, assembly GCA_003559415.1. GTDB lineage: Bacteria > Bacillota > Proteinivoracia > UBA4975 > PWLI01 > PWLI01. Next base: position 10,063 of record PWLI01000116.1, on the reverse strand, counting down.
ACATTTCATCTCCTCCGAATACTAAGTATATTGGAGCCCTGATAAAAATACAACTGTGAACAAATCCCATAGGCTGGACTTGACGGGATAATTCCGTTAGAATTGTTCTCGACAGGAGGGATATAGTGGTTGCAAGCATGACAGCATTTGTTGCCGGACCAATTGAAGCAGGCAAGCTTCAGTTGAAGGTGGAAATAAGGACTCTTAATCATCGTTTTCTGGACATCCATACCCGCTTGCCTGAGGGATTTGCATCAGTGGAGATGCCCCTGCGCACCCTGGTGAAAAAGCATATAAACAGGGGAAGGGTGGACATCCGGCTGGGAACCGAGCCTGGCGCCGAACTGCCGCCACCAACTGTAAATCTGGAACTGTACCGTCACTATGCCGGGCTGTTGCGCAGGGAAAAAGACTCGGGACCTGTTGACGGTGCAATTGACCCGGTGGCAATACTGGCATTGCCAGGTGTTGTTGACAGCAATCAGTCAACAGGGGATGAAGTGGATGAAGAAGGGCTGCTTGCCCAGCTGGACAGTTTGTTGGCCAGTTTGGTTGAGCAGAGAAAGCGTGAAGGCCAGTCGATGTGGAAAGACATCAGTTCGGCCCTGGATGAAATAGTTGCCCATGGGGCAGAGTTGCGGAACTTGGCGGAAGAGCAACAAAAGGCAGTTGCCAGCCGGTTTCGTGAAAGATTGTCCCGCATGGATGAGTGTCCTGATGACAGCCGTTTGGCTGCTGAAATAGCATTGCTGGTGGACAAGGCAGGGTTTAACGAAGAGTTGGTGCGACTGGAGTCCCACATCAAGGATTTTGCTGCTTGCAACGATGCCCGTGACCCGGTGGGACGCCGGTTGGAGTTTATTTGCCAGGAGATGTTGCGGGAAGTGAACACCATTGCTGCCAAGGGCGCGATTTTCTCCGTGTCCCAAGTGGCTGTAAAAATGAAATCAGAGCTTGAAAAAATTCGGGAACTGATTCAAAATATTGAATAGGGGTGAAAACATGCTGTTGATTAATATTGGGTTTGGCAACATTGTGGCAGCCGAACGAATAGTTGCCATAGTCAGCCCGGAGAGCGCACCGATAAAGCGAATAACCCAGGAAGCCCGGGAACGGGGATTGCTTATTGACGCCACCTATGGACGCAGAACCCGTGCAGTGGTGGTTATGGACAGCAACCATATAATTCTTTCGTCAGTTCAGCCTGAAACAGTGGCCCATCGCCTGGGCGGCAAAATGGGCACCAACGAATATCAGGAGGTGTAGTGTTGCTCTATCCTTCAATTGATCAGTTGCTGGAAAAGATGGACAGCAAGTATTCCCTTGTTGTGGTGGCTGCCCGCCGTGCCCGGCAGCTGAAAAGTGACCCTGAGATTGTGAAATTCTCTGCAAAAAAGCCGGTTGCTCTGGCAATGGAAGAAATTATTAAGGGAACAATCCGGTTCAAACGCCTGAAAGAAGGGGATTTAAAGTGAACGCCGCTTGCGGCGTTTTAAATTTTTAGTGTATTTTTTCACTTTGCAGGAATGACGACATAAATCACGAAATTTTAGGGTAACAGGTTATTATTCAGCTACAGGGGGGTATGTGCATGTCTGTAATTGTAATGCGAAATGCCATGTTGCGAGTAATCTTGCTGGTATGCCTGTTGTTCGGAATTTACAAGTTTGTGCAGTGGTTAGTGGCGGCTTGACCGCTTTTTTTTATGCTATAATTAGTGTCATGAGGAGGGGAGGCCTGTGTTGTACGCCCGTGTTGCCACTTCGGCCAAGAAAGCTGATGTGGACATGTTGTTGGACTATCAACTGTCCCCCTTGTCCGGAGAACCAGGAAATCGCGTGCTGGTCCCCCTGGGAAATCGCAAGGTGGAGGGCATAATAGTCCAGGTTGTTGACAGCACAGAGGTTGAACAGGTTAAACCTGTCGAGAAGATATTGGATGACACCTGTCTTGCCTCTCCGATGATGGAACTTGCCCACTGGGTGGCCCGCCGGGCGGGATGTTCTCTGGCGGCAGTTCTTTTTGCCATGCTGCCCCCGCGCAGAAAGGCCTTGCCCATGGGTTTGAAGTTGGTTTCGCCCGGTGAGAAATTGAGTGTGAAACAACTGGCTGTTGTTCGGCTAATGTCTGATGGCAATGTCCGGACCAAGGCTGAAATAACCCGACAATTGGGCATCTCTGCTTCTCCGGTGGATGCCCTGGTGTCCAAAGGGGTGCTGGACAAGGCGCCGCTGATTATCTCCGCTGATTTCCCTGACTGGCACTTGGATGAAGTTGAACACCTGACTGCCCGGCAAAAACAGGTGCTGGCCGATATTGCTGAAGCCAGCCATGACCTTTCCTGGCCCGGAAAGTTCCTGATCCAGGGTGTGGCGGGCAGCGGCAAGACAGAAATATATATACGCCTGGCCCGGCAGGTTGTGGAAAAGGGCGGGCAAGTACTTGTAATGGTGCCGGAAATAGCTTTAACGGCCCAGTTGGTTGCCAGGTTTCGTGCTGCTTTTGGTGAGAAAGTGGCAGTGCTGCACAGTGGTTTGGAAGACCGGGTCAGGTCAGATTACTGGCGGGGCGTTGACCGGGGTGAGTTCCCTGTTGTGGTTGGCACCAGGTCTGCTGTATTTGCCCCACTGAAAAGGCTTCGCCTGGTGTTAATGGATGAAGAGCATGAACCGGCCTATAAGCAGGAAGAAGCACCCCGCTACCACGCCAGGGATGTGGCCCTCTACCGGGCGGAAAGGGAAAATGCCTTGGTGTTGCTGGGCAGCGCCACCCCTTCGCTGGAGACCATGTACCAGGCGAGAAAAGGGGTTTATAAGCTGCTGACCATGCCGGAGCGCATATTCCGCTGTCAGTTGGAGACCAAGCTGGTAGACATGCGGGAAGAGCTGCAGGCGGGCAACCGCTCGGTGTTCAGCCGGGAGCTGAGAAACAGCATTGATCAAACTCTGGCCAGGGGCGAGCAGGTGATACTGTTTCTAAACCGCCGGGGCTTGGCGCCAACAGTGCTATGCCGCAACTGCGGTTTCCGCTATACCTGTTCCCACTGCAGCACCGGGTTGACATTGCACAGTTCCAACTTGCTTCGTTGCCATTATTGTGACAGGTCTGTTGTATTGCCATCAAAATGTCCCCGGTGCAACAGCCCCTACCTGCGCAAGCTGGGCCAGGGCACACAAAAACTTGAAGAAGTGCTGGCTGAGTATTATCCCGGCCATACTGTGCTCAGGCTGGACAGTGACAGCGCCGGGTCGGCAGTGGCCAGGGAGCGGCTGCTGCAAAGGTTTTACCGGGGAGAGGCCAACATTCTAGTCGGCACCCAAATGATTGCCAAGGGGCTTGACTTTCCCAATGTCACGCTGGTAGGGGTCATGCTGGCCGATCTGTCGCTGGCAATGGCAGATTTTCGTGCGGCTGAACGAACCTTTCAGCTGGTAGCCCAGGCGGCGGGCAGAGCTGGCAGGGCAGAAAAACAGGGAAGGGTTGTTATTCAGACCTATCAGCCGGAACATTATAGTCTGCGGTTTGCCATGCAGGAGGATTACCAGGGTTTCTACAATTATGAAATCGCCCAGCGCAAGCAAGCCATGTTGCCTCCCTACAGCAACCTGGCTCGGATTGTAATCTCCTCGGAGCGGCAGCAGAACATGGAAAGACAAACAGAAACTATACTTAATGAATTGGCCACCCTTTCGGGTTGGGAGATAATTTACTCCGGGCCGCCACCCTTTGAAAAGCTCAAAGGCAGCTATCGCTGGCATGTATTGTTGCGGCAGCAACAGTGCGGTGAGGATTTTTCACAACTTAATGCTGTCAGGAAGACCTTTAAACGGACGGCGAATGCCAGGGTGGTTTTTGACTATAATCCTGTAAATCTCATGTGATGGAGGTGTGAGCATGAATCTGCCGTTGATTAGAAAGTTGGGTGACCCGGCACTGCGCCGCAAGGCGGAACCGGTGGTTGAATATGACCAGAAGCTGCATGACCTTCTGGACAAACTGACGGCGGTCATGAAGGAAAACAACGGACTGGGCTTGGCAGCCACTCAAATAGGGGTTGGCAAGGCGGTTGCCGTGGTGCGCCTGGGTGAGGATTTCCCTGTAATCGAGTTGGTCAACCCGGAGATTGCTGAGTGCAACGGTTGCGAGGGGGGCCTGGAAGGCTGTCTCAGTGTGCCGGGAGTGTATGGGGAAGTGGAGCGTCACGGCCAGATCACCGTCAATTTCTTCGACCGCCACGGCAAAGAACAACAAATCACAGCCACGGGTCTGTTGGCCCGGGCACTTCAACATGAAATTGACCACCTGAACGGCGTGGTTTTCATCGATAAAGTAATCCGCTATGTGGATGAGGGCCAGGAAGTTGAATAGAATTGTATTCATGGGCACCGGCCATTTCGCCTGTGGTTGCCTCAGAGGCCTGTACAGCGCCGGACACAGCGTCGACATGGTAATTACCCGGCCTGACAGCCCACAGGGGCGTTTGGGCCGTTTAAAGCCCTCTCCGGTGAAGTTGTGGGCCCAGCAGCACGGCATGGCGTGTCATCAGCCGCTCCAGGTCAACAGTGGAGAAGGGCTGCGCATGGTAGAGGAGTTGGCGCCGGATTTGTTGGTGGTGGCTGAGTTTGGCAGCATTTTGAAGCGGCCGCTGCTCAACCTGCCTGCCCTGGGGGCAATTAACGTCCATGGCTCTCTGTTGCCTCAGCTCAGAGGTGCTGCTCCGGTGCAATGGGCGTTGCTCAGGGGGTTTTCCACTACTGGAGTTACGACTATTTTTATGGACGAGGGGATAGACACAGGTGATATTATTCTGCAACGGCCGGTGGAAATACTTGCCGACGAGAACCATGGACAGCTGTTTGGCCGGTTGGCAGACATTGCCGGAGAAGTTTTGGCAGAGACGGTGGATTTGCTCTTTGCCGGCAAGGCTCCCCGGAAACCGCAACCCCGGGAGGGTGTGAGTTATGCTCCAATGCTCCATGCTGAGCATGAGCGCATAGTTTGGGCCCTGCCGGCCCGGGATATTGTCAATCAAGTCAGGGCCTTTTCTCCCAGTCCTGGTGCATATACGACTTTCCGGGACAAACGGGTAAAGATTTTGACCGCTAAGCCCTGTGATGGGCATGGCCAACCAGGGGCAGTTGCCAGCGCAAAGAAGAGATTGTTGGTTGGCGCCGCCCAGGGCCTGGTGGAAGTTGTTGAACTGCAGCCGGCAGGGAAGAAACCCATGAAGGCAGTGGATTTTCTCAATGGCTATCGGGTCAGGGTTGGAGAACAGTTTGGAAATTGCCCGGGAGGCCAGTGATGATGGATGCCCGCCAGGCCGCTTTGGAAGCGCTGATATTGGTGAGCAAGGGCAGCTGGTTGGACAGAGCAATGGAAGGCTTGGTGCCCCAGCATGCTCCAACAGCTGATCGCCGTTTGGCGTACAACTTGGCCTATGGTGTGACCAGCCAACAGCTTGTGCTGGACCATGTTCTCGACAGGTTTTGCCGACAGGGGGTAGCTTCCCTATCCCCCCTGTTGCGAATAATACTGCGTCTTGGGCTCTATCAGTTGATTTACCTGGATCGGGTGCCTGATTATGCCGTTGTCAATGAAGCTGTAACCCAGGCCCGCCAGCGATTGGGACAGCCCATGGCCCGGGTTGTAAACGGTATTTTGCGCAATGTGCTGCGAAACAAGGACCAGTTGCTGACCAACCTTCCCTCACAGGCGGCGAAGCGAATAGCCATAGAATTTTCCCACCCCCAATGGATGGTGGACCATTGGTTGGAGCGTTGGGGGGCCGAGTTTACCCGGCAATTGTGCTTGGCCAACAATCAGCCGGCACCGCTGTCCCTGAGGGTCAATAACCAGCGAATTTCCCGTAAAGACTTGGTGGCAAAATTGGCAGATTGCGGCATAGAAGCCCGGTCAAGCTCATGGGATTCCAACATGCTGGTGCTGCCTGCCACCACGGCATTTTCTGATCTGCCGGACTTTGGGCAGGGACTGTACACCATAATGGGCGAGGCGTCGGCTTTGCCGGTGCAAAACCTTGACTTAAAGCCGGGCCAGAACGTGCTGGATATGTGCAGCGCTCCCGGCGGCAAGGCGGCATATGCTGCCGAACTGGTTGCGCCGGGCACAGTGACGGCAATAGAGCTCCACAAACACCGGGCCGCGGCTATAGGGGAAACTGTTCAACGCCTGGGATTGGAAAATGTTACAGTGGTAACAGGTGATGCCCGGAATGCCGGCAAACTTGCCGGCAGAAGCTTTCCGCGAATTCTGCTGGATGCTCCCTGCTCGGGATCGGGTGTGTTGCGACGGAAACCGGACATAAAATGGCGGTACAGCCGGCAAGACATAGAGCAACTGACCCGGTTGCAGCGGCAATTGCTGGAAGCGGCCTGTGACTGTCTGGCTCCAGGCGGTTTTGTCGTTTATTCTACCTGCAGTTTGTTGCGCTGGGAAAATGAAGATGTCGTCCAGCAGGCTTTGTGTCGGTCAGACATGGCTTCTGTTCCGGTAACAATTGGCGGGGATCAACATCAGTATGGAAACCTGTTCCCCTCTGTACATGGCATAGACGGGTTTTTTATTGCAAAACTGCAAAAGGAGGTGTAGGCATGTTTGGCCTTACAGACAGAGAACTGGATCGAGCAACCAACACTTTGGGCCTTGCGTCCTATCGCAAAGATCAGATACGTCAGTGGATATATGAAAAGCATGTCGGCGATTTTTCCTTGATGACAAATCTGCCGGCACAGTTGCGCCAACAGCTGGCCCAACAGTTTGCCGTTACTGAATCGCGGGTTGCAGAAGTTCAGAAAACTGCCGGCGCCGCAAAACTGCTGGTGGAGTTTGCAAAAGACCTGGTGGTGGAAACCGTTGTTATCAGTTACCGGTCGTGGTCGACTGTGTGCGTATCCAGTCAATTTGGCTGTGATATGGGCTGTGTTTTCTGCGCGTCTGGTGTTGGCAGCCCGGCTGTTAACTTGTCCAGTCAGCAACTGGCAGAGCAACTTTGGCATGCCCGTATTTTTGCAAATCAGCAGGGGCTTAACCCCGTGAGGAACATCGTTGTCATGGGAGTGGGAGAGCCGCTGGCCAACTTTGACAACCTGTTGGGATTTATCTCTGCTGCCAACGACCCCAGCCGTTTTGCCATCGGTCAACGGCGGATTACTGTCTCCACCGTCGGCCTGGTGCCGCAGATAAAAAAACTTGCAGACACCGGCCTGGCTGTTTACCTGGCGGTTTCCCTGCATGCAGCAAATGACGAGCTGCGCCGTCGACTGATGCCGGTGGCCGGACGCCACTCTCTGCAGGATTTGTTGTCCGCGTGTAGAAAGTACACTGAAGCAACTGGCAGGCGTGTGACTTATGAGTATGTGTTGTTGCGGGGTGTGAACGACACCGACACCCATGGGGTTGAGCTTGCCAACTTGTTAAAAGGCCATAACTGTTTGGTAAACCTGATTCCCTTTAACGCTGTTCCCGGGCTGAGCTTTGCCCCCAGCCTGAGGACTGAAGAGTTCCGACGGGTGCTGGAGCAGCGGGGGATCAATGTAACCACACGACGCAGCTTGGGCGGTGATGTGTCTGCAGCCTGCGGACAGCTACGCAACAGGCGGAAGTAAGGAGGACGGCAAGGTGAAGATGCATGGTATCAGCCGCAAAGGTCTGGTCAGAGACAACAATGAAGATTTCTTTTGCTATGATCAGCAACGGGGCCTGATGATTGTGGCCGATGGCATCGGTGGCCATGTTGGCGGGGAGGTTGCCAGCAAGCTGGCGGTGGAGGCAGCCGGAGTCCGGTTGGCCCAACTGGAAACAGCAAGCCCCCAGGCCATCCAGCCAGCCTTTGATGCGGCAAATTTGGCGGTGCTGCAAAAGGCCGCTGCAGACAGCTCCCTTGCCGGTATGGGGACTACCATGACATTGGCCTGGCTGTGCGGCTCCCAGCTGCTTATCGGGCATGTCGGGGACAGCAGGGCTTACATCTTTCAAGAAAGAAAACTGCACATGCTGACCAGGGACCACACTGTGGCTGGCGAGCTGTTGGAAGCCGGGGATATTTCTGAAGACCAGGCAGCCACTCATCCACAAAAACACATCCTCACCCGGGCGCTGGGCACAAGGGAAGAATGTGTTGCGGATATTTCTGAACACGTTGTGCAGGGAAAATACATACTCTTGTTGTGCACAGATGGGCTTACTGACCAGGTGTCCGGCGAAGAAATTTCCCAGCTCCTGAAGAAGAAGACTGACCTTGAAACAACCGCTGATGCACTGGTTGAAAAGGCTTACAAACGGGGAGCACCTGATAATGTTACGCTGATAGTTGCCAGCGGGGGAGGTGAGTAAGGTGATTGGCTCAAAACTGGTCAACAGGTACCAGGTTTTGGAAAGAATTGGTGCGGGCGGCATGGCGGTGGTGTACAAGGCCCGTTGCACGTTGCTTAACCGCACCGTAGCCATAAAAGTTTTGCGGCAGCAATTCGCTGCCGATGAAGAATTTGTTCGTCGTTTTCGCCGGGAGGCCCAGGCGGCAGCCAGCCTTTCTCATCCCAACATTGTCAGCATTTATGATGTGGGACAGGAAAACGAGACCTATTTTATAGTTATGGAGTACGTGGAAGGTGAAACTCTAAAGGACTACATTAAAAACCAGGGCATATTGCCGATCAACAAGGCGGTCAGCATTGCCAGACAAATGGCGGGAGCCCTGTACCATGCCCATGCCAACGATATAATTCACCGGGACATTAAATCCCACAACATACTTCTTTCCAAAGATGGCCTGGTAAAAGTAACTGACTTTGGCATTGCCCGGGCTGCCACATCCATTACCCAGACCTTTGCGCCCAACTCCCTTCTGGGCTCGGTGCACTATTTTTCGCCGGAACAGGCCCGGGGACAAATGGCCACCATTCAATCTGATCTGTATTCTTTGGGCATAGTGTTTTACGAGATGCTCACCGGCACTTTGCCCTTTGAGGGGGACAGCCCCATTGCTGTGGCCATGCAACACATTCAGCAAACCATAACACCCGCCAGGGAAATTAATCCTGAAATACCCAGGCCGCTTGCCGGAATTTTGGACAGATTGCTGGCCAAAGACCCGGCCAGGCGCTATCAGTCGGCCTCACTGCTGATTGCGGATTTGCGCAACTGGCAAAACGGCGGCTTGGAACAGGCTGAAGATCGGGAAGAAGAGACGGAGGACATTGCCAGCACCCAGGTTTACACCCCGATAGGTGATGAAGAGGCCGGGGGGGAGAAGCCTGAGCAAGAGGACAGTGCTGCCAAAACCCAGCTTGTGAAATACATCGCGGCAGCTGTGTCCATAGTTTTAGTTGGCTTGCTGAGTTTTTACGGCTATACCTTTTTCAGCGGCTTGATGACAGTGGACGAGGTCACCGTCCCCGATGTTGTGGAGCTGTCGCTGGAGGATGCTATTGAAATGCTGGATCGGGAGGGTCTGCCCTATGAAGTCACTTCCGAGCGGCACCATGACACAATCCCCCAGGGCCACGTTATCAATCAGTCGCCGTCGGCAGGAAGAGTGGTCAAGCAAACAAGAAAAATCAGCCTGACTGTCAGCTTGGGACCCGACAAGGTGGACATACCTTCGCTTGTGGGCATGGATGTGCGGGAAGCCATCGCCCAGCTAAACCAGTTGGGCCTGGATTATGAAGAGGTCACCGAGTACAGCGAAGAATTTCCCCGGGACAAGGTTGTACGTCAGAGCCCGGCGGCGGGCAGCGTGTTGCGCTCTGAGGTGATTACAATATATGTCAGCCTGGGCCCCCGGCCGTTGGAAATGGAAGACCTGACTGGAAAAACCAAGGAAGAGGCAAAACGGATTATTGAAGAGCTGTTGCTGGTGGTTGGGTCGGTGCGGATGGAACCTGCAGATGACGAATCACCAGGTGGAATAGTGACGTGGCAAAGCCCTGGCCCCGGTGAAGAAATACCGCCGGGCAGCCGGGTGGATCTGCGAATCCGGCCCTATGAACGCCATTCCCATACTGTTGACCTGGAATTGGACCCCGACGAAACCCATAACATACGG
>PWLI01000100.1 GCA_003559415.1 Clostridiales bacterium | reverse complement strand
TGGCGTTGCCGGTGGAGTCTGAGGGTTCAGTCATAAACTGCGAAGGCAGAATTCAGCACCTTGCCCCCGCCTTTAGCGCCCCGGGAGGAAAGAACAACCGGGAAATCATCGGCAAACTGATGGAGCTTATGGGAACCACTACAGATACTTCTCTGGCGGCTGTTGCCGGGGAAATCAAAAAAGAAACGGGCCTTGATTTGACCCGTTAGTGTCTGCATCCGGCGGGGCGTTTTGCTCCGCCGGAAAACATAACAAGGGAGGAACTAAAATGAGCGCCAAGTTGATTGACGGAAAGGGTATTGGCAATCAATTACGTAAGGATCTGGCCCAGGATGTGGCCAAGCTCAAAGAAAAAACAGGCATTGTCCCTGGCCTGGCAGTGTTGCTGGTGGGCGAGGACCCGGCATCCCACACCTATGTGCGGATGAAGGAAAAGGCCTGTGCCAAGGCGGGTATCTATTCTGAAGTCCACCGCCTGCCGGCAGAAACCAGTGAAGAAGATGTGCTGGGCTGGGTGGACAAGTTCAACAAGGACAGCAAAATCCACGGGATTTTGGTCCAGTTGCCCCTGCCTGACCACATCGATGAAAACAAGGTTATTGAGGCCATTGACCCGGCCAAGGACGTGGACGGATTTCACCCCATCAACGCCGGGCGACTCTTCATCGGCGAGGACAGCTACCTGCCCTGCACACCCTATGGAATTATGAAGCTGCTGGAAGTGGAAGGGGTGGACCTCAAGGGCAAACAGGCCGTGGTTGTCGGCCGCAGCAACATTGTCGGCAAGCCGGTGGCGCTGCTTCTGTTGCGGCAACATGCCACCGTTACCATTTGCCATTCCCGCACCGCCGACCTGGGTGCTGTTACCCGCACCGCCGACGTGTTGGTGGTGGCGGTGGGCCGTCCTGAGTTTGTAACCGGAGACATGATAAAGCCCGGGGCTGTGGTAATTGATGTGGGAGTCAACCGGGTTGACGACAAACTGGTTGGCGATGTTGAGTTTGAGGGGGCTGAAAAAGTTGCCGGCAGCATCACGCCCGTTCCCGGCGGAGTCGGCCCCATGACCATCACAATGCTGCTTCGCAACACGGTGGAAGCTGCAGAAAAATGTCAGTAACTACCCGCCCGCTGACGGTCGGTCAGCTAACCGACCTGGTGCAGCAAACGCTGGCTGCCCAGCCGGAACTTAACGATGTGCTGGTGGAGGGAGAGTTGTCAAACTTTGTCCATCACTCATCGGGGCACATGTATTTCACCCTTAAGGATGATGATTGCTCGGTCAAGGCTGTCATGTTCCGCTCGCGGAACAGCCAGCTGCAATTCCAACCGGCCAGCGGGCAGAATGTTTTTGTCCGCGGCGATGTGGTGGTATGGCGACGGGGCGGTTACTATCAGTTAAATGTTTACACCATGGAACCGGCCGGCCAGGGCGCACTCGCTCTGGCCTTTGCCCAGTTAAAACAACGGCTGGCCGATGAGGGGCTGTTTGAAGAGAGCCGCAAGCTTGCCCTGCCGCCCTATCCCCGCCGGGTGGGGGTGGTGACATCGCCCAAGGCAGCTGCGTTGCAGGATTTTCTCGTCACTGCCCGGCAACAGGGCTGGCCGGCCACTATTGTGCTGGCTCCTGCCCTGGTCCAGGGCAAAGCAGGGGCGCAATCGGTTGTTGCGGCCATTGAGCGGCTCAACAAGGCCGATGTGGATGTGATTGTCGTCACCCGAGGCGGCGGATCGCTGGAAGAGTTGTGGGTGTTTAACGAAGAGGCGGTGGCCCGGGCAGTTGCCGACTCCAGGGTGCCGGTGGTAAGCGCAGTGGGACACGAGACCGACTACACTATTTGTGACTTTGCCGCCGCCGCCAGGGCTGCCACGCCCACTGCTTCAGCCCGGCTTGTTTTCCCCGATTTGGCGGGTGTGGAAAACAGTTTGAAGGAATACGGCAGAAGAACGCTGTCGGCCCTGGAGGGGTTGTTGGAGTTCAAGGCCCACCATCTGGAACAGTTGGCCCGCCGGCCTGTGCTGGCCCGGCCGTGGCAGTTGTTGGTGCAGCCCCGGCAAAATCTGGATTCCCAGACCTACAGACTGGCTGGCGGGTTTGCCAGAATTGTGCAGCGCAAGGCCCAGGTGCTGGCTCCCCTGTCCGGACGCCTGTCGGGCTTAAGCCCGCTGGCCGTGCTGGAAAGGGGTTATGCAATAGTCCGGGATGAAAAGGGCATAATTGCCAGTATATCCCGTCTTGCCAGGGGCAAAAAAGTTGAAATTCAATTGCGCGATGGCAGGGCGCAGGCAGAAATAACAACTGTGGGGAGTGAAAATGATGAGTGAAAAGCCCAAGTTTGAAGAGGCCCTGGCCCGCCTGGAAGAAATAGTTTCCCGGCTGGAAAAGGGAGATGTGGAGCTGGAACAGGCGCTGAAACTGTTTGAAGAGGGCACGGCCCTTGTCAAGGCTTGCGACCAACAGCTCAAGGACGCTGAACAAAAACTGGAAGAGTTGGTGCCTGGGGATGAGCAGCAATGACATTCGAGAGCTGGCTGGAACAGCGCCAAAGGTTTTTTAACGGACATTTGGCGCGGTTTCTGCCGGACAATTGCCCCGGGCAGCTGGCAGAGGCCATGGAATACAGTTTGCTGGACGGCGGCAAGCGCCTGCGTCCGATACTGACGCTGACTGCCGCCGGGGTTTGCGGCGGTCGGGATGAGGATGCCATTGCTGCTGCGGTGGCAGTGGAAATGATTCATACGTATTCACTGATTCACGACGACTTGCCAGCCATGGATGATGATGACCTTCGCCGGGGGCGCCCCACTTCCCACAAGGTATTCGGCGAGGCTCTGGCCATATTGGCCGGGGACGCCCTGCTTACCCAGGCCTTTGCCGTTGTGGCCCAGTCCCATCTCCCCGGTGAGATTGTTGCTGACATCGTCCGGGAACTTGCTGTAAGTGCCGGCCCCCAGGGAATGGTGGGAGGCCAGGTGTTGGACATTGCCGGCACTGCTGAACTGCAGGAGATGTACAGGCTTAAGACCGGCGCCCTGATTCGCTCGTCAGTGCGCATTGGCGCAGTGGCGGCCCGGGCTGATGCCCAACAGCTGGGTGCCCTTTCGCGCTATGCAGATGCCTTGGGGTTTTGCTATCAATTGACGGACGACATTTTAGATGCGTGCGGCACCCGGGAGCAGACGGGCAAGACTGTGGGCACTGACGCCCGCCTGGGCAAGGACACATTTGTTTCACTCCACGGAGAAGAAAAAGTTTCGGAAATGGCGGCCCGGCAGGCCGTTGAAGCAGAGCTTGCCTTAAAGGAGCTGGCTGGACAGCCTGGGGTTGACAAGCTGGTTGAGCTGGTTCACTATGTTTCCCGGCGCAAAAACTGACCCAATCCAGGAGGGGTATAAATGTTTGCCAATGATATCTTTTGGGCGGCCTTTTGGGCGTGGCTGTGCGCCCAGGTGCTCAAGTTGTTTTGGGACCTGGCGGTGCATCGTCGGCTGGATTTCGCCCGGCTGATTGGGGCCGGGGGCATGCCCAGCTCCCATGCCGCCCTGGTTTCCGGGCTGTCGGCAGCGGTGATTACCCGGTATGGCTGGGACAATCCCTTGGCGGCTATCTGCCTGGTTTTTTCCCTTATCGTTATGTATGATGCGGCGGGAGTGCGCCGTGCAGTGGGCAAACAGGCCCGGATTCTCAACCAGCTGCTGGCCTCCATTCAACATGGCGGCCCCAAGGGCCAGGAAAAAAAGCAATTGAAGGAATTGCTGGGCCACACGCCGGTTGAGGTGTTGGCCGGGGCGGTGCTGGGTGCAACCATCGCCTGGTGGCTTGTTCGCTGAGCCTGTATTGTCAGACTATCGTTAAAATGTTACACTATAATATGGTATGGGTGGTGCAGTATCCTAGTCGGGTAACCGCTGTCTGAAGGCGGGGCTAAAAATCCGTCAAAGGGCACATCGATGAAGTTCCTGGTGTTGGCTGTCGACGCCCCGTCGGGGGTTGATGCTGGGAGTTAAGGATGTTGGGGCGATCTACAAGGGCATGTAGGCGTTGACCCCGCTTCCGTGGAGACCCAAGTGCGTGGCTCTATGCAGAGGGTATATGGCTACGGCTTGGGAAGAACCTGCATGCGGTTCCGACCGTTTGAAGAGGGGCTTTGTGCAGTGTAGCCTGCCTTGAGCGGGTTGGGTGGATTGGCAACCCCATGAAACCCCGTCTGCAACAGAGGCTAGGGCAGCGGCAACCGTTGAGGAAAACTCCTAGGCTGTTCTGCAATCAGAGGCCATGCGGGGATTAAAGTGCGGACTAAGTGGCAATCCAGCACTGTCGTTGGCGACACGGCAGGCCGGGGCTTAAAGGGGAACCGCCCTGTGGCGACACCGGGTGTCCCGGAGGGAAAACCGGCTCGACCTAAGCCGCAGCATTTACCTGCATAGCCACCACCCATGTTTATTTCTGAGGTGATCTTTTGGCCAACAACAAAGGTCTTGGATGGTTATGGCGGATAGTAATCTGGACATTTTTTTTGTCGATTTCGTTTAATGTGATTTCCCAGGCACTGCTGGGCGGCCTGGGGCTTTTCGGTTCGTTGCTGGTGCTGATTGTTATAGTTCTGGTGGGGGTCACTTTTGACACTGTCGGCATAGCTGCTGCTGTTGCCAGGCAAGCTCCCCTCAATGCCCGGGCGGCGAAAAAACTGCCCGGCGCCCGCCAGGCGCTGAGCTTGTCGCTGAACTCTGATCGGGTGGCCACGTTTTGCAACGATGTGGTCGGCGACATTGCCGGCATTATCAGCGGCGCGGCGGCGGCGGGGATAATGTTTAGCCTGGCTGATGGAGCATACCGGGGCAACACATATATTAATATAGCCCTTACTTCGTTGGTGGCGGTGCTCACTGTAGGTGGTAAGGGCTTTGGCAAACATTTGGCAATGAATAATGCCACCGAAATTCTCAGCTTTGTTGGCAAGGTGCTGTACTACATGCAGCAACCTTGGTCTGCCAACAAGGGAAGGTGAGGGATGCGTCATGACCCGATTGCTGGACAAAATAAACGGCCCGGAAGATCTCCAGGGGCTGTCTAATCAGGAGATGATTGGTCTGGCCGCAGAGTTGCGCCAGCGGATAATTGACGTGGTCAGCAAGACCGGCGGGCACTTGGCCTCCAACCTGGGAGTGGTCGAGCTGACATTGGCGTTGCACAGCGTGTACAACAGTCCCATCGACAAACTGGTTTGGGATGTGGGGCACCAGTGCTATGTCCACAAAATTTTGACCGGCCGCAACCGGCAATTCCCCACCCTGCGACAGTTGGACGGCATTGCCGGATTCCCCAAGAGTTCCGAGAGCGAGCATGATGCGGTGGAAACCGGCCACAGCAGCACATCTGTGTCTGCTGCCCTGGGCATGGCTCTGGCCCGGGACATGAGCGGGGACAAACATAATGTAGTGGCAGTAATCGGTGACGGCGCCCTGGGCGGGGGCATGGCCTTTGAAGCCCTCAACCATGCCGGTGCCCTCAAGGTCGATTTGACGGTGGTGCTCAATGACAATGAAATGTCCATAGCCCGCAATGTAGGGGCGTTGTCCTCACATCTCAGCAACATCCGCACCAATCCCCGTTACAACCGGATAAAGCGGGATGCTGAATCGCTGCTGCATCGCATCCCCTGGGTTGGGTCGGCCCTTTACAGGACTGCCGACCGGGTTAAGGACAGCTTAAAATATCTTTTGGTTTCCGGCATGCTGTTTGAACAGTTGGGCTTTACCTACCTGGGCCCCATCGACGGCCACAACCTGATTGCCTTGGGCCGGTTGCTCAACAAAGCCAAAACCCACAAGGGGCCGGTTCTGGTCCATGTGGTCACTACAAAGGGCAAGGGCTACAAGCCGGCTGAAGACAATCCGTCGCTGTTCCACGGCATAGGCCCCTTTGAAAAGAAGAGCGGCAAGCCCCGGGCCAAAAAGGCCGACACCTATACCGCGGCCTTTGGCCGGGAAATTTGCCGTCTGGCGGAAAAGGATCCCCGGCTGGTGGCCATTACCGCCGCCATGCCCGATGGGACGGGCCTGGCGCCCTATGCCGACAAGTACCCCCGTCGCTTGCTGGACACAGGCATTGCAGAGCAGCACGCTGTGACCATGGCTGCCGGCCTGGCCCGTTCAGGGTACCGGCCTGTTGTAGCGATTTATTCCACTTTTTTGCAGCGGGCCTATGACCAGGTGTTGCACGATGTCTGCCTGCCAGGACTGCCAGTGATTATGGCCTTGGACCGGGCAGGGCTGGTGGGCGATGACGGTGAAACTCACCACGGTGTTTTTGACATCTCCATGTTGAGGAACATACCCGGCCTTACCATAATGATGCCCAAGGATTTGCCCGAACTGGAGCAAATGCTGGCTTTTGCCATGGAAAGCGACGGCCCGGTGGCGTTGCGCTATCCCCGGGGCGGAGCAACGCCGCTGCCCGTCACCCTGTCCGGCCAGCCGCTGGAGCACGGCCGGGGAGAATTGCTCCGGGAAGGCAGGGATGTGACCCTGGTGGGCTTGGGGCCCACACTGAACCTGGTGCTTGAGGCCCAGGCAGTGCTGAGCCATCGGGGCATCAGCGCCGCCGTGGTCAATCCCCGGTTTGTCAAGCCCCTGGACAGCGATCTCTTGCAGCAGACAGTGGGCAAGACGGGACGGGTTGTGGTGGTGGAAGAACATGTTCGGGCCGGTGGCCTGGGCAGCGCCATCATGGAACACTGCCAGGAGGCCGGCATAAACCCGGCGGTCAGGTTGCTGGGCATTTCCGATGACTTTGTGTCCCATGGCCCGGTGGAAGAGTTGCGCAAGCTGTGCGGGCTGACTGTGGACAATGTGGTGCAGGCAGCTGAACAGCTGATGTCTGAGAAGGGTCAATCGTGGCTAAAAAAAGGCTGGACCTAGTGCTGGTCGAACAGGGGCTGGCAGCCAATCGCACCCAGGCCCGTGGCGCCATCATGGCAGGCCGGGTGCTGGTTGACGGCCAGGTGGCAGACAAGGCGGGAACGCTGGTGGATGACGGCGCCACGCTGAGCATCCGTGGGCAGGACATGCCCTTTGTCAGCCGCGGCGGCGTCAAGTTGGCCCACGGCCTGGACCTGTTTCAAATAGATTTGACTGACAGAATTGTGCTGGATGCCGGGGCCTCCACAGGCGGGTTCACCCACTGTGCACTGGAAAATGGAGCCCGGCTGGTTTATGCAGTGGATGTGGGTTACGGACAACTGGCCTGGCAACTGCGTTCCGACTCCCGGGTGGTAAACATGGAGCGGACCAATGTCCGCCACCTGACCCGCCAACACCTGCAACAGGGGCTGCCTGACTTTTGTTCGGTGGACCTGGCTTTTATTTCCCTGGCAATTGTGTTGCCGGTGTTGAGCCAATTGCTTGTTGAACCCGGTGAGATGGTGTTGTTGGTCAAACCCCAGTTTGAAGCAGGCAAGTCGCTGGTGGGCAAGGGCGGAGTGGTCCGGGAAGAGGCAGTCCATCGCCAGGTGTTGCACAACGTCCTGGCAGCGGCAACAAAGGAGGGCCTGCATCCCTACAACCTTGCCTGGTCTCCCATCCGCGGCCCCAAGGGCAACATAGAGTTTTTGCTGCACGCAGGGCTTTCTCCCGGAGAGGCAACATTTGACGTGGAAACAGTGGTGGCAGCAGCCCACAGTCAGTTTTCATCTGCCACATCCTGACGCAGGATATGCGGGGACTGCGTGGAAGATATAGAGGAGCTGGTATAGATGTTGCTGACAACTGTGGACATTATAATAATATGTTCCTTTGTGGCCTTGGTGTGCCTGTACTTTATTGTCCGCCAATGGCCGGTTACCCATGAACAGCCCCGCCGCATTGACATAAAGGCCGCAGAAAAGCTGGCTGAGCATGGGTACAGAACTTCTGCCAAGGCAGTGGTAAAGCCGATAGAGTTTACCATTGGCCACCGTCAACACCGGCAGCAAGTAAAAGCTGACTTGATTGTCCGGCGGGGACTGAAAAAGTATGTGGTGGAAGTCAATGCCCGGGATGGCAGCAGTGTCCGCAACGCCGACATCCGCCGCCGGCTGTTGGAATACCAGGTTGCCTTTGGCCCCGACGCAATTATTTCCTTTGATGTTGACCGCAACCGGCTTCGTATAATAGAAATATCCAACCGCCGCCGTCTGTTGTTGTTTTTGGGGATGGCTGCAGCTGTCGCTTTGGGCGCAGTAATCTATTTGTTGGTGAGGTAGGGAAAATGAAAACGGTGGCTTTAATCGCAAATATGGCCAAACCAAATGTCCAGCATGTTGCCAACCGCATTTGCAGTTGGTGCAAGCGCAAAAAGGTTTATGTCTATAGCCAGCAGGGCTTGGGTTGCGGTGACGAAGAACTGGGGCTGGATCAACCGCTGCCACCTGTTGATTTTGTACTGGTGTTAGGTGGAGACGGCACTTTTCTCAATGTTGCCCGAAGATACAGCGAGGAAGTGGTACCCTTTTTGGGCGTAAACCTGGGGCGGCTGGGATTTTTGACTGAGGTGGAAATCAGCAACCTGGAAGCGTCGCTGGACATGCTGGCATCGGGCAAGTACTACGTTGACAAGCGAAGCATGTTGTCGGTGCGGGTTTTCCGGGATGGTGAAGTCCGGGAGAAGACCATCGCCCTCAACGAGGTGGCCATTTCCAAGGGCCCCCAGGCCAGGATTGTCAAGCTGGATGTGATGGTGGATGGAAACAAGTTGGACCGCTATCGGGGTGACGGCATTATCCTTTCCACACCCACCGGATCCACCGGGTACTCATTGTCGGCAGGCGGCCCCATCATTGCCCCCAACGTGCCGACAATTATCCTGACCCCCGTTTGTCCCCATACCCTTCATGCCCGTCCGGTTGTGCTCAGCCTCAACTCCCGGATTACCGTGGATGTGGATGCGGCCCAGACGGAAATAGTGTTGACTGTTGACGGTCAGCACAGCTTCCCCTTGCTTCACAACGACAGGATTGAAGTTGCCAACTCCCGCCACCAGACACTGTTGGTGCGGCTTCACGGCAATAGTTTTTTCGAAATTCTGCGGCGCAATCTTATGGACTACAGTCGCAACGGATAGGGGGATTGCCATGTTGCGAGAACTTTACGTGGAAGACTTTGCCCTTATTCACAAGCTCACGGTGGGGTTTGGGAGTGGACTGAACATCCTCACCGGGGAAACAGGGGCAGGTAAATCTATAATAATTGACGCCCTTAACCAGGTGCTGGGAGAGAGGGCGTCTTCAGAATTAATCCGTTCAGGCGCCGGCAAGGCCGTTGTCAGCGCGGTTTTCGATTTGTCCCAGCAGGACCGGCAACGCCTGGCAGAAATGGGCATCGACCATGGAGAAGGGGCAATTCTGCTGCAAAGGGAATTGTTTTCTGAAGGCAAGAGCAGCGCCCGGATAAACGGCCGGCCGGTAAGCGTGGGCCAGTTGCGGGAAGCGGCCTCGCTGCTGGTGGAGATACACGGCCAGCATGAACACCAAAAGCTTTCCGACCCTTCTGCCCACCTGGGCATGCTGGATGGCTACGGCGGCGCTCCGGTGCTGGAAGCCCGTGCCCGCTACCGGCAAGGTTGGAAGAAGCTGACAGAGCTCAAAGAAGAACTGGCTTCGCTGCATGGCGACAAACGAGAGAGGGAACGGACGCTGGACCTGCTGCAGTACCAAATTGATGAGATAGAGCAAGCGGGGCTCAAGCCTGACGAGGAAGAAGAGTTGTTAAACCAGCGCAAGTTGTTGCAACAGTCCCGTCGCTTGGTGGAAGCCTGCCAACAGGGATATGAAAAGCTGTATCAAAACGAGGGCGCGGCAGTTGTTCAGATGCTGGGGGAAGTGCTCAATGGCATCAAGCCCTTCAGTGAAATGGACAAAAAACTGGCCCAGGTCTGCACCCAGCTGGAAGAGTCGCTCTACAGCGTGGAAGATGCTTCCCGGCAGCTCCGGTCCTTTGCCGACAGCTTTGAATTCAACCCCCAGCGCCTGGAAGAGATTGAACAGCGCCTGGAACTGATCAGTGACTTTAAACGCAAGTATGCCGATACAATCCCCGGCATACTGGAGTGGCAGCGACAAAAACAACAAGAAGTTGAGCAGATAAAAAACAATGAGGCCAGACATGCCCAGGTGTTGGAAGAGATCGCCGGAGTGAGGGCTGAAACGGGAGAACTGGCCCGGGAGCTCAGCGCCCTGCGGCAACAGGCAGCTGAAACCATCGCCCGGTCTGTGGAACACGAGCTGAACTTTTTGCAAATGTCAGGCACCCGGTTTGAGGTTGAGTTTGTCACAGAGCAAGACGAGGAGGGGATTCCCTGGCACAACGGCAACGTGGCGGCGGGCGCCGACGGGGCTGACCGCGTCCAGTTCATTCTTTCCCCCAACCCCGGCGAGCCCCTCAAGCCGCTGTCCAAGATTGCCTCGGGCGGGGAAATGTCCCGGATAATGCTGGCCATACTCAATGTGCTTTCTGCCCAGCAACCGGTGGACACGGCTATATTTGATGAAATTGACTCGGGAATCGGCGGCCGGGCCGCCCAGGCAGTGGCGGAAAAACTGGCCCAGGCAGCCAGGGGCCGTCAGATTGTCTGTGTCAGCCACCTTCCCCAGGTCAGCTCCATGGCCGACCACCACTTTATGATTTACAAAGAACCAGACGGACAACGGACTGTGACCAAGGTGCGGCGGCTGGATTACGACGGCCGGGTTGATGAACTGACCCGCATGCTGGGTGGGGCGGAGGTTACCGATGCTACCCGCAGCCATGCCGACGAAATGTTGCGCCAGGCCAGCCAGGTCAAGTCACGGCTGACTGTATAGACGCTCTGCGTCTATTTTTTTAAAAAAAGAAGGTGATATTAGACTTTTGTCGAAAATATACTACAACACGGAAAGGGGTGAGGGTGATAGTATATTGATTTCAGTTGTGCTTGGCGATGACAATCGGGAAATGTGCACCAATCTAACAGAAGTATTTTCTAATCAGCACGACATGGAACTGGTGGCCACAGTGGATAACGGGTTTTCTGTGCTGGAAGCGGTGGATCGCCATAGTCCTGATGTGCTGGTTTTGGATATAATAATGCCCCATTTGGATGGCCTGGGTGTGCTGGAGCGAATGCAGGACTTGGATAGTCCCCCCAAGGTGATTGCGCTGAGTGAATTCGGCGAGGAGGCAGTCCTCCGGCAGGTCATGCGGCTGGGTGCCAGTTACTGCATGCTGAAGCCATTTAATCCCCAAGTGCTGCTTGAACGGATCCGCTGCTTTCATGCTTCTTTTGATGTTTTCTTCGAGGAGGACACACCCTTTAACCTGGCTGGACAGAATGAGTCCAGTTTGCAGCAAACAATCAGTGAGATGTTGCGGGAAGTCGGTGTGCCGGCTCACTTGCGGGGGTATTTGTACATACGTCATGCCATCAGTATGGCGGTGGCAGACCCTTCAGCTCTCACCGGCATCACCAAAAACATGTATCCGGAAATTGCCATAGTTTTTCAAACCACCCCTCATCGGGTGGAACGGGCAATACGCCATGCCATAACGGTGGCCTGGCAGCGAAACACCACAGAAACAGTCAAGCGCTTTTTTCGCCAGACCATCCTGGACAGAAAGGGCAAGCCGACGAACCTCGAGTTTATTGCCCTGATGACAGACAAACTGTTGTTGAGATAGCGGGCGCTGGCCCGCTTTTTTTGTTGCAACAGCATTTTCAGCAGGAAAAATACCGGTTGGCAGCGAAAACTCTAGTATGCAAAATTATGCAAGGAGGGCTGGTTATGGAAAATTCGCCTCCCGGGTTTAAGCTGGAAGTTGTTTTGGATGCGATCCATGACGGCCTGGTTGCCATAGACAAAGAGGGAAGGATTACCCAGTACAATCCGGCGGCAGCCGAGATTATTGGGGTGCCCAGGGAAAAGGCGCTGGGGCAGCATGTTGTCAGTGTCATCCCCAACTCCCAGTTGTTGCGGGTGCTGGAAACGGGAGTGGCTGAGGTCAATCAGCAGCAGCAACTGGAAGACAAGAGCATTGTCACCACCCGCATACCGGTCCGGGACAGCCAGGGCAGGACTGTGGGCGCGCTGGCTGTGTTTCGCAACATATCCGAGGTGCGGCAGCTGGCGGAAGAGGTGACCAACCTGCGGGAGATCCAGAGCATGCTGGAGGC
>PWLI01000117.1 GCA_003559415.1 Clostridiales bacterium | reverse complement strand
GCCGTGCCCCAGTAACCACCTCTTCCCGGCAACAAATCATCCCTGAGGGCTTCAAACCTGACCAGGCCCGGTTTTGCATGTTGCCGCCCTATGCCAATCAGCAGCAACATCATATGGCCAAGCGGATTGAGCAACTGGGCAAAGAAGCCAATTCCATGGACATCAACAACTATGCTCCCCGGAAGGACGCCAGCACCCTGCTTATTTCCAGCGGCATAGTTTTTAACTACCTGGGAGAACTGGACCCCAAAGCATCATTGCTCAAACTGGGCATGGTTTGGCCGCTGCCACTGGACAAAATCGGGGAACTTGCGAAAAAATACCGGGAAATTATAGTGGTGGAAGAATTGATGCCCTTTATTCAAGAGGCGCTGCAAGCCCGGGGGATTCAGTGCCGGGGCAAAGACCTGTTTTCCTTCACCGGCGAGCTGAGCATGGATAACATACACCAGGGGCTCGCCGATGCAGGGCTGATGGAACCGCCGCAGCAACGCCCCGACAAACCGCCGGTCACCGCCAGGCCACCCCTTCTCTGTGCCGGATGCCCCCACCGCCCTGTGTTTCATGTGCTTAAGCGCCTGAAAGCCACAGTGATTGGAGATATCGGTTGCTACTCCCTGGGCATACTGGAACCCTTTTCGGTGAGTAAAACAAACATCAGCATGGGCGCCAGCCTGGGCATGGTCAAAGGCATGGCCGAGCTCCACCACAGCATCGATGATGACAGGCCGCTGGTGGCAATAATTGGCGATGGAACCGGGTTTCACTCAGGCTTGCCGGGCTTTATCAATTTGGCTGACACCGGCCGCAACATCACAGTAATTGTCATGGACAACCGCACCACCGCCATGACCGGTGGCCAGGCCAACGTTGGAACAGGGACATTGAACCGGGAGAAAGACCAAAAGGGAATTTCTTTCAAACCATTGCTGGAGGCCATGGGCATCAAGAATATTCAGGAGGCAGACCAGTTCCGGTACAAAGACTTGCTGGACATGGTGCGGCAGGAAATGAAAAACCCGGGCCTTTCGGTGATAATCACCACCCGGCCATGTGCCCTGGCCTTTAAGATCAGGGAGACCAACTTCTATGTAGACCCCAAGACATGCATAAATTGCCGTTCCTGCATCAGTGTAAACTGCCCTCCTATTCACATGCAGCACTACCAGGGCATTGAAGAAAAAAAATCACACATCAGGCACGACATGTGCGTTGGCTGTTCCGTATGCTCCCAGGTTTGTCCCGTGGGGGCCATCAGGCGCCGGGGGGAGGTAAATAAATGAGACTGAACACCATTTTTGCAGGCGTCGGCGGGCAGGGACTGATACTTACCGCCGGAATACTGATGGAGGCCGCCACCCGGGCAGGACACCCCGTTTCCGGGTCAGATGTCTATGGCTTGGCACAACGGGGCGGCAGCGTTTGGGGCATGGTGCGCATCGGCAACCCATGGTTCTCGCCCCTGGTGCCCCAGGGCCAGGCTGATATACTGGTGGCGCTGGAAAAGCTGGAAGGCCTGCGCTGGGCCAGCCATTTGAAACCAGGCGGCAAGGCAATCATCAACAATCACCACCTTCACCCCACCCCTGTACTGCTGGAAAAAGAAGAATACCCCGCCGACATCCCCGCAATGCTGATCGACCAGGGTTACCAAGTAATTTCGGTGGACGCCCTGAAGATTGCCAGTGACCTGGGCAACATCCGTGTGGCCAACACCGTTCTGCTGGGAGCCATGTCCGTCCAAACAGACCTCGACCAGCGACACTGGTTGGAAGCAATAGCTGCCCGTGCGCCCCGGGGGACGGAAGAGCTAAACAAAAAGGCCTTTCTCGAAGGAGCACAAGTAAAGGGGCAGCAATAGCTGCCCCTTACTTTTTTTGTGAGTCAATATAACTGACGGCACTCAATGCCGCCAACTGCCCCTCGGCCACGGCCTTGGCCAACTGGTAGGGGCGGCCAGCCACATCCCCGGCAGCAAACAACCCGGGGATATTTGTGGCCATGCGCCGGTCAACCTTGATGTGTCGGTCAGCCAATTCCAGGCCGGGAACAAGCTGGGTCAGTGGCAGCTGTTCCTTGAGCACAAAACACCCGTCTATATCCAGCGATTTGCCGGACTTCAGCTCCAGCTTCTCCAGCCGGTCTCCCCCGGAAAACTCCGCCGGCTTGTCGTCAACTATTTCAACATTTTCCGGAAGCCGGCCCACCGGCGCATACAGCGGCAGGTAATAAACCTTCTCTGCCAGGCTGGCCAGAAACAGCGCCTCTTCTTCCCCGTGGGCGTCTTCAGAGATCACGGCCACCACCTTGCCCCGATAAAAATTCCCGTCACAGGTGGCGCAATAACTGATGCCCCTGCCGATATACTTCTCCTCTCCCGGCAACGGCCGGGCAACTGCAACGCCGGTGGCCAACACCAGCGTCGTCACCTGGAGATTGTCATTCCGCAACTGCAACTCGAAGTATCCAGACATGGGGTAAGCCGCACTTACAGTTTGTAATTCCGGTTTTATGCCCATGGATTCTGCATGTTCCAAAAACCGTTGCCGAAGGTCCTCTCCCGCCATGGCCGGAAATCCCAGATAGTTGTCTATCTGGTGAGCCTTGTGCAGCGCAGGACTGCAGAGCTTGGTGCCAAAAAGCACAACTTCCTTGCCTCGCCATTTGGCATTGATGGCCGCCGACAATCCGGCGGGGCCACAGCCAATAATTGCAACATCCACTCTTTCCATAGTTAACACTCCTTCTTTGTCCAATATACCTCTTGCAACTAACCCCACTCCCGGTTAAAATTGTGCTGGGAGGTGAATGGCGTTGAGAAAATACCTGGCTCTGCTGTTGACAGTATTACTGACCACTGGTGCCGGATGCCAGCTTATATCCAATGGAGAACCACCGGGGCTGGACGATGTGCCGGAAGCAGAAGAACACCCCTTTACCACTGCCAGCTACTACATCATGCCGCACAAAGATGCCCTGGAGTATACTGACACAAAGCCAGTGGGCGGGTTTAAGTTAATCACCCTGGAAGACGGAACTGACAGGGTAGCCATTTCATCCCAGGGCCACAGCGAGCTCCAGTACTTCCCGGCCATTGAGGTCGCCTACGACAGCGAGCAACTGGT
>PWLI01000059.1 GCA_003559415.1 Clostridiales bacterium | reverse complement strand
GCCAATGGCCAGGCGATGTCAAAGGTAAAGCGGGTGCGGACATAGTAGTCCCTTCCCTCCTGCCCGTACGCCTCAGCCATGTCATAGAGGTCAGAAGCAGAATAGATTAACGATGTGTCCGGCGACTGGCCTGTACCGGCAACCTCTTCCGTGGCCTGGGCCATGTAGGGCAACACAATGGCCATAAACAGCACAAAAACCACTGTGCTTGTGACCAGGGCCGTCCTGCCCGACAGATATTTTTCCAGCCAACGGGACAACCGCTGCAAAACGCTCACACAACCACCTTCTTATCCTTGGTATTGGAACTATTCTTCCATTCCCTGCTTTTGCCTTGGTAAAAAACAAGCAAGGGCAGGGTATTTTAGCTTCATTCTCACATGCAAAAAAGCCGGCACTTGCCGGCTTGTCGTCAGGGTTGCATTACTCCAAAGAACACCAGCCAGGCCAACACACTCTTGGCCACCAGGCTGAGGATGATGTAGCCCCGCTCGCCATAGAAGTAATCTGCCCACTTGCCCACCTTTTTGTATTGGAGAATCATGTTGATGGGAAAGAGGTTGAAAAACACGAAATAGGAGCCAATGATGGCGTAGACAAACCAGGGCACTTCTGCCGCATTGGCGTTGCCCAAAGCGTGCATGATGATGATTACCCAGGGGGCAATGCCCGCCACGGTGCCAAAGATAAATGCCGACCAGTCGGTTTTGTCGGTGTACTGATTGATTTTCTCCATCAGCAGGCCGAACCAGTTCATCGATGCGTTGAGGAAGAATATTGCAATCAGGGCACCGATGTCATAGACACCAAAGAGCATGGCAATCAGCACAATCATAATTGAAGAGCTCAGAGAGTATTCGTGCCAACGGAATTTGTTGATTCCCTTTTCCAAATCCTGGTTATAAATCTTGTTGGTTTTGGGCGCAACAATGATAAAGTGGGCCAACGCCGACAGTAGCAAGAAAAAAGAAACGAACATGGCAAAGGGTACTCTGCCCACCAGCTGGGGATTGGTCACCAGGCTGAATGTTTCGGTGTCAAAACGCAAAAAGTAGGACCACACCGGAGTTTTGAAAGCAGAGATTTGGTCAATGGCAATGGAAAACACAAACATCAGCAGACCCTGGACCAGGTGCAAACAGCCCATAACCAGGTTGAAGCGCTTTAGCGAAGCCAAAGTAATAGACGACATAAAATTCCTCCTTGTTTTTGATAATTGATATTGCTATAGTTATAGTTATACTACAGACATCAAACCTGTTTGTCAATTAAGGAGGAATAAAATGAGTTTGCTGACTTTTCTAAAGATCTTTCTCTTGACCTTCCCGGTTTTTCTGGCGGTGGATGCCATCTGGCTTGGCCTGGTGGCAAAAAAATTCATCAGACGGCACATGGAGCCCTTTAACCTTGCCCTGCGCCTGGTTCCCGCCCTGTTGGTATATGTACTGCTGGTGGCAGGAAACATCCTTCTACCGGTACAACTGGCCGGAGGAGACATCATCCTGGCCCTGCTCTACGGAGCCGCCTTTGGCCTGGCCGCCTATGGCACCTATGACCTGACCAATTATGCCACCCTGAAAGATTACTCGCCGGTGATGACAGTTGTCGACCTGGTCTGGGGCAGCAGCGTCATGGCCTTTGTTGCCGTGGTGGGCACATTGTTCTTCAACTGGTTGGCCTGACAGCAAGGCGGTCTGTAATGACCGCCTTGCCTTTACTCGGCGATGACATCTCCGAAAATTGTCGATTGCAACAGGTAAGTTTCACGGTATTTTACTGCCAGACTGTACAGCCAGACAATGGTTTCTCCATTTTCCCCGTCACAGCGGCCCTGGAGGCGCTGCTGCTCCTCCGGGGTGGCTTTGTGTTTGAAGTAACCCCACAAATGATCCATGGTGTTGTTTAACGCCCCGGCACCCACCGGCAGGTCCATCTTAGAGAGAATACGGGCCAACAGATCTTCCTCCTGTGCAATGGGAAGGTCTTTTCTTTTGGCCATAAACTGTTGAATCTCTTTATAGTGGTTATACCCCCGGGCCATGACCGAGTATTTGTGTTGAGCCCACAGCTCACTGCTCCGCTGGGGCAGCGGGATCCTTCCCTCAACACCCCTGGTGCGGTTTTTTTCATCCAGTAACTCGATTTGCACTGCCGGTCCGTCCACATAGCTTGGTTGGTCGCTCAATGGCTCAGCTTCCGTCGGCGGGAGCGGGCTGTTGTGATTGTAACCCCGCAGCTTCATCTCGGCCACGGTATTGTCATGGCGCCGGGTCAGTTGATGCAGACGCCCCTGCCAGCGCAACGTTTCCGGGTGCTGCCGATAGCCGCTGCCCTGGCCGGTCAACACGGTGTAAAGGGCGTGTATTTCGGCATGCTGGCCCAGCAAGTTGCCCCGGGCCAGGTACCCGGGGTGTATGTCCCACACCCTCATGTGCTGTTAAACCGCCCGTCCGGGGCGTGTAATCAGCACTGCCATGGCCTGTATGACCACAAGGGCGCAGGCAACCAGCGCCGCCCAGAACACCGGTGTAGTCATGGACACTTCAGCGTAGCGCTCAACGGCGATGCCGGCCACCGCCCACACCGCCACGGCAGCCACCGCCCAATCCCCTTTCAGCCACAAAAACGCCGAGGTAATGGCCACAGCAGCGCCAATCATAATTATCGTCCAGGTGACCGGTGACAGGCCAAAACCCTGCCAACCTGAATCCACCAACAGTGCGGTGACATTGGCAATGGTGGCTATTGTAATCCAACCAAGGTAAATTCGGAAGGGCAACTGAACCCACCAGCGCGGGGAAACACCCCTGTCTGCGTCCAGCCGCAGGTAGATGACTGTCAGGGTGGCCAGCAGCGCCAGCATTATTGCCAGCGACAAACCAATCTGCAGGTAGTGCCAGGCAAAGATCCAACCGGCATTAAGCAGGCAGGAAACAAAAAACCACGGGCCGATTGTGCCCACAAAGGGCATGTCCTGCTTTTGGGCAGAAAAAACGTCCCGGGCCTGGTAGATAACAAAGGCCAGCAATAAAAGATAAATAAGTCCCCAAATGGAAAACACGTAACCCGCCGGAGTGAAAAGGTTGGGATACATATCCGATATTTCCCCTGTAGTGAGGTTGTTGATGGGCACCACCGTTGCCGCGGCATTGGCTGCCACCATTCCGATAAATCCAACCACATTGAGCACTTTCAGCAAACTGCTGTTCACACTAACCCCTCCCTGTCTAAGTTCTGACACCTGTTTTTCGGTAGAAATACACATCTTCTGTGGCCAGGCCCAACTCTTCCGGGTTGAATATCTGTTCCGCCGCGCCGACAAAGAGCAACCCGCCCAGCGTCAGCGACTCTGCCAGACGCTGTACCACTACTTGCTTTGCCTGGGAAGAAAAGTGAATCATTACATTGCGGCAAAGTACCAGGTCAAAATCCCCGGGCAAATGATCCCGCAAAATGTCGTGGAGCATGAATGTAACTTGGTTGCGGATGCGCTCCCGAATCTGAAACACTGCCCCCTGGCGCCGGAACATAACCCGCTGCTGTTCGCCGGCCAGGCCTTCCAGCGAATCATGCTGGTAGATTCCTGCCTTGGCCGCAGCAAGGGCGTCGGCGTCCACATCTGATGCCCAGACATGAAACTTATTCATCGGCAACTGTTTGGCCACGGTATAAACCAGCGAGTAAACTTCCTGGCCGTGGGAACAGCCCACACTCCAGACCCTGAGCAGCGGCCGTCCTTCCGCCAAAAGGGACACTTTCCCCGCCAGTTGGTCCCAGTGCTGGCGGTCGCGGAAGAACTCCGACACATTGATTGTCAGCTTTGTCAGGCATTCCTGGATCAGGCCGGGGTTTGCTTCTGCCTCTTGGCGCAGCTGCTCCAACGTGGCGTAACCGTACTTGCCCATTACAACCCGCAGGCGTCGCAACACCTGGCTGTTGTTGTAGTGGCTTAGATCCATGCCCGTTTCCTTTTGAAACCAACGGGCAAAGTCTTGAAAATTATTCTTTGCTGTCATACTTTACATCCGGGAAGAATAATTCTATTTCCCTGGCAGCCGCTTCCGGGCTGTCGGCGGCATGAACCAGGTTTTCCGCGCTTATGCTGGCATAGTCACCCCGGATGGTGCCGACGGCGGCCTTGAGCGGGTTGCGGTGCCCCACCAGCAATCTGGCCACCTCGATGGCGTCGGGAGCCTGCCACACCATGGCCAACACCGGGCCCGATGTGATGTGCTTGATCAGTCCCGCATAGAAATCCTGGCCCTGGTGTTCTTTGTAGTGCTCAGAAGCCATGTCACGGGACATGCTCAGCACCCGGGCTGCCAACAATTGAAAACCCTTGGCTTCCAGGCGCTTGATTACTTCCCCGGCCAATTTGCGCCTCATTCCGTCAGGTTTCACCATGATAAATGTCTTTTCCATAGCAGAACCTCCCCCCACTTGTTATTCCCATTATAGACTATTTTTTACCAAAAATAAAAACCGCCCCATAGGCGGAAAATTAAATGGTCGGGCTGACAGGATTTGAACCTGCGACCCCTACACCCCCAGCGTAGTGCGCTACCAAACTGCGCTACAGCCCGAACCAGCACGTATTATAATAAATCAAACCCCCGGGGTTGTCAAGCTGTCCAAACAGGTCACCAGTCTTCTTCTGCTTCATCAGTCTTGTCCCGAAGCATCAGCTCAGTAACCGCCAGCTGAGGCGGTTTGTCCTCAAACAGCACCTCCTTGAGTGCCGTTGTAATCGGCATTACCACTCCTTGACGCGCTGCCAGTTGGGCGGCCGCTTCGGTGGTGTACACTCCTTCCACCACCATGCCGGTCCGCTCCAAAATGTCATTCAGCGTCTCTCCCCGGCCCAAGGCATGTCCAGCCCGCCAGTTGCGGCTATGCTTGCTGGTGCAGGTTGCAATTAAGTCGCCAATCCCTGCCAGACCGGCAAAAGTCAGGGCGCTGGCGCCCATGGCCACTCCCAGGCGGGTAATCTCTGCAATGCCCCGGGTCATAAGCGCCGCCTTGGTGTTGTCGCCAAAACCCAAACCGTCACACACTCCCGCTCCCAGGGCGATTATATTTTTCAGCGCCCCTGCCAGTTCCACACCGACAATATCTGCATTGGTATAGACCCTGAATTTAGGCGCCATGAACAAATCCTGCACCCTTTCAGCCACCTTGGGATCGTAGGCAGCCGCCACCGTTGCCGTAGGTATGTCCCTGGCCACCTCTTCAGCGTGGTTGGGCCCGCTGATCACAGCCACCTGGCCTTCATCACCCAACACCTCGGCGACCACCTGGGAGCACCGCAGCAACGTGGACCGTTCCAATCCCTTGCTCATGCTGATTGCCACTGCGTCGCCCGGGATATGGGGCGCCATGCGGCCAACTGTGTCCCTGAGAGCCTTGGTGGGGGTAGCCAGCACTATATAATTGCTGTCTGTCACAGCAGCGTCCAGATCAGAAGTAACTGCTATGTTGGCCGGCAGCACCACTCCCGGCAGGTAATCGGTATTTTCCCGGGTGGCGGTAATGTGCTCAGTCAACTCAGGGCGCCGGCCCCACAGCACAACGTCGATACCCTTCTTTGCCAACAGTATTGCCGTGGCTGTTCCCCAGCCGCCGGCTCCAATTACCGCTACTTTTCTGCTCATTACCTCACCTCTTCCTGACTGTGAACCGGATGGGAGTGCCCTGGAAACCAAAGGCCTCCCGCAATCTGTTTTCCAGGTGTCGGATATAGGAAAAGTGCAACGCCTCGGGGTCGCTGACAAACAGCACAAAACTCGGCGGCGCCACGCTTACCTGGGTCATGTAGTATATCCTCAGTTTTTTGCCCCGGGAAGATGGGGGGTTGGTCACCAAGGCATCGTTGAGCAAATCATTGACCAGGCCCGTTGTTATACGCCGGTTGTACTGAGCATAGACATCTTCCAACAGGGGAAACATTTTCTCAACCCGGGAGCCGGTCAAGGCCGAAATAAATTCTACCAGGGCGTAATCCATAAACTGCAGCCCCGAAAGCAACTCTTTCTTCATCCTGGCCATGGTGTTGGTTTCTTTGTCAACCAAGTCCCATTTGTTGGCAACAATTATTACAGCCTTGCCCTCCTGGTGGGCGATGCCGGCTATTCGCTGGTCCTGTTCCGTCAGCCCCTCACTGGCATCCAGCATCAGCAAACAGACCTGGCAGCGCTGAACCGCCCTGATGGTGCGCAGCATGCTGTAGTACTCAACCCCTGAGGAAATACGGCTCTTGCGCCGCAGGCCCGCAGTGTCCACAAACCGGAATTGTTTGCCGTTGCGGGTGATGTCAATGTCCACAGCATCCCGGGTCGTCCCGGGAATGGGGCTGACAACTGCCCGTTCACTGCCAGCCAGCAAGTTAAGCAGTGAAGATTTGCCGACGTTGGGCCGGCCGATTATGCCCACGGAAATCACATCTGTATCTTCCTGTTCCGGCATCTTGGGCAGGTGAGTGACCAGCGTGTCCAACATATCTCCCACATTGAGGCCGTTGGCGGCAGAAATTGCCTGGGGGTCTCCCAGCCCCAGACGGTAGAACTCGGACACATCTCCCATTCCGCCGGTATAAGTGTCCACCTTGTTCACCGCCACCACCACC
Organism: Clostridiales bacterium; assembly: GCA_003559415.1. Classification (GTDB taxonomy): domain Bacteria; phylum Bacillota; class Proteinivoracia; order UBA4975; family PWLI01; genus PWLI01. The sequence continues at coordinate 5,658 of PWLI01000059.1, read as the reverse complement.
GGTTTGTTGCTTTTTCGCAACAGCCCGGCTATCTCTTCATCATCGGCGGTTATGCCGGTTTTTGCATCCAGCATCAAAAGTACTACATCACTTTCTTCAATAGCTTCCCGGGCCTGCCGGGTCACCGATTGAGCCAGGGGGTCTCCTTCCCAGACAAACCCGCCAGTATCCACTAGCGTAAAGTTGTAGCCAGCCCAGTCAGCCACGGCATAGAGGCGATCCCGGGTCACCCCGGGCACATCCTCCACTATGGCCAGCCGTCGCTGGAGAATTTTATTAAACAAGGTGGACTTGCCCACATTGGGCCGGCCAACAATGGCCACTATCGGCAACATCAGCTTTTAACCTCTTTCCTCAGCTTGTCATAGGCATCCAATGGGTCATCAGCCGGCAACAGCGGGTTTTTGAACTTGCCCCGCAGCTTGTCCAGGCTCATGCCGTCAATAAAATCTCCTCCCCGCAGACAAACCTCGGGGAGCAGCGCCACATCCCATTTTTCCAATCGATTCAGCTCTGCAGCGATGTCCCGTCCGGCCAACAGCCCGGCCACCGTCACCTGGCGGCCCAGCAGGCGATTTTTAACCGCTTGCACTTTTACCGTCAAACCGGGCAATTTTTCTTCCAGGACAGGAACAATTTTCCGCCACGTATCAGCGGCAGCTTCGCCGGTGACCAGCACCGCGGTCAACTTTTTGCCAGTTTTGCTTTTTCGCCTTCGCTGCAGATCATCCACCTGGTTGAGGGTGCGCCTAATCAAGCCCACACCATTTTCCAGCTGGCTGTAGTCTTCGTAATATTCATCACCGGGCACATCAATTCCAGCCAGAATATAGAACTCATCGGCGGCATAGACCGCCCGACGGTCACCCGCGGCCAGCATATTGCCTTGCCAGCGATCCACAACAGTAATTACCTGACGGGCCAGCTCTCTGTCCACTGGATTCAAGTCATAGAGCCCAGTCCGGTGCTTGGTCAGGCCAACTGGCACTATTGCCAGCGACAGCAGGCGTTTGCCCAGGCTGGTCAGATCAGAAATGGTTCTTTCCAGCACCGCACCGTCGTTAATTCCCGGGCACAGCACTACCTGGGTGTGAAAATCGATGCCAGCCCGGGCCAGGGACGCCACTACCGGCATGATATCCGATTGTGTTTTCCGGCCCAGCATCTGCCCCCGCACGTCGGGATTGGTGGCGTGAACAGACACGTACAGCGGCGTCAGGCGTTGGCGGATAATCCGCTCTGTTTCGCCGGGCCGCAGGTTGGTCAGTGTCACATAGTTTCCGCTGAGAAAGGAAAGGCGGTAATCGTCATCCTTGACATACAGCGTATCCCTCAACCCCGGAGGTTGTTGGTCAACAAAACAAAAAATGCAGTTGTTGCCACAACGCCGGGGGGCTGTAGCAAATTCCAGGCCCAGGTCGTCCTCAAACTCCTTTTCGACCCTGTACTCTTCCATCCGGCCGTCTTTTTTGCGCACACGAACGACCACGTATTCTTCCGCGATCTCAAATCCGTAGTCAACCAGGTCACCAACCGGGTTGCCATTTATTTCTTCTATGGAATCTCCGGGCACCATGCCGATCTTAGCGGCAGTGCCGCCAGGCAAAACAGCGCTTATCTTCAACATTGGCAACACCCTATATGATTATACTTCAGCCCCAGCTGCTTGTAAAACAGCCATCCGGGCAAAAAAAGAGCACCCACCCTGAGCGGGCAAGGTGCTCTGTTCTGTTATCGGATACCAGCCTATTTTTCCTTGTCTGCAGACTGCTCAGCTTCGGGAGACTCTTCCTTTGTCTCCTCCTCGCCCTCTTCTGCCGCTTTTTTGGCAGCGGGCTTTTTGCGGGCCTTCTTGGCTGGCTTTTCTTCAGCCGGTTCTTCGGCCGGCTCTTCAACTGGTTCTTCTTTCGCGTCTTCAACAGGTTCGCCCTTCGGCTCTTCAGCCGGTTTTTCTTCAGCTGGTTCTTCTACCGGCTCTTCTTTTGGTTCTTCAACCGGTTGTTCCACTGGCTGTTCTCCCTGTTGTGGTTCATCCTTGTCCTCCGACTCGGTGGCAAAGAGGCTGCCCAGACGTTCGCCAATGGTCACTCCGATGGAACCGCCTTCATCTCCGCCTTCAGCCTTGGGCTGTCGGCGGGTGCGGCTTTCTGCTTCCCGGATGCTCAGGCTGACTCGTTTGCCTTTGGAGTCTATGTCCAAAATTTTAACCTTAACCGTTTCTCCCACCGTTAACACATCGCTGGGTTTTTCCACATGGTCTTCGGCAATCTGGGACACATGAACCAGCCCGTCAACGCCAGGTACAAGTTCTACGAAGGCGCCGAAATCCGCCAGGCGAACAATTTTTCCTTCAACCACGTCTCCGGCCTTGAATTTCTGGCCAATAGTAGTCCAGGGATCGGGAAGTATATGCTTGATGCTCAGCGACACTCGTTCAGCTTCGGCGTCAACTTTCAGCACGTAAACTTCCACTTCCTGATCTTCCTGCAACACTTCGCTGGGATGCTCAACCCGATGATGGGCCAATTCCGAGATGTGAACAAGGCCGTCAATGCCGCCCACATCAACAAAGGCGCCAAAACTGGTCAGACGGCGGACAATACCCTTGACTGTGTTGCCCTCTTCCAGCGTTTCCAGTGTCTTCTTCTTTTCTTCTTCCACTTGTTGCATCAGGTGAGCCTTGCGGGAAACGATGACCTTGTTGCGCCGGCGTTCCAGCTCAATCACCATGACAGTCACTTCCTGGTCGACAAACTGGCTCAAGTCTTCTACAAAGCGCAGGTCAACCAGCGAGGCGGGCATAAAGCCCCGGAGCCCCAAGTCTACAATCAGGCCTCCCTTGACTTCTTCCACCACTTTGCCGGTAACCGGCAGCTGGTTGTCAAAGGCCTCACGCACTTCCTGCCAGGCCTTGTCCTGGGACGCCCGCCGGACTGAAAGTTCCAGCAAGTCTTCAGTCAGCTTGGTCACCTCTGCTTCCAGCGAATCCCCGGTGCTTACCAGGTCGGAGCACTGTTCAACTTTACGGAAGGACAACTCATCCTTGCGGATTATCCCCTCCATTTTGTACCCCACATCCACCAGTACCTCTTCAGGGTTGACTTGTACGACAGTTCCTGCAACTATATCGCCAACCGCCAAGGGTTTGGTTTGTTGTTCCAGGGCCTCCTGGCTCTCTTCTTGGTTTTCCTCCTTCTTCTCTTCGCCCATTTCTTCGTTGTTGATTTCCGTTAACATATCCACGACCTCCCTTATAATCCAATCCGGTGTTGATGCCCCGGCGGTAACACCAACGGAATCCACTCCGTGGAACCAGCGGGGGTCAAGCTCTTTTGCTGTTTCTATATGGTAGGTGATAACACCGGATTGCCTGCATACTTCCACCAGTTTTGCCGTGTTGGCGCTGTTTTTGCCGCCAACCACCAGCATCATTTCAGTGTTGCGGGAAAGTTCGGCCGCTTCCTGCTGACGCAACTCTGTGGCCGGGCAAATGGTCTTGTAAATTTCTATTTCCGGCTGCTTCTCGTGCAACAAACACAATATCTCTTCTGCCCTGTCCCGGTTGAAGGTCGTTTGGACCACAACCGCTGAGGGAGCTCCTACTTTCAACGCTTCTGCTTCCTTAATGCTGTTTACGAAACTGACAGCGCCCTGGGCCCAGCCCACAATACCCTGAATCTCCGGATGATTGCAATCCCCCACCACCACCAGTTGGGTTTGGGGCGGCAACTGCCGGACAATAGTGTGGATTCTGGCCACATGGGGACAGGTGGCATCCAGCAGACGGCAGTCGGAAGCTTCCAGCTCCTCCCATTGCCGACGGCCAATGCCGTGGGAACGGATAACGACGACGCCACTTTCGGGCAATTCTGTAATCGGCCTGATTCCTGACTTTTCCAGATATGCCAGCATTTCACTGTTGTGCACCAACGGCCCCCAGGTGAAAACTTTCTCTTCCCGGGCCGCATCAGTGGCTGTGTCTACAGCTTTGCGCACACCGGGGCAAAAACCGGCATGCTTGGATAATATAACTTTCATGGGCTTGCTCCACTTTTCTTTGGTCAACGTAAATAATTATATACTATTATAGCTTTTTTGGCAAAATCAGTTGCCGATTTTCCCAAGAATGCAGTTTACAACCTCTTCTATCGACATGTTGCTGGTGTCAACAACCAGCGCATCCTTTGCCTGTTGCAACGGCGCCAGCTTGCGGGTTGAATCCAAGTGGTCCCGCCGAGCCAAATCCTTCCTGACCTGCTGGGGAGAGATTTCCACTCCCTTTTGCTGCAGCTCCAGGTAGCGGCGGTCAGCGCGTATGTCATCACTGGCCGTCAGAAAAAACTTGTGGCTGGCATCGGGCAGCACCACCGTGCCGACATCCCGGCCCTCCATTACCACATTCCCCTGGCTGGCCATCTGCCGCTGCAAATCCGTCAGCCCCTTACGTACAGCAGCCAGGGCGGATACCGGCGAGACCAGGTAAGAAACCTCAGCGGTGCGGATATCGTCCGTTACCTCCCGGTCTCCATGAAAAACTCGAAGCAATGGCCCATCGAACACAAACAAAAAGGGGTGGGCCAGCACCAACCTGGCAATTTCATGCTCATGCGGCTGTTCCGGCGGGATGTCATGCTCCAGGGCCAGCAAGGCCGCTGTGCGGTACATGGCCCCTGTGTCGATGTACTGGTAGCCCAGACGCCGGGCCAGGGCTTTGGCAATTGTGCCTTTGCCCACCCCCGCCGGGCCATCCAAAACCACGGATTTATGGCGGTCAACCATGGCAATACCTCCACATGCCTGACTTGCGTTAATTCGACGCAACAGCAAAGATTTCCTTTTATTTCCTTAACAGTTCCAACATTTCCTTTATCCGCCCGGCCAGCTCACCCAGTTGAGCCGGTGTCAGCGCCTGGGGCCCGTCGGACAGGGCCTCCATGGGGTTGGGATGAACCTCCAAAAGCAAACCATCGGCGCCGGCGGCTGCTGCCGCCAATGCCAAGGGCGCCACCAGGCTGGCATCTCCTGCCGCATGGGACGGGTCAACCAACACCGGCAAATGTGTCAGCTGCCTGAGCAGGCAAAGGGTTCCCAGATCAAGGCAATTGCGCAACCGGGGTTCGAAGGCCCGGATGCCCCGTTCACAAAGCATAAACTGTTTATTGCCCCGGGACAATATGTACTCGGCGGCCATCAGCAGCTCATCGATGGTGGCTGAAAAATGCCGTTTAAGCAGCACCGGCTTGCCGCTGGCGGCAACGGCCTCCAGCAGGGGGTAATTGTACATGTTTCTGGCGCCAATCTGAATTATATCTACAGCATCTGCCCAGTCTTTGACCTGTTCCACACTCATCAGCTCTACAACCATGGGCAGATCCAGTTTAAGCCCGGAAAGTTCAGCCAATCCCTCTGAACCGCTGCCGGCAAAAGAATAGGGCGATGTCCGGGGCTTGAAAAAACCCGCCCGGAACCCATCGACCCAGGGACGTATTTCAGAAGTAATTTCCATTAACTGTTGGCTGTTTTCCACGGCACAGGGCCCGGCAAAAATAACAAAATCTTTGCCCACAGTCCGTTTGCCCATGGGAATCAAGGTTCTCTGACCGGGATTGTCTTTGGCATACAGGTTCATTTCCCCTCACTCCAGTCGGGGCGCAAACT
>PWLI01000071.1 GCA_003559415.1 Clostridiales bacterium | reverse complement strand
AGCATGGTGATTGACATTGGCGGCGGGACCACCGACATAGCTGTAATGTCCATGGGGGATATCGTAAGCAGCGCTTCTGTGCGCATGGGCGGCAACCGTTTTGACGAGTCCATTGTCCGCTATATACGGGACAAGTACAATGTCATGATTGGCGAAAAAACCGCAGAAGAAATAAAGATACACGTTGCCTCAGTACATCCCGACAGCCGCAAAGAGCGGATGGAGATCCGGGGCCGCGATCTGGTAAGCGGCCTGCCCCGCAGCCTGGTTATAACCTCAGAAGAGGCAGGCAAAGCATTGGCGGATCCGGTGGCTGCGATTATGCGGAGCATCATTCAGGTGCTGGAGAGCACCCCTCCCGAGCTGCACTCAGACATAATGGACAAGGGCATAGTGCTTACCGGTGGCGGCTCGCTGCTGCATGGGCTTGATGATTACCTGGCTGACAAAGTCGGCGCGCCGGTAATTATTGCCGAAAATCCCATCTCTTGTGTTGTGCACGGGACAGGCAGAGCGTTGGAGCTGTTGGACTATATCAAGAGCACGCTGATAAGCGACAAGATGATCAGCTAGAGCGATGAGAATCTTCCAAGCTGTTTTGTTGACCCTTTCACTGGTACTGCTGGCTGCCTCCCTCCACCTGGACAACGCCTTTGTCGGGTTGATGGTTCAGGTGGCGGTCTACGCCCTGGCCGTTGTGTTTCTATCCCGCTGGGTGGCGATGCTCCAGGTGTTGCTGGCTACCGGGTATGTGCTGTTTTTTACCGGGCCCGATCCAATATTTGTGCTGACCAGCCTGTTTTGGGTGCTTGTTTTTTCCTGGGTTTTGCTGGACGGAAGGGGTTCCTACTCCCTCAGGGGGCTGTTGGTGGTGCCGCTGGCGGCAGTGGTGCGGGTTGTTTTCTCGCTGTTGTTTTCCTATGCCGGGTTGGGGGTAACGGGGCAACTGTTAAACCCCTTTATGGAGTTGATAGCACTTATGGCTGGCGGGTATGCCGGAATTTTCTCGGCTGCGTACATGGGCCCCAAGCTTAAAGAATGGTTAGACAGATAAGACTCCTTCCGGGGAGTTTGTTTTTCATTGCGGTTACCTAAACAGGCAGGAGGTGCAGCATGCTCAAAGGGAAAGACAAGGCTTACTTGCAATCATTAGCCCAGAAAATGGACCCTGCGGTTTTTGTCGGCAAGACAGGAGTTGTCCAGTCAGTTGTCGCCAGCCTGGACCAGGCGCTGACTGCCCGGGAGCTGGTAAAGGTTAAGGTTCAGCGCGGTTGCCCCCAATCATTGGATGAGGTGGCATCAGCGCTGGTTGCCGCTACTGACAGCTTTCTTGTTGGCCAACTGGGCAAGACCATCCTTTTTTATCGCCCTGCCCAAGAGCCAAAAATTCGCCTGCCCCGCCAATAGTCATACTTGCTGGAACCTGGTGAACAGTAGCTACGTCAAAGAATAAAGCTGTTTTCGCCTGTGAAAGGAGGGTTCCGGTGAATTCCTTTAAAAAATTCCTGGACAAAATCTACGTTCCGGCCATTTTGCTTGGAGCCCTGGTGGCCATTGGTTTGGCTGTTACGCTCTATGTTTTTCGTCTCAACGCTTTTTTTGAGGTAGTTGTCCAATACCATCAATGGTTGCTGATTGGCCTGGTGGTTGTTTTGCTTGCCACCTATATCCCGATTTTGCGGACTTGGAAGCCGGAAAAACTGGTTAGTTCCAGTGATGAAAGCTTCCGCAACACCCTGAAGGCCCGGATTCACAATACCCGAAGGGTGATGAGGCGCTTCACCCGCAGCTGGCAGGGAGTTGTCGGGGTGTTTCTTATACTGTTTTTTCTGGTGGTGGCCCTGTTTCCCCAGTTGTTTATGCCTGCCGAGGCAATCGAGTACTCTTGGATGGAAGTGAGGGACATGGACAAGGGCCCCAGTCAAGACCACCTGCTGGGCCTTACCCATGGAGGCCAGGACGTGCTGACAATTCTGGTGAGGGGAACCCGCCCGGTGATTGCCTTTGCTGCCCAGGCCGCGCTTATTGCTGTAGCGGTAGGTGGTGTGCTGGGCGCCCTGGCCGGTTATTTGCGGGGAGCGGTTGACCGTGCCCTGATTTTTCTGACAGAGACAATCCTTGCCTTCCCGACCTTGTTTATTATGATGACGGTGTTGGCTGTAACCGGAAACCATGAACACCGCCTGTGGCTGATTGCTGCCTATGGAATTGCCTCAACGGCAAAAATTGTCCGGGGCGAGGCGCTGACGCTGAGGGAGATGGACTATGCCCAGGCAGCCCAGGCAACTGGCTGCAGCGACCTGCAGGTTGTGTTTCAACACATACTGGTCAATGCAACCCCAGTGCTGATTGTTCAAGCCACACTTTTCGCTGGTCAGGCAATTATGTTTGATGCATATATAAACTTTCTTGGCATAGCCGGCGCTGTGGGCTGGGCCGGGGCGATATCTCAATCCATCAGCGCGTTTCGCATGGCCGCAATTTACCGCGAGCCCTGGCTGGTGGGCAGTGCGGGCATGTGCCTGTTTTTGCTGATAAGTGGTTTTAACCTTGTGGGCAACGCCCTGCGAGATGCTTTTGAAGTAAAGAGCGCATAATCCACATGCCGCCCCTGGGGGCGGCATTTTTTGTGGACGGGATGTGAGTTGCAGTTTTTTTCACACTTAGAAGGAAAATTTGTTTAAAATCAAGAATTAGTAAATATCACAGCTGGGGAGGGCTGAGGGTGGAATCAATAACTTTGCTTCACGCTGCCGACTTGCATCTCGGCACGGTTTTTTCTGACTTGCCACCTGCTGTTGGCAGCCAACGCCGCAAGGATCTTATGCAGTCCCTGGGCGAAATTGTCGAGCTCTGTGCCCGGCATCAGGTAAACCTATTGCTGTTTTCCGGTGACTTGTGGCAACAAGACTATGTAACCAAGCCACTGGTTGATTTTGTCGCTGATCAGTTTCGCCGCATCCCTTCCACACAAGTTGTTATTGCCCCGGGGCAGGCAGACTACTATTGGGATGGCAGTTTTTATGCTGACTACCCATGGCCGGGAAACGTGCATATATTCGCCCGGCCCCAGTTGACAAATATCTGGCTCCCACGGCTCAACACCCGGGTGTGGGGCGCCTGCTGGGACGGACCCCAGCCTCCGGCACTGGACTGGTCGCTGTTGGAAGTGGCGGAAAAGGAAAATACAGTAGTTGTCTGCCATGGCAATCCCCAACAACTGGGCATACCCGATGACTGCCTGGGAGGGGACAACCATGTTTACTTTGCCTGCGGAGGCGGGCATAAACAACATGCTTACGCCGCAAACGCCCTGGCCCCCGGCAGCCCCGAACCCCTTGGTTTTGATGAGCCGGGACAGCATGGTGTGATGTTGGGCAAGGCCGGTTTCGGCGCCTTTCAGCTGGAATTTGTTCCTGTTGCCCGCAGGCAGTATATTACTCTGCCCTTCCAAGTCGCTCCCCAGGAAACTACAGAGGACCAGGGCAAAAAAATCATGGAAATGTTGCAGTCCCTCAATCCTGACACAAATCTCTTCCGGCTGTTGCTTATGGGAAAGCATCGCCCCGGCCTGTGGGATGCAGCCGAACTGCAAGACAGGCTTTCATCGGTATTTCTTTGCCGCCTGGATGATGGAACAGAACCAGATTTTGATTTTGAAACGCTGAAAGCGGAGCACGAAAAAGGGGTAATCGGCAGTTTTCTTGAGCATATGGAGCAACAGCTCCAGGAGTGTGACGAACAGCAGCGCAAAAAACTTTTGCGAGCCCGGGCCTATGGCCTTAGCGCCCTCCTCTCCCGGGAGGTGAGCCTGTGGTAAATATAACCAAGTTGAACATAAAAGGATTCGGTCGTTTTTCTGATACTAAAATAGACCTTTCCCCCGGCCTCAATGTTGTTTTTGGTGGCAACGAAGCGGGGAAAAGCACCCTTCACCGGTTTATAGAGTCGGTGCTTTTTGGGTTTTGGGAACCGAACCTGAACTATCCCCAGAAGGAAGCACATTGGGATCGCTACAAGCCATGGAACAATGCCAACTATGCTGGCGAGCTTGTCTATCAATGGTCCGGTGGCAACATAATGGTTCGCCGCAACTTTGCTGATGACACTGTGGAAGTTCTCGATGCTGAGAGCGGCCAGGCCATTACCGATATCCCGGTCAACAGCTGGGGTGAACCCGACCTGGCCAAGGCCCACTGGGGATGCAGCAAGCTGGTTTTTCGCAACACCATCAGCATTTCCCAGCTGGGGTCAGCCACCGATAGCGCCTTGGTGGGAGAAGTAAAGAAAATAATAACCAACCTGGCTCAATCCGGCGGCAGCGGCATATCTGTGGACCATGCCCTGTCCGTGTTGGCAGCTTCCAATCGGGATTTGGACGGAAAAATCTCCCAGGCCAGGGAACAGTGGCAACAACTTTCTGAACAGCTGGAGTCCAGTCGCCGACAGCATAAAGAAGCGCGACAATTGGAATTGGAAAAGCTGCGTCTGGGCAACCAGCTGGAAGCGACATCAGTGGATTATCAACAGGCACAAAAACGTCGGGAACAGAGCAAGGCTTTTGTCGCCCGCCGCAGGTTAAGCCGGATAGAGGAATATCAAACCAAAAAAGAAGCCCTGGAACAACAGGCCCAGAGTCTTTCATCAGCAAAGGCCGTTAAGGAAGATGACTTGCGCCGTGTGTCAGCGCTGGGTTCTGACCTGAAGTCGGCTCAGCAAGTGATGGCGGGGCATCTGACAGCAGAGACAGAAGCAGAGCGGCTGCACCGCCAGGCTGCTGGAAAGCTGGAAGAACTTCGGGACTTTGGTCAGTTTGACAGCGATTCAGTGGTGGAAATCAGTTCTGCATACAAGCTGCTGGAAAGCCATCGGGCTGCCCTTGCCCAGCTTGGCGGCCAGCTGGAAGAGGTGACCGGGCAAACAACGGAAGTGGCCCGGGAGCTTTCCCGACTGCCCTATTTCCGGCCCGATGCACTTGAGCAGGCTTCTTCTCTTCATTTGCAGGCCCAGGGCAGTGAAATACAGGGCTCGCAACAAGAACTTACAGAGGACTTGCGGAAAATGGAACGCTCAACAAGTATCCGGCAGTTCCTCCGCCTGGCCATGGTTGCTTCTCTGCCGTTGGTCGCTGTTGCCGCCTGGTATTTTTCCTACTACCTGGCAGCTGCAGCATTGCTGCCATTGGCAACAATCGTGCTGCTCAATGGTGAAATCAACAAGATCAACCGCAGCTGCCGGGATCTTCGCAAGGAAATATATGCCCTGGACATGGAGTATCACAACAGCCAGCGCCAGCGGGAGCAGGCCCAGAGAAATCTGCAAATATTGCTGGAAAAATACGGCAGCCGTGACATCCAGGAGCTGGAATCCCGTTATAAAAGGTTTTCGGAACTGAACGAAAAAAACAGGGAGCTCATGCAGGACCAAAAATATCTGAGGGGCAAGCTGGAACAGCATGAGCAAGAAACCCATGAACAGGAGCAAAAGGTCAAGGATATGCTGTCCCGTGCGGGCTTGGACTCTGAAGATATGGAACAGGGGCTGCAGCAGTTTCGCCACGGCATGGAACAGCTCCAGCAAGCTTCTCTGATGGCTGAGCAACGGCAACAACAGCTGGACAGCGCCCGGGAGAAATTGGAACAGTCGCGGCAAGATGTGGCCCGGTTGGAAAAGGAAGTGCAGCAACTGCTGAGCGCCTATGGCGTCAGCAGCATCCAGGCGCTGGAGCAAATGGCCGAGGATGTGCACCGCCGGCAGCAACTGGAGAAGGAAATTGCTGACCTGGAGGATCAGGTGTCCCAGCTGTTGGAGGGAACAGCCCTGGAGCAGTTGCGCAAACAGGCTGCAGCTGCCGCAGACTTGCCCGATGATTTTAAGGTTGATACCAGTGATGACGACCAAAACCAACATCTCCAACAACTGCAACAGCGGGTCAGCCAAATTGAAGGACGGCTGGAAGGGATTTATTCCAGTCTGAAACCGGTAACGGAAATTGAAGAAGCTGTCAATGTTGCCAGAAAAACCTACAGTGAACTTCAACAACAGGCAGATGCCCTGGAAGTTGCCTCTGGTGCCATAGCCAAGACCGCCAACAAGTTGAGGGATCAGTTGGCTCCTGAGTTGAATCAACGGGTTTCTGAGATGGTGGAGACAATTTCCGGCGGCAGATACAAAAAACTGAATGTTGATTCTGATATGTCAATCACTGTGCTCACCCCTGAGCACAAAAAGCCTGTTTCCCTGGACCGGCTCAGTGGGGGGACAATTGATCAAATATACTTTGCCTGCCGGGTGGCTATTGCTGATTTGGTCACCGGTGAAACGTTGTTGCCTCTTTTGTTGGATGACAGTTTTGTCCAGTATGATGACCAGCGACTTGAACGGATGCTGTCGCTGCTGACTGAGATGAGCAAATCCCGACAGGTGCTGCTGTTTACCTGTCAACAACGGGAACTGGATGCCCTTGCCCGGTTGGCTCCTGAAACTCATAACCTGGTGCGGCTGGATTGATGAGCACTTTTGCCAGCAGACTTGAAACAGGGATTTCCAGCGCCAGCTTCTATCCATGGAAAAACACCGAATCATCCCTTGTCAACATAGCGGCTTTTGGCTGCAAAACGGTGGAAGTGTTTCTGCAAACCCACCGGGAATACCGTCCAGGTTACTTGCGGCAACTCAGGGGACTCTGCTGTCAACTGGGCCTGCGGGTCAACTCTCTGCATGGCGCCAGCACACTGTTTGAGCCCATGCTTTTCTATGACTATCCCAGGCAGGTGCAGGACAGCATGGATATGCTGGAGGTCGTGTTTGAAGCCGCCGCCCGTCTCAAGGCCCGCAGCTATATTTTTCATGGCCCCCTGCGTGTTGCCATGCCGGAGCAGCAAAAGGTTTTGCCGGTTCTTATCCAGGTGGCGGAAAAGGCTGGTGAGTACGGAATCCGTCTGGCCCTGGAGAATGTGTCTTGGTGCATAGGCTGGGAGCCAGGGGTATTCACGTGGCTGAAAGGTTGTGACATACCCAACCTCTGGTTCACATTTGACAACAAACAGGCTGCCCGCAGCGGTTTTAGTGACCAACAGTTCATCGATGCCATGGGGGACAAGCTTCTCAACGTTCACCTCAGCGACTTGTCCGATCAGGGGATTGGACTCCCTCCCGGCCGGGGGGAAGCGGATTTCACTGTTATTGCTGATGCTTTGCGCCGTCAGGGTTATGCAAATCCGGTGATCTTGGAAACATACGGCGCCAGGGTCAACAGCAGTTCTGAACTGTATGCCGGCTGGCGCCATCTGGACAGAAAATTGAACACATAAAAAGCGGGGCTTTCGCCCCGCTTTGTTGTTGCAGTTATTCGATTTTGAAGCGTTGCATCATCTGATCCAGCTTCTGAACCATTGTGGTCATTTCGCCGATGGTATCTTCGATGTCAGCGAGAATGGCAACCTGTTCTTCCAGGGTTGCGCCCAGCTCTTCTGAGCCCGCTGAAGTCTCCTGGGTTGATGCAGCGATGTTGGCAACGGCTTCGCGGATAGCGTTACTGTTGACGGCCTGCTCTGCTGCAGCATCGGCAACCTGGCGTATACGCTGCTCCACGTTGTTGATGCTGGTAACCATGTTTTCAATGGTATTCATGGTGAAGCGGGAGCGGTCTTCCGCCTGGTGAATGATGACATTACTCTGGCTAACGGCCTTGCTGGTGCCGTCAACCTTCCGCTTGATGTCTTCAACCAGTTCGGCAATCTCCTCAACAGCGTGGGTGCTTCGGGTAGCCAACTTGCGAACCTCACTGGCAACAACTGCAAAGCCCTGGCCCATTTCACCGGCCCGGGCGGCCTCGATTGCGGCGTTGAGAGACAGCAGGTTGGTCTGTTCAGAAATCTGGGTTATCAGTTCCAGCATGTCCTCAATACGTTGTGAAGAGTCACTGAGGTTGTCAACCAGCTGGTTGACCTGCTCACTTGATGAACTGATTTCTGACATGGCTGCCACAACGTCGGCAACGGCCTGGCTGCCGGTGGTGGCCTGCTGCACAGCAGTGGCACATTCTTCGGCGGCCTCGCCGGTCAACCGGGATACAATCTGGGCACTGTCCGCCACGTGTTGGGCGGAGTTTTTGGTCTGGTCAATTGAAGCAGCGTTGAGCTGCATGTTGCTTCCGATTTCGGTAGCAAGGTTGCTGGACTGCTCCAAGCCGCTGGTGCTTTCTTCAATGGAAGCGGCAATTTGCTGCCCCGATGTGACAATGGTATTGGCGGCATTTTTAATTTCCCGGACGATGCTGGTCAAACCATCGGCCATCAGGTTGGCGAAACGGGCAGTTTGCCCTACTTCGTCCTGGGAAAGGACTTCCACTTTCTGGGTCAAATCACCGGTGGCCACCTCACCCAGTACCTGCACCATCTGGCGCAGCGGCCGGGTGATGGCTTCGGTGGCCAGGAAGATAACTCCGCCAACCAGCCCCACCGCCAAAATGTTACTGAGTATAAGCCAGTTTCTGGTTTGTGCCAGAGGTTGGCTCACGGCCGCCCCGGAAACCTTGTAAATAAGAATCCAGCCATCGGTTTCCAACATGCGGCGGAAGTAGGCAAACTCTGTTTCATCCGCCTCATAACGCACCTGGCCTTCCGGTTGGGCCAGAATTGTTTCAGCTACTTCTGAAATCCCCGGAATGGTTTCAGTCATCATTATGTTGGCTGTGGAAATAAAGGCCGAGTTGGGATGAGCTACCACGGTGCCTTCCCGATCTACGATATAGGCATAGCTGGAAAGTTGCTGGTCGAAGAGGTCAGCCAGCAAACCGCTGAATTGCCTCAAGTCAATTGTCGCAGCAAGCAATCCCACCAGCTGGTCATCTGCGTCCAGAATGGGGGCAAATATGGAGATTACCTGTGTATCTGTAAGCTGGGAAGAGTGGGGCTGGCTCACAACTGGCTGCAGCGTGTCCATTGCCTCAGAAGCAGCCAGCACAGCCAAGTCCCTGTCCCCCAAATTGATGGTGCCCTCGGGCAGGTGGCCAATCATGTCCGTGTCGACGAAGAATAAACTTTCATAAAAGGTCAAAAACTGATCGTGCTGTCTGGCAAGAAACTCCACCCGTGCCTCCAAATCTTCTGCTTCGGGGATTGTCAGCTGAGGGTGGGTGGCCAGCTGCTGAACTTCCTGGTTTCTGCTGCTAAGCCATAGGGTAATTTGGTTGCCCCGCTCTTGAACCAGCGTGCTGCCAATTTGGTCAATCTGATCCTGTACGTTGTCGCCCACCAGGCGCAAATTGGCCACAGTAGAAATCAGGAAGGTTCCGACCAGGGTGGCGATAACCGCCAAAAGAAGTTTGGCTCTGATTGATTGCATACCGATGCCCCCTTACTTTGTGGACTGGGATTTGCCATAATCACAGGGGGCTGCACAAGGACAATCCCGAGAGTCACCTGGCACAGGTTGCTCCCCCTTTACTTTCTCCAACAATTCAATAGCTTTATCGAAGGCTTTTTGTTCGCCGGAGAAGGTCAGGGTCACTGCCCCCTGAGAGTCTCCCACTCCGCCGCCGGCAGCTATGATTGCCGCGCATCCGCTGAGCATTTCCACTGCTTCGACTTCATCAACCACAGTGGCGCCGGTTAGCACTTGCATACCGCAGGGCAGGCCATGGCTGTAATCAAGTTTGCCGATGCCCATGCTGCCTGCCGCCTGGATTACCGAGGGAACCAGCTTCTCATTCCCTACCGGGGCAACCAGCTCAATCCCCCGGGCAGACAACGTGCCCAACGCCTTGCCAATGGTGCCGCCCACCGGGCTGCCCAGCATAACGCCCACATGGCCTTCAATGTCTACAGCATTGCCGCCCTTGATAAACACATCTCCGGGTTGCATTTTTTCCAACGCTTCAGTCCAGGATGTGTTGGACACGGCCCCCTTCTCCAACACCACCGGTTCCAACCGTTGGCCCGGGTCGGTAACGCAACCTCTGCCGTTGCAGATGATGCCGGCAGTATACAGCACCTTATCTATTGACTTGCCTGTCAGTTCTTCTGCCACATAGCCATTTGTCGTGCCGCCGGAAATCACGATAATGCCATTGGCCATGGCATGCTTAACCTGGGGAAGCTCTGCCACCCCCCGGGCAATCAATCGCTTTGCTTCCGGAACGGTAAGAGTAATCATTCCAGTTTTCATGCCATCATCTCCGATTTATAGTAGGTTGTATATATATTTCTTTATAAAATCGTTAAATCCTCCAGAAGGACAAGAAAAACACGCCTGTAAAGCAGCTAAAAGGGCAGGATTAGCCGCTATTGGAGGCGAATAAAAGAAAATATAAGGAAATACAATGACTGGGGAGGCAAAATCAATATGGAATTGCTGAAAAAATTGGTGGAAACACCAGGAATTGCCGGCCGGGAAGAACATATTCGGGCATTGGTAAAAGCCGAAATGGAGCCCTTGGTTGACAGCATCCAGGTGGATGCAATTGGGAATGTGATTGGGTTTAAGAAGGGCAAGGGCGGCAAGAAAGTGATGATCAGCGGCCACATGGATGAGATAGGGTTTATAGTTTCCCACATCGAAGACAAGGGCTTTTTGCGTCTCAATCCGGTTGGCGGTTTTGACCCCCGGACGCTGGTTGCTCAACGGGTTGACGTCCATGGAACAAAAATGCTGCCAGGGGTGCTGATGCCCGGCGTCAAACCAATACATGTAATGACGCCGGAAGAAGCCAAGACCCCGTTGAAACTCAGTGACTTCTTTGTGGATGTGGGCCTTTCCAAGGAAGAAGTGGAAAAACTGGTTTCTGTGGGCGACCCTGTAACTTTGCGCCGGGACTTCGCTGAAATAGGTGACAACGTTTCCGGCAAGGCCATGGACGACCGGGCCGGGGTATGGGTCATGTTGGAAGCTCTCCGCCAGCTGAAAGACCATGAAGCAGATGTTTATGCGGTGGCGTCTGTCCAGGAAGAGGTCGGGCTCCGGGGCGCGGTAACCAGCGCCTATGGCATCCGTCCCGACCTGGGTGTGGCGTTGGATGTAACGTTGGCCCTGGATGTGCCAGGTGGCAACAAGAGCACCCAGGTAACGGCCCTGGGGGAAGGCACGGCAATCAAGGTCATGGACAGTGCTTCCATTTCCAATTACAAGCTTGTCAAGTTTATGCGCCAGCTGGCTGGGAAAGAAGAGATCAAGTACCAACTGGAAATATTGCCCCGGGGTGGAACCGATGCCGGAGCGATTGAGCGTTCCCACAGCGGTTGCCCGGTAATCACTTTGTCTGTGCCCACCCGCTACGTTCACAGCAATGTGGAAACACTGAACAAAAACGACATTGCGGATACTGCCAAATTGTTGGCCAGGTTCCTGGAGGTATGCCACACCGGGGACTTCAGCCTGTAACCTCAAGGGGGGTGAATCACAATGGCTGAGAAAAAAAACCAAGCGCCAACCCGCAAACAACTGAAAGCGGAAGCGGCCATGGGAAAACCCAAGTTCGTCCTCATGCGGGGCGTTATTGGTTGGGGGTTGCCGACGCTGGGCGTTTACCTGCTGCTTTCCTTTTTGCTGCACATGGGCATCTATGGGAAAAGCTTTGACGAGGTAGTTGTGGAAATGTTTCCGGTGATGTTTATTATCGCTGCGTTTATATTTGCCATAGCCGGCATTTTTATGGGACAATACCGTTGGAAGCAGTTGCAAGTCCAATTAAATAAAAAGGAGCGGAGCAAAGATGGAAAAGGAAGTTAACATCATCAGACAGGCCATTCTCAACGAGACTGAAGGATATGACTTCTACATGTTGGCTGCCAAGCAAGTGGATGACCCGGAAGCTGCAGAGGCCTTTACCCAGCTGGCCCGGGAAGAACTGAAGCACATTGACTGGCTCAAGGACCTTCATGACAAGCTGGCAGCCGGCAAGCCTGAAGAATTTGATGTCAGCAAGTTGGAAGACCCGCCTTCACCGCGCATATTCCAATGGAAGAAAGCCGGAAGGGAAACCGGTTCCATGGCGGTTTCAGTTTTCGGAATCGGCATCCAGATGGAAAAAGCGGCTATTGATTTTTACAACCAGGCTGCTGAAGACAGCCAGCATGACGTTGCCAAGGAACTGTACAAAAAGCTTGTGGACTGGGAATACGAACACCTTCAGCAGTTCCAGCGGGACTATGACAACCTGCGGGACGAATGGTGGCAACAACAGGGCTTTACTCCCTCTTAGAAGAAAAAGGCGGCTGCCTGGCAGCCGCCTTTGTTTTGCAGTTGTCAGGGAAGCAATGCGCCCAGCCAGCTCTCCACTTGCTCCGTCCAGTTGTAATT
>PWLI01000108.1 GCA_003559415.1 Clostridiales bacterium | reverse complement strand
CATGAAGAATACCCCGAGGATTTTGCCCGGGTGGTCAGGGAGTTTTTGGCAGAAACAGGACGATAGAAATACCCCGGAGGCCAAGCCGCCGGGGTATTTTTTACGGAACTTCTATGACTATGTCCTGGCCGTCAATTTCCCAGCCGGTGCCGAACTGGTCCATCAAACTGCCGATGACCTGTTGCAGCCGCTCCAGTTGCTGTCTCTGGGGGACGAAGGGCTGGCTGTCGCCCAGCAGCACCGGGGTCAGGCGGATGGTTTCCACGCCGTCACGGCCGAGGGTGGCCCGGAATATGTAGGTTTCGTCACAAATTGGTATGCGAAAGGGGTAGAATATGAAGTTGCCCAGCCCGTAGACTATCGGCTTGCCCTGGTAGAACTCTATCCCCTGGGGCGCGTGGCTGTGATGGCCCAGCACCAGGTCGGCGCCGTTGTCCACCAGCAGGCGGCCCATGTTGACTTGCTCTTGAGTGACGCTGTGGGTGTATTCGTTGCCCCAGTGGACGGAGACAATCACCACATCGGCCTGTTGCCGCACCCGCTCAAGGTCTTCCAGCACCAGGTCCTTGCGATAATAGAACATGGTGCCCGGCTTGTCTTCCTCCGCCTGCCAGGCGGGGTAGTAGCGCATGGGGGCCGCCCGGGTGTAGGCCAGCACCGCCACCTTGACGCCATTAATTTCGCTGATGTAACCCTGGCGGGCAGAGTGCAAATCCATGCCTGCCCCGACGTGGGCGATGTCATGATCATCCAAAATGGAAATGGTGTCGGCCATGGCCTTTACCCCGTAGTCCAGGATGTGGTTGTTGGCCAGGCTGACCAGGTTGAAGCCGCCATCCAGCAGCACTTCCACCGCCTCAGGGCGGCCACGGAAGACATAGCGCTTGGAAGCGGGAGTACCCCTGTCTGACAGTGGAGATTCCAGGTTGGCAAAGTTCAAATCGCCGGATGACGTAATGTGCCTGATATGTTTCATCGGGTATGCAGTATCATAGTGTCTCAGCCGCCGGGAAGTGAGCTTGTCCAGCATTACATCGCCCACTGCCACCAGGTCGAAGCGGGCAGGGGGCGTTTGAAAGGTGAAGGAGAAGGGTTTTTCCAAATAGAACTCATCGGTGGCGGAAGACGCCACCTGGAGAGTTACAATATATTCTCGTTGGTAGTCCCAGTTGTCCAAAAGCTCTATGGTTACTTGCCCCGGAGAGGATTCATGGTTGAAAAGCGGCCGGGGCACCAACCCCGGCACCAGGTGTTGTGCCGCCTGGGGAGGGTGCACATCCAGGTGCAGGAAGGGATGGTCATAATCGGCATTGACAGTTACCGCCACCGGTTCCGGCGGTTCCGGAACTGTCTGTTGTGCGCAGGCAAGGAAAAAACAACACGCTGCCAGCAACAAAGCCGGGGCTTTGAGCCTGTTCATTTCTGCTTGTCCTGGGCTTGGTTTAGCAACTGGCGCACCATCTCATCTTCAACCTGGGGAAAGCTCCGGTAGTATTGTCCCACCGCCATAAAATCCCGGGGGGTGGCAACGGCGGCGAAGAAGTCGCAATTGTCGCTGAGCAGCTCAGCAGCCTGGGCTGAGGCCACAGGCACGGCTATGCCCAAATGGGCAACTCCGGCGGCTTTTGCCACCTTGGCGGCGGCCAGCAGGGTGGCCCCGGTGGCCACGCCATCGTCCACCAGCAACACCCCTTTGTCCCGAAGGGATGCCATGTCCAGTGGCGGCCGATAGCGGTACATGCGCATTTGCAGCCGGTCCAGGGTCTGCTCTTTGAACTGCTCCATCTGTGCCGGGGAGATGTCCAGCTGGACCACCAGGTCTTGATTGTACCAGGCGGTGCCGTCAGTAGCCACGGCACCCAGCGCCAGCTCTTCCTGGCCAGGCGTGCCTATTTTTGCCACGTGGAGCAAGTCCAGGGGCAAGGCCAGGTGTTGGGCAAGGACCAGGCCTATTTCCACGGCACCCCGGGGTATGGCCAACACAATGTCCATGTCCTTTGCCTGAGGCGGCAGCTTTTCCGTCAATTTGCGGGCGGCATCAAGTCTGTCGGCAAACATTGATATCCCTCCCAAAGAGTTTTAGGGGAAGCGCAGGCCAAACTGGGCAAGCTTTTTGCGGTTTTCCGGGGTGAGCATCCCCCCGTGAAAAGCCTGGACAATAAACGGGCTCCACTTAAAATTTGCTTCAACCATCACCGGGCCCGTTGGCGTGGCTGCCACATCCCAGCCCACACTGTGGACGAAGGGTGTAATGCGGGCCGCTTTTTCCACCAACCGGCAAATCTCCGGCCAATCGGGGATTTTTTCACCGGTGAACTTTGCGCCGGTGGCGGGGTGGCTGGTGTGGATTGTTCCTCCGAACTCCGGCCGCACCATGCCTTCGCCAATAACCCCGGTGTCCTTGTCTATGCCGGCGGCAATGCCCTGGGTGTGCCAGTTGTCGGTATTTCTTCCCGGCCCGCCGATGCGCAGCGTGGCATAGAGAATCTCTGCCTGCCCGTCCAGGTTGAGCAGGGTGACGATGCGGCAGGTGTTGACAGAGCTGGGGTTGAACCGGGCCAGGTCGGGATGGCCGATTAAACGCTCCTCCAGCAGAAACCCCTGGTGCCGGTAATGGAAGGTCTGGGACATGTGTTGTGCCAATTGTTGGCAGGTGTAGCGCTGGCCGCTTCGGTCCTCAAACTGAACCCCATCTTCGTCAGATCTTACTGTCTCCAGCACCAGCACGGCAGTGCCAGCGCCGCCGGCCAGGGGCTTGACGACAAACTCACTGATTTTGTTTTTGTCCAGCCAGGTCAGTATGTCGTCGGCGTCGCGCAAGGGGTTGCCCTCTATATCTGCGCCAAATATGGGATGGAACATGCCGTAGATGGTGCTTACCGGCAGCCCCCTTTGATTGTAGTAGCTGTTGAAAAACAACTTGTTTTCCAGCAGGGGCGCCCACTCTCGGTCATTGAGGCGGGGACGGAGCACCTTGGTGGCATGGGTGTTGCGAAGATAGGTCCTCATCTGTTTGGGCCCGATACCGGTGCGACCAAACCTGTAAGCCCTGTATTCAATGGGCGAAAGGGGCCAGAAAATCAGGTAAAAAAGCATTTCTGCCACTTGACGCCAGGGATGCTTGAACCCTGGCTGTCTG
>PWLI01000073.1 GCA_003559415.1 Clostridiales bacterium | reverse complement strand
GACTCTACAGCTGTACAAACTGGTCTGCGGGTGGCGGCCGGGGTCAAGCCCGATGCCGTTGAGATATTGCCCGGACTGGTGTTGCCCCGGGTGATTGGGCAGCTGCGCCCGCAAATAAAAAGCACAATCATTGCTGGCGGGTTGATAGAGACTGTGGATGATGTCAACCAGGTACTGGCTGCCGGGGCCAAAGCAGTGTCATGTTCCCGGCCGGAAATCTGGCGGCATTTTGACAAAGAGGTGAAATAGTATGGAGTTGGCAATTGTTTTTGTTGGCAGTTATTTGTTGGGAGCGATTCCCTCCGCTTACATCCTGGCCAAGTTTAAAGGAATTGACATCACCAGCGAAGGCAGCGGCAATATAGGCGGTACCAACGCCTACCGGGTGTTGGGCCCGCGGCTGGGTGTTTTAGTGGCGCTGATGGATGTGGCCAAGGTGATTTTGCCCCTTTGGCTGACCAGGACATTTGTTGGTGGAGACTGGGCGGTGGCCCTGGCTGCCCTGGCAGCGGTCACCGGCCATAACTGGTCTGTTTACGTGGGCTTCCGCGGCGGCAAGGGAATAGCTGTTTCGATTGGTACATACGTGTATCTTTTCCCAGTCTATGGCCTGATTGCGGTGGTTTTTGCGATTTTCAACGTCCTGGTTACCAGGTATGTCTCCCTGGGGTCGCTTAACCTTGTGGGTGTAATGGCGGTGTTGCTGTGGGTCAGCGACAAGTCCATAGCCTTTAAATTGCTCAGCCTGGTGCTGTTGGCCATGGCAGTTTACCGCCACCGCTCCAACATCGTGCGGTTGTGGAAGGGCGAAGAACGGCGGTTTGGACAAAAATAAACTACTGCAGGGGGTGCAGGGATGCTAAAGATTGTGACGGATTCTTCCTGTGATTTGCCGGAAGAGATAGTTCGCCGGCATGACATAACGGTGGTACCCCTGAGAGTAAATTTTGGTGCCGATACATATCATGATGGCGTAGACCTGTCGCCCCGGGAGTTTCAGCGGCTGCTTTTGACCCGGGAAGAACTTCCCACCACATCCCAGCCGCCGCCCCGGGATTTCGAGCTGGCCTGCCGCCCTCTGTTGGAGCAGGGTCACCAGGTGCTGATTGTTACTATTTCGTCGGGCCTTAGCGGTACATACATCAGCGCCGCCATGGCGGCGGAAACGCTGGGCCCCGATGTTGTTGTGGTTGACTCGCTGTTGGCCTCAGTGGGCGTGGGGATTTTGGCTGTCAAGGCTGCCCGGGCTGCTGAAGCCGGGGGAACGCTGGCGGAGGTGGCCGAGTATGTGCGCCGGCATCGCATGGAGATGCGCATATTCTTTACCCCCGACACTGTCGAGAACATCGTCCGTGGCGGGCGGATGAATATTTTTGCCCGCAGCGCCGCTGCCATTCCTGACCTCAAGCTCATTCTCACCCGCAGCTCTGCCGGGACCATTCAGATACTTGAACGGGTGCGGGGAAGAAACCGGGCGCTGGACCGGGTGGCAGACCTGGTGGGCGAGGATCCGCCGAAGGACTGGTCCCGGGAAATTGTCGGCATATCCCATGTCTACTGTCTCAGTGAGGCAGAAATGCTGGCTTCAGAAATCAGTTACCGCTATCGTCCCGGTGAAGTGTTTGTCCGGGAAATGGGAAGCACCATAGGAACGCATGCCGGCCGCGGCGGTATTGTCGTGGCCCGGTAGCATCTTCCCAACCCGCTGCTGGCGGGTTGGTTTGCAGGAGGTTGCCAATGGAGAGATTGCAAAAGGTAATGGCCCGGGCCGGCATTGCCTCCCGCCGTCGCTGCGAGCAAATGATTGTTGAAGGCCGTGTGAAAGTGGATGGTGTGGTCGTGGACACTTTGGGAGCCAAGGTCGCTCCATCCTCGGAGATTTCCGTCGATGGTGTTTCTATTTCCCAGCCCCGGCTGGTTTACTACTTGCTTAACAAGCCGGCGGGCCATGTGACCACCGCTGCAGACACCCATGGCCGCTCCACCGTCATGGACTTGCTGCCGACGGAACCCCGGGTGTGGCCGGTGGGCCGCTTGGACATGGATACAACGGGGTTGTTGCTGGTCACAAATGACGGTGAACTGACCCATGCCCTGCTCCATCCATCCCGGGGCATACCCAAGACTTACCGGGTGACTGGCAAGGGGCCGCTGACAGCTGTTTCACTGAAAAAACTGGAAGGGGGCCTGAAACTTGAAGATGGGCCCACTGCCCCGGCCAAGGTTCTTTTGCGTCACCAGCAGGGCAATGAATTTGTGATTGACCTGACTCTCACTGAGGGGAGAAAGCGCCAGGTCAAAAGAATGTTTGCAGCCCTGGGCTGCCGTGTTGCTGACTTGGAGCGCATTTCCCTGGGATTTATGACTTTGACGGGGGTGGAAAGGGGCAGGTATAGGAAATTAACAACTGACGAGGTTTCCCGCCTAAAAAAACTCGCTCACAGGGGTTCAAATATTTGATTAGTATAGTATAATTATGTCTATAGCTTAATTAGTATGTCACATTAGGTGGTGATTGTCATAAAGCTTAGCAAAAGACAGCAGGCAATATTGCGGCTGGTCAAGGAAAAGGGGCCAATTACCGGTGATGGAATTGGCGTTCACTTTAATCTGACCCGAGCCACCCTGCGCCCGGACCTGACCATTCTCACCATGTTGGGCCTGCTGGATGCCCGTCCGCGGGTGGGGTATTACTATTCCGGGTCTGAGGCCCGGACAATGCTGGCAGAACACATGGACTCGGTGAAGCTAAAGACGGTGACAGCCCTTCCTTTGGTGGTGGAAACCGGCCGGTCTGCCTATGATGCCATAGTCGCCCTGTTTTTGGAGGACCACAGCACCCTGTTTGTGGTGGATGAGTCGGGCAACTTGGCCGGTGTGGTTACCAGCAAGGATTTGCTCAAGGTTTCCATGGGCGGATCGGATTTGCACAAACTGCCAGTGGAGCTTGTCATGACCCGCTACCCCCAGGTGGAATGGCTGGATGAAAATGCCACACTGCTGGAAGCAATTGAGAGGCTTGCTGAGAGCAAGGTGGAATGTTTGCCGGTGCTGAGGGAAGGAAGGAGCCCCACCGGGCGTTTTGACCGCAGTGCAGCCATGGAGCTGTTGCAGGAATTGGCCAGGGGCAATTTCGAGGAGGGTATATATGGATAACAAACCAAATGTCTATATTCTTTCAGATTCCGTCGGGGAAACAGCAGAGTTTGTGGCCAAGGCCGCTGCCAGCCAGTACAACGGCATGTCGGTACAGCTGCGGCGCATTCCCTATGTAACCGACGAAGAAACCATCCGGGAAGCCGTTGAGGAGGCCCGGGAGCACCAAGCTATCATAATCTATACAATGGTTATTCCTGAACTGCGGCAAAAAGTCGCACAGCATGCCGCTGAACAGGGAGTGCCCCACGTCGATGTCATGGGGCCGGTAATGGATGCCTTTAAAACCATTATGCCTGGTGAGCCCCGTTTGGAGCCGGGTCTGGTTCGCAAGCTGGATGCCCAGTATTTCCGACGGGTGGAGGCCATCGAATTTGCGGTCAAGTATGATGACGGCAAGGACCCCCGGGGTCTGGCCCTGGCGGAAATGGTGCTGATTGGCGTATCCCGGACTTCCAAGACACCCCTGAGCATGTACTTGGCACACAAGCAAATAAAAGTCGCCAACGTGCCATTGGTGCCGGAAGTTCAACCGCCGGAAGAATTGTTCCAATTGCCCAAGGACAAAGTGGTGGGCCTGACGATATCTCCCAACCAGCTCTATGAGATACGGCGCGAGCGTCTGTTGGCGTTGGGGCTGCGCCATGAGTCCAGCTATGCTTCAATGGAGCGCATACTGCAGGAGCTGGAGTTCTCCGAAGAAATTATCAAGAAAATCGGTTGCCCGGTCTTTGATGTGACGAACAAGGCGGTGGAAGAAACTGCCGGCAAACTACTGGAAGTTCTGAGGAGGCGGAACGATGGCTGAGAAATGGGTGCTTCCCTTTTCTGCAGGTACGAAAGACAAAGAGTTGTTGGGTGGAAAAGGCGCCAACCTGGCGGAGATGACGGCAATGGGTCTGCCGGTCCCCGGGGGATTTACCATTACCACTGCAGCCTGCAAGGAATATTTTGCCGCCGGCGACAGCCTTTCCCACCAGCTCAAGGAAGAGATCAACCGGGCAGTGGCTCAGCTGGAGCAGAGAAGCGGCAAGGTTTTTGGCGGGGAGAGCGACCCCTTGTTGGTGTCGGTCAGATCCGGTGCGCCGGTTTCCATGCCGGGAATGATGGACACCGTCTTGAACCTGGGCCTGAATGACTGGACTGTTGAAGGATTGGCTGCCAAGACGGGAGACCGGCGGTTTGCCCTGGATTGCTACAGGCGCTTTATTCAGATGTTCGGCGATGTGGTGATGCAGGTTCCCCACCATGACTTTGAGGCAATTTTATCGGCGGTGAAGTCAAAGGCGGGAGTCAAGGAAGATACCCAGCTGGATGAAGAAATGCTTGGCCAGCTGGTGGAAAAATACAAGCAATTGATTTATCGCGCCACCCGGGCCAGCTTTCCCCAGCAACCCCTGGACCAACTCTATGCTGCGGTGATGGCGGTGTTTTCCTCCTGGAACAACAACCGGGCTCAGGTTTACCGGAAGATAAATAAAATACCTGACCATTACGGCACTGCTGTCAACGTCCAGCAAATGGTCTTTGGCAATGCCGGTGACAACTCGGGAACAGGGGTGCTGTTTACCCGGGACCCCTCCACTGGTGAGAACAAACTCTACGGTGAGTTTCTGATAAATGCCCAGGGGGAAGATGTGGTGGCCGGAACCCGCACCCCCCGCCCGATAAGCGAAATCAGCAGTTTGCTGCCTGAGGCATGGCAGCAGCTGATTGATGTGTGCAAATTGCTGGAACAGCATTATGGCGACATGCAGGACATAGAATTTACTGTGGAGCACGGCAAACTCTTCATGCTGCAAACCCGCTGGGGCAAGCGGACAGCCCGGGCGGCGGTAAAGATAGCTGTTGACATGGTCAATGAGGGCCTGCTTTCCAAGGAACAGGCGTTGGGCCGCGTGGATGCCCATCAACTGGCCAACCTCTTGCATCGTCAGGTCTCCCCCGAGGCAGTTGTGGACGTACTGGCCAAGGGCCTGCCGGCTTCTCCCGGCGCCGCCTGCGGAGTAATCGTTTTTGATTCTGACGAGGCAGAACGGCTTGCTGATTCCGGGCAGAAAGTTATATTGGTCCGTCCCGAGACTACCCCTGATGACATCCATGGCATAGTTGCTGCCCAGGGGATTTTGACATCCCGGGGCGGCATGACCAGCCATGCGGCGGTGGTGGCCCGGGGCATGGGCAAACCCTGTGTGTGTGGTTGCGAGGGATTGCAGATAGATTTGCCCGGCAAGAAAGCGATTGCCGGGGGCCGGGAGCTCAAAGCGGGTGATTTGCTTTCCCTGGATGGAGGCACCGGCCGGGTAATTTGGGGACAAGTTCCCCTGGTGGAGCCGGAAATCAGCCCGGAGTTCTCCCTGCTCCTCAGCTGGGCTGACGAGTTCCGCAAGCTGGGCGTTCGCGCCAATGCCGATAATCCGGCAGATGCCCGCAAGGCCCGGGAATTCGGCGCCCAGGGCATTGGCCTGTGCCGTACAGAGCATATGTTTATGGACGGCAACCGGCTGCCTGTTGTCCAACGGATGATTCTCGCTGACAACACCGCTGACCGGCAACAGGCGTTGGACCAGCTTATGCCCATACAGTTGCAGGATTTTTATGAAATCTTTCAAGCCATGGATGGATTGCCGGTGACGATCAGGCTGTTGGACCCACCCTTGCACGAGTTTTTGCCGTCGGCGGAAAAGCTGGCTGTGGACGTGGCCCTGATGGAGTCTGCCAACCAGACAGGCCAGGGCCTGGCTGAGAAAAAGGCGCTGTTGCGCCAGGTGCGAAACCTGGAAGAAGCCAACCCCATGTTGGGCAACCGCGGCTGCCGCCTGGGGCTGATTCATCCCGAGATATACAAGATGCAGGCCGAGGCAATTCTGCGGGCATCTGCCCGGTTGCAGGCAGATGGTGGCAATGTCAAGGCGGAAATCATGATTCCCCTGGTCAGCCATCACAATGAACTGCAACGGTTGCGCCACCAGGTGGAAATAATCCAGAAGCAGGTGGAAGAAGAGACTGGCCAAAAGCTGGACATCCTGATTGGGACAATGATAGAACTTCCCCGGGCCTGCGTCACTGCCCATGAGATTGCTGCCCACGCCGATTTCTTTTCCTTTGGCACCAACGATCTGACCCAAACCACCTTTGGTTTCAGCCGCGATGATGCTGAAGGAAAGGTGTTGCCTGCCTATATCGCTGACAAAATACTGGATGAAAACCCCTTTGCTGTGCTGGACAGGGAGGGTGTGGGGCGGCTGATGGACACTGCTGTCACCCTGGGCCGTCAGGAGAAGGCCGGTCTCAAGTTGGGAATATGCGGCGAGCACGGCGGCGATCCCAACTCCATAGAATTTTGCCACATGTTGGGCATGGACTATGTCAGTTGTTCACCCTATAGGGTGCCGGTGGCCCGGCTGGCTGCGGCCCAGGCAGCCCTAACCCGTTAGCAATACCAGGCGGCAGAAACCTGCCGCCTTTTTTTGTTGGCAGGATTTTGCGGCCAAGCTGTGGAAATAACTGTCACGGGGGTGACTTCATGGACTACCGCCAACTTTATGAGCAGTGCTTTCTTTCAGTCAGGGCGGTCCGCAGCAGCCGGGGCAGAGAACACCCGGAAGAGCCTTGCCAGGTGCGCACTGAGTTTCAACGGGACCGGGACAGAATTATTCACAGCAAGGCCTTTCGCCGCCTTAAGCATAAAACCCAGGTTTTCCTGGCTGCAGAAGGCGATCATTTTCGCACCCGCCTGACCCATACACTGGAGGTGTCTCAAATATCCCGGACGGTGGCCCGGGCCCTCCGGCTCAACGAAGACTTGACGGAGGCCATCGCCCTGGCCCATGACTTGGGCCATACCCCCTTTGGCCATGCCGGGGAGGAAGCTCTCAACTCCATTCATCCCGGAGGATTTTGCCACAATCAGCAGAGTCTGCGGGTGGTTTGTCACCTGGAGCCGTTGAACTTGACCTGGGAAGTGCGCGATGGGATTTTGCACCACACCGGATTGGATCTGCCTGCCACCCTGGAGGGGCAAATAGTGCGAATCTGCGACCGCATCGCCTATGTAAACCACGACATCGATGATGCCATCCGGGCCCGGGTGCTGGATACAAAGGACCTGCCGGCCAAATCTCTGGCAGAGCTGGGTGAGTCTACGTCTGCCCGCATAAATTCCCTGGTTTGTGCCATGATTGAACACAGCCGTGGGGACAAGGTGTCTTTGGGCAGTGTCAAGGGCGGCGCCCTGGATGAACTGCGGGAGTTTATGTTTGACAATGTCTATATCGGTTCCCGGCCCAAGGGCGAGGAGGCCAAGGCAAAGAAGCTGCTGCTGCAACTATATGAGTTTTTTACCGCCAACACACACCTGTTGCCCGAAAAGCTGCAACAGCAATCGGATGCCTCCCAGGCAGTTTGCGACTATATAGCCGGCATGACCGACCGCTATGCCCTGGCGCTGTACCGTCAGCATTTCCTGCCCAAACCGTGGCAGGACTGGTGATGTAATTTATGTGACAGATTTGTTGTCAATGGTAAAATTTTTCCGTGAATGAAGGATATGCCGTCGCCAAAAGCGAATAGAACAATTACAGAAACTGTCACCGGGTTAATCCGGTGATGAATATATGCTGCTCCCGGAAAGGGGTGATAACATGGCCAGGGAAGAATCAAAGCTGGAAATAGTCAAACAAGATTTGATCAACCAAGGTAAAAAACGGGGCATCCTGACTTACAAGGAAATCATGGATGGGCTGCAAGAATTTGATTTGTCTCCTGAACAAATTGACGGGTTTTATGAAACCCTCACCGGCATGGGCATTGATGTCATGGAAGCAGGAGATGAGGGCTTGCCTGTATTGGATTTGGACAGTGATGGTAAACTTTCTTCCGATGATGAAGAGGAGGAAGAGCTGGACATTTCCTTGCCCGATGGAATCAGTGTTACCGATCCTGTTCGTATGTACCTAAAAGAAATTGGACGGGTTCCCCTGCTCTCTGCCCAGGAGGAAATTGACCTGGCCATGGCCATGGAAGCTGGCGATGCCATGGCAAAACGCAAACTGGTGGAAGCGAACTTGCGCCTGGTGGTAAGCATCGCCAAGCGCTATGTCGGCCGGGGGATGTCCTTTTTGGACCTTATTCAGGAAGGCAATCTTGGTCTGATCAAGGCTGTTGAAAAATTTGATTACCGCCGGGGGTATAAGTTCAGCACCTATGCGACTTGGTGGATTCGTCAGGCAATCACCCGGGCCATTGCCGATCAGGCCCGGACCATTCGCATTCCGGTGCACATGGTGGAGACGATAAACAAGCTGGTGCGGGTATCCCGACAAATGGTCCAAGAGCTCAACCGGGAGCCCACTGCCGAAGAAATTGCTGAGCATATGGACATGACGCCGGAGAAGGTTCGGGAAATACTGAAGATTTCCCAGGACCCCGTTTCTCTGGAGACACCGATAGGTGAGGAAGACGACAGCCACCTGGGGGATTTTATAGAAGACCATGAGGCGCTGGCTCCTTCCGATGCTGCTGCCTTTGAGTTGCTCAAAGAACAGCTGGAGGATGTTTTGCACACACTGACCGATCGTGAGGAAAAAGTGCTGCGCCTGCGTTTTGGCCTGGATGACGGCAAGCCCCGGACATTGGAGGAAGTGGGTAAACGTTTCAGTGTCACCCGGGAGAGGATTCGGCAGATTGAGGCCAAGGCATTGCGCAAACTGAGACATCCCAGCCGCAGCAAGCGACTCAAGGATTACCTGGAATAGCGAGGTGCAAATCACTCCGTAGGGGGTGATTTTGTCCATGGGGCAACCCTCAACAACAGTGGAGGTGTAAAATGAAACCCAAGACCATAGCTTTAATTGTGTTGGCAGTGCTGAGTTTAATCATCCTGATTCAAAACACCCATGTAACTACTGTCAGGTTGCTGTTTTGGAGCTTTCCCATGTCCCAAATACTCCTGATACTGTTTATGTTGATTGCCGGCTTCCTGGCGGGTTACATTGTGGCAACCATGAGAAGGCGGTATTGACAACTATTGACTGCCTGTAAAACTGTGCTATAATTTAGGATGTGTCTGGCATTCCTCAGTAGCTCAATGGTAGAGCAACCGGCTGTTAACCGGTAGGCTGCAGGTTCGAGTCCTGCCTGGGGAGCCATACGGGCCTATAGCTCAGCTGGTAGAGCAACCGGCTCATAACCGGTCGGTCCCTGGTTCGAGTCCAGGTGGGCCCACCATACTGGCCCCTTGGTCAAGTGGTTAAGACACCGGCCTTTCAAGCCGGTAACAGGGGTTCGAGTCCCCTAGGGGTCACCAAACATTTACACTGCCTTGGCAGTGTTTTTGTATTTGAAAAAGGGTTTATTAAAAACATATGGAATAATATCAAGTAGGCTCGCTATGATAAACAGTGGAGGAAGGTGAGAGAGTGAAACTCACTCCCCGGCTCCAAGCTGTGGCTGCCCTGGTGCCGGAAGGCACTGTTGTGGCAGACATCGGCACCGACCACGGCTATATTCCTGTATACCTCATGGTCAACCGGATTGCCCGCAGGGTAATTGCCACCGATGCCAACAGTTTCCCCCTGCAGTCAGCCCGGGAAACCATCAACCTGTTTAACTTGGCTGACCGAATCACCCTGCGTCTGGGTGATGGCCTCAGCGCCCTTGCTCCCGATGACGAGGTTGATGTGCTGATTGTTGCCGGCATGGGAGGCAACCTTATTACCCGGATACTGGGTCAGGGGCTGCACCAGTTGGAAACGGTGAGAAATCTCGTGTTGCAGCCCATGAGTCAGGCAGGGGAAGTCAGGCGTTGGCTGGCGGTAAACCGCTGGGGCCTGATCAGTGAAGATCTGGTCCAGGAAGGGGACCGCATCTATGAAGTAATTGGCGCCGGGCCCGAATCCCAATCTACATTCAACCTTGATTCTCAGGACCCATTGCTGGAAGTCGGTCCGTTGTTGGTTTCTTGTTGCCATCCGCTGTTGCCTGACTTGTTACAGCAACGTCTGGCCACACTGGCCCGTGCTGCTGCCGGAGCTCAACAGAGCGACTCCAGGCAAGCTCAACAACGACAGGTCTTGTTGCAACAACGCACTGAGTTTTTGGAGGAAGTGTTGCAGTGGGTGTTGAAACAAAGAGAGTGAAATAGTCAATTAGCTGTATATGTTTGGCAACACCGTGTGGAGGAATAGGAGGGCATGGGTATGGATTTTCTGAAACAGATGTGGCAACTGCAGCAGGTAGAGGTGGAAATGGTCAGGCTCCGCAAAGAATGGGACCACATTAAAGAACTGGCAGCCCGGGAGTCCCGGTCTGACCTTGATGCCATTCGCTCCGGCATAGAAAAAGCCCGTGAGCAATGGCAATCCATCAAAGAAGAATATGATGCTGCGGTGCAGGAAACCCAATCCATAGGCAACAAGCTCGTTCAGCATGAGGAGCAGCTCTATCAGCAGGGAGGACAGAGCAAGGAGCTGCTGTCACTTCAACAAAAAATTTCGGAACTGGAAAAGCGCAAGGCATATCTTGAGGAAAAGCAACTGGGGCATATCAATCGCCTGGATGAATTGGAACAAAGAATAGCCAACGAAACTCTCCGCTTGCAGCGCCTGGAGGAACAAAGCCGTTCCCGCAGCGCCCGCCTGGCTGAGCGTCAAAAAGAAATCAAGTCCGAATACGGCAAGTGGAAGGAACAAAGGGAAGAGTTGCGGGGAGAAATCCCGGGGTATATGTTGGATATATATAATGATTTGGTGGCGCAGAAAAAACGTCCCATGGCGTTGTTAAAAAATGCCAATTGCGGCGCCTGTGGGATTGAACAGTCGGTGCTCAATGTCAATGCCCTGAAAAAGGGCAACCAATATACCCGCTGCAGCAGTTGTGGCAGAATACTGGTGCCCCAGCAGCAGGTGGCGGATCTTTTAAAGGAAGAAAGCGATGAGTGAATCGTTGAGGATAATTATAACCGGTGGCGGCACTGGCGGCCATGTTTACCCGGGAGTGGTGGTTGCGGAGGAAATACTGCGGCTGGCCCCTGACTCCCGGTTGTTGTTTGTCGGCGCCCCCCGGGGCCTTGAGGCAGATGTCATACCCCGCTTGGGCTATGACATTCGTTTTGTTGATGTCAGGTTTTTTCATCGCCGCCTGACATTTAAAAATGTTACTGCCGTGTTCAAGGCGGCAGCGGCGGTAAAAGCTGCCAGCAAGATAATTCAGGACTTTGCTCCCCATGCAGTTGTAGGCACCGGCGGCTATGTTTCGGGGCCGGTGGTGCTGGCGGCAACCCGCCTGGGCCTGCCTACCCTGATTCAGGAGCAAAACGCCTACCCCGGCTTGACCACCCGGTGGCTGGCTCCCCGGGTGGATGTGGTGTCGGTCAGCCACGGTGATGCAGTCAGCCGCATTTCCAACCGGGCCCGTACGGTGGTTACCGGGCACCCGGTCCGTCGGGAAATTTTTGAAGCTGACCGCACTGGCGCCCGCAGCAAGATGGGTCTGTCAGCAGAGCAAAAACTGGTTATTGCTGTAGGCGGCAGCGGTGGCGCTCAACAGTTGAACAGGGTTGTGATGGAGGCGGCCAGCCGTATTGTCGGCGATGGCAATACGGTACTGGTGCATGCCACCGGCGCCCGCTATTTCTCCTGGATGCAAGAGGAGTACAGCAAGCTGGTTGTGCCGGAAAATCTGCGGAACAACATGGTGCTTAAAAGCTACATAGACAACATGCCGGAGATGTTGGCCGCCTGCGACTTGGTGGTGGCCCGGGCCGGCGGCATGATGCATGAGCTGACGGCAATGGGGCGGCCGTCTTTGCTAATTCCCTCTCCCAATGTCTCAGATGACCACCAGCTTCACAATGCCCGCTCCATGGCCACTGCCGGAGCAGCGGTAGTTGTGGAGGAGCACCAACTAAGCGCCGATATCCTGGCCAGCCAGGTAACAGACTTGTTGTCCAACCCTTCCCGGCTGGAAAAAATGTCGGCAGCGGCCGCGGGCATGGGCAAGCCCCAGGCGGGCCAGGAAATAGCCCGAATGGTCCTGGAACTTGCCAGAGGGCATCTTGACTGATCGACGCTTCTATGTTATGTTAACAATGGATTGAAGCGAGTAAGCGGGGCAGTCGCAGGCATGAAAATGCCTGAGGAAAGTCCGGGCTCCGCAGGGCAGGGTGCTGGATAACGTCCAGTGAGGGTGACCTTAAGGAAAGTGCCACAGAAATCAAACCGCCCGGCTTTGCCGCGGCAAGGATGAAACGGTGCGGTAAGAGCGCACCAGCAGCCAGGTGACTGGCTGGCTTGGTAAACCCCACCCGGAGCAAGGCCAAATAGGAGGGGACAAGGGTTGCCCGCCCGTC
>PWLI01000043.1 GCA_003559415.1 Clostridiales bacterium | reverse complement strand
GATACTGGACATGCTCCACCGGGTGCTTTGCGACAGCAGCGGTGCGGTGCGCCTCTCCCTGGCCACGGCCCTGTACTACTGCGGCAGCCCCGACTCGGTGCCCTTTCTGTAAAAACTGGTTGAACTGAGCGATGATTCGCCCTCGGTTCGCCGGGCGGCGCATATCGCTGCTGTTCGTTGCCGCAGCCGAGGCACGGAAGAGTTCTCGGGCAAAATGATCCAGGTGGTGACAGACAACCTGGAGGTGGCCGGTGCCCTTGTTGATGTGGGACATGAGCTG
Source organism: Clostridiales bacterium (assembly GCA_003559415.1). Lineage (GTDB taxonomy): Bacteria > Bacillota > Proteinivoracia > UBA4975 > PWLI01 > PWLI01. The sequence goes on along the minus strand of PWLI01000043.1, from coordinate 12,387 downwards.
GACGCCACCGTGCACTTCCCCGATTACCCCTACACTGACCTTATTGCACTGAGCAGTTCACTGCTGGTGGTGGATCGCAATGTCATGGGGAAAGAGGCCTGGCAGACCTTCTGTGGCTACCGGCAGGAGGAGAGGGCAGCATATGTGCCCAAGGGCACCCCGGAGGGCCGGGGGCCGGCGGAATACCATGGCCTGTACACTCCCATGGTTATCCTTATCAGCCGCAGGGGAGAAGATTTTCCCCGCCCACCCGCCAGTCCCGGCCAGTTGTTCTACGTGGAAAAGTTCTCCGACGACTTGGTGGCAGAGTTGGCCCGGGAACTGTTGCGTCATAAAACCGCCGACATTCACAGCGTGGTGGAGCGGGTGAACAGAAACAGAATGTAGATGAGGGGAGAAGACCCCTGAGTCGAATAAACTCGTCCAGCATTAGAACAGAAATCATAAATAGGTTATAATGGGAACAAGCTTGTATAAGGAGGACGATTACATGAAGCTTGTTTCCTGGAATGTCAACGGCATCAGAGCCTGTCTCAATAAGGGCTTCCTGGATTACTTCCACGCCCAGGACAGCGATATCTTTTCCATACAGGAGACCAAGGCCCAGGAGGGCCAGGTGGATCTGGAGCTGGATGGCTACCACCAGTTTTGGAACTCTGCCGAGAAGAAGGGTTACTCGGGCACGGCGGTGTTCAGCAAGCACAAGCCCACGGTGGTTAACTATGGCATCGGCATGCCCAAACATGACAACGAAGGCCGGGTCATCACCCTGGAATACGACAACTTCTACCTGGTCAACGTCTATACCCCCAATTCCCAGCGGGGCCTGGCCCGGTTGGGATATCGCATGGAATGGGAGGACGATTTCCAGCGTTACCTCCAGGACCTGGACAAACATAAGCCGGTTATTCTCTGTGGCGACCTCAACGTGGCCCACAGGGAAATTGACCTGGCCAACCCTGCCACCAACCAGAAGAACGCCGGGTTTAGCCCCCAGGAGCGGGAGAAGATGACCCAGCTGTTGAGCCGGGGCTTTACCGACTCCTTCCGCCACTTCTACCCCGACAAGACCCAGGCCTACACCTGGTGGACCTACTTCAGCCAGGCCCGGGAGCGGAACGTCGGTTGGCGTATCGACTATTTCGTGGTGTCGGAACGGATGAATGATAAGATGGCCGACGCTGAAATCCATCCCGAGGTTATGGGCAGCGACCACTGTCCGGTGGCCCTGAAACTTAAATAAGCCATATGGCTTAAAGGAGGCGGTACTATGTTGCCGGTGGGCAATGCAGCTTTTTTCATTTACTTGCCTTGGTTCTTCAGCCCGTTATTGCCGCTTCTAATCGTGTTGAATTTAATAATCGATGCCCTGGTGCTTTTGCTGGGCTACAAACTCTTTCGCATAAAAGCCCTGACAGGCATCAGCGTAACAGATTTTCTCCTGAAAACGGTTTTTAAGGTATTGTTTCTGGGGTTTGTTGCAGACTTCATTGGGATGCTGGCGGCACATGTGGCCTTCGCTGCTACTCCCTCAGGTTACGTGTTGCACGAGGCAGCATTGGCAGCTGTTGCAGTAGTTGTTGCCGGGGTTATGATATACCTGCTTAACTCCTGGGTGACCTTTGGTTTTCTTAACGAACATCTGCCACCCTCTCCACAACACGGATTTGAGCCAGACAGAAGACTCATAACCAGGTTTTGCCTGTTGCTGGCAATAGTTACTGCACCCTGGACGCTGTTTATTCCGTTTCAGTGGTTGCAAGCTTTCATGGTTCGGTTTTTCTAGTCTTTATAGTAAAGTATAAGCCCGGCCTGAGCCGGGCTTTGCTGTCAGTTCTTCCTGCGTTTTTGGTCTACCCTGGCGGACATTTCATTCATCATGAAGGACATGCCCTGGGCTGTGCTCTCATAGGACATGGCATCGGCCTCCCGGATGCCCATGCTCTTGGCGGTGGCCACAGTGTCGATGTTGGCTCCGAAGAAGAGAAATTCCCAACCGTGCTGCTGCTGCCTGAGTATCATGTCGTGAACCTGTTTGCCGGAGAACTCCCGGCTGGCATTTTCATAGCCGTCGGTGGTGATGACCATGATTACCTTGCCCGGGCGCTGTTCTGCCGGTGTGCGGGCCAGCCGGGCCTTGACATCCAGGATGGTTTTGCCCACTGCATCCAACAGCGCTGTCCTGCCCCGGACATAGTACTGATCTGTATTCAGCCCCGCATCAGCTGCGTCCACGCCGTTGTAGAGAATCTCGTACTGGTCGTCAAAGAGCACCGTGGTGATGATTGTCTTGCCCGGCTGTTTCTTTTGCCGCTCCAGAAAAGCATTGTAGCCGCCGATGGTGTCCATTTCCAGCCCGCTCATGGAGCCACTGCGGTCCAAAATGAAGATTACTTCCGTCAGTTCTTTATTCATTGCGATACCTCCCAAATTGTTTTGTCATACCCAGTGTAGTAAAATCTGAACAAGCAAAGGTCGTCTGCCAGGCGACATTTTGGAGGGATGGGCATGCTGTCTGTCGCTGTGCTCAGGGATATGGGAAGGTTCATCAACTCCCGCAAGGAAAGCGGTGCATATCATCTTTCCATGCCTGACTTTGTCAGTTACCAGGTATCCTCCGAATTGGAGGAGTTTGTCAATGCCCGCAAGAAGCCGGCATTCCCCCAGACGTTGATGCGCATGATTGATGAGCGACAGCTGAGGGACAGCCAGGTATACACCCGGGCCGGGCTGGATCGGCGGCACTTTTCCAAAATCCGTTCCACACCCGGTTACCGCCCCGGCAAGCCAACGGTGGTGGCGCTGGCGCTGGCGCTGGAGCTCAAACGCAAGCAGGCAGATGAGCTGTTGGGCTCGGCGGGCTATGCCCTCTCGGAAAGCGATGACTCCGACCTGGTTATAGCTTACTGCATAGACCACGGCATATATTGTCTTCACAAGGTGAATTATGCCCTGGCCCACTTCGGCCAGGAAACCATCGGGGCGATTAAGTAGCTCAATATTTTTACCAGCACCATAATCCAACAACTGGCACCCCCTGATGGGGGTTTTCGTTTGTCACTATAAAAAAATAAAACGTTTAAATATTTTTATTGACAAGCGGGCCAACTTCGTTTAAAATAAATTTAACGTCAAGTGAAATTTAAACGGAGGTGCTCGTTATGACACAGTTAGAGTCTGCTGTTGACCGTCCCCAACGTCCGGTATTAATGGCTAACCCCAACTTTATGATTATCTGGCTGGGCCAGCTGGTTTCTCAGCTGGGGACTGCGTTTTTCAACTTTGCCATGGTGATATGGATTGTCCAAACCGCTGGGGCGCCAGCACTGGCAGGGATAATGATGGTGGCTTCCATCCCCGGCATATTGCTGGGCCCTGTTGCAGGAACATTGGTGGATCGGATTAACCGCAAGGCCATCATCGTGTTCAGTGACTTGTTTTTGGGCGGAACGATGTTTGTGGCTGCATGGTTGCTGCAGCAGCAGTCATTCCAGCTGGTGCATATTTACGCCTTGCTGATTATTGTCAATGCCATTCAACCGCTGTTCAGTTCAGCAGTCAGTGCGGCCCTGCCCAACCTGGTTGATAGCGACCAACTGGCCCGGGCCAACTCGCTGCGCCAGGCTGCTGTTTCGGGAACCAACCTGGTGGGCCCGGCGCTGGCTGCAATTTTACTGGCTGCCCTGGGCGGTGTGGAAAAGGCAATTATCCTTTACTTCTTGATCAACGGCCTGTCTTTCATTGTTTCCGGGGTCAGTGAGATGTTTTTACGCATACCGGCCGTCAAGCGGGTGAAGGAGGCAACCAACGGTGAAGCCCTGCGGGCATTTGGCAGGCAGTTGGTAGAGGGGCTGAAATATGTCTGGCGGTCTAATCTTATCTCCCGGCTGATGGTTATTCTGGCGGCAATGAATTTCTTCCTGGCCCCGCTGTCCCAGGTTGTCGTGCCCGGTGTAGTGATCGACGTTTTGGCATTGGATGAAATGTGGCTGGGCTTTATTCAGTCTGGCATAGCCGGAGGATTTTTGCTCTCCTCAGTAATACTGTCCATAGTCCGGCAAACCCGCCTGTCCCGGCTGGTGATAATGGGGGTAATGGCAATGGGCCTGTCGGTATTCCTGCTGGGTCTTGTCATGGCTTTGCCCATGTATACCACAATCTCCCTGGCAATGATTGCCTCATCCATGGTTCTGTTCGCTGTCATGCTGGGGGCTTCGGCGGCAGTGGGCAACATCGCCCTGTCGACAATCATGCAGAAGGTTGTACCCGATGAACGCCGCGGCCGGGTGTTTGCGTTTATGAATACCTTTATTGGCGGCTTGATGCCGGTGTCCCTGGGCGTGGCCGGCCTGCTGGCCGCCCTGGCTCCGCTGTTTGTCCAGCCTGTAATTGGCGGTGTGGCAGTTGTCGGGGCCGGCCTGATGCTTCGCAGGGTGAAGGAGTTCAGGAAGTATTGACCCAGGCTTGCATAAAAAATATCCAACGCTTAAAATAATTGTAAGGTGAGGTGATACCATGGCTGATGTGGACATCAAACGCATAAAGGCGCTGGCCCACCCCTTGCGGGCAGAAATCCTCAAGACGCTGGACCGGGAAGACAAGCCGACATCAATTAAGCATGTGGCGGAAATTATCGGGCAGAAACCCACCAAGCTTCATTACCACATCCGGCTGTTGGAGGAGGCGGGTTATATAGAAGTGGCGGACACCCGGGAGATAAACGGTATAACCGAGCGCTTTTACCAACTGACGGATATGGACCCGGATGTCAGCCTGTCCTATCGGGAAAACCCCCAGGCAGTGCGGGAAGTGCTGCCGTTGCTGGAGCACAAGGCGCTGGAAATCATCCGGCGAATACCGACCCTGGATAAAGACAGCGTTCAGCTCATGGGCACTATTAAGGAATGTTATTTTGAACCTGAACATGCCGCTGGGGCAAAACAGGCCTTGCTGGATCTGCTGGAACACAAGCCTGTCCAGCTGCCAGAGGAAGCAGACAAGGAAACAGGGGAGAATTATGACCTGATGGTTTTCCTGGTTCCCCGGGGAGAAAAGTGAAAACAAGCGACTGAACAGCATATGGCTCCGTTGAAAGCGGAGCTATTGCCATAGGGTCATAAAACATCCTGGAAGGAGGATGGCACATAAAACAGGGTAACTACAGAAAGCATGCGGCCGTCTGGGATTGGTCTGGCCATAACCGCAGTGAAGAATTTAATTTCTGGGCGCAGCTGGCCGGCAAGTATGGCAGTGCTGTCCTCTCTGCCATGGCTGCCATCGGTGAGGCCGGGGCAGACTTGGCCTCCCGGGGTTTTTCAGTAACGGCAGTGGACTACACCTCGGAAATGGTTGAGGAGGGCAGGCGCCGGTTCGAAAACGTGGAGTTTGTTGTTGCGGATATCCGCTGCTTGCAGTTGCCCAAGGTGTACGACTTTGCTTTCATCGGCAGCAATGATCTTCACCATTTTCAAAAGCGGGAAGACAGGGTTCAGGCCCTTACAGCTATAAATAATCATGTCAGGAGCGGCGGCGGTCTGGGTCTGGAGCTTTGGCATCCCCGAAAAGATTCATGGCAATCTCCCAAACGCACCTTCCATCAGCTGCAACAGCAGCATGCTGGGAGAAGGGTGTGGAAGGAGGCCCAGACCTCATATGACTCGGAAACGATGCTCATCTCCATTGACCAGAAAGTATTTGTGGAAACTGCCAAAGGAGTGGACAGCTTTGACCACTGTTTGCAGTTACAACTCTTTGACCGCCAAGACTTAATTGAAGACCTGGAAGCAGCCGGCTTCCAGCTGAGGGCGGAGTATGGCAACTACTCTTTGGAGCCATGGAGCAACCAAAGCCCCCACTGGCTTGTGGAGGCTGTTAAGGTATAGAGAGTCTATATGCATACCAAGAGCTTCCGTGACGTCTCAGGCCCGGAAGCTCTTTTTGCAGGAATAGGGACTGTCGGCATTGAATGGTAGTATTGGAATGTACAGCAAGCTTGCCATGCATGGGTAAAATTTTTGCGCTGATTACAACAATGGGCGTGATGCTGCATGAATTTATTCAACATCATACCGGAGAATTTTTTCTCCATTCTTGCCTCCCCCAACCGAAATGTTTATCTTTCAGCATTGGTGGTGCTTCACCGATGCTATCGTGCTGAACTGTCAATTCGAAAGACAGACTATATCGCTGAGCTAATTGCTGAGCTAAATCGGGCCAACCTGATTTTCGAAGTAGAAGATGAAGAAGAAATGCCTGAGGACAACATCTCAGGCCGAGCCCACTTGCTCCTTCGCAAGCTGGTTGCAACAGGCTGGGTGGAGGAAGAAACCCAGGGTGAAACCCTTGAGGATGCCTTGGTTGTTCCCGACTATGCGGTGAATATGCTTAACCTTTTTCATGATCTCACCCACTATGAACATCAGGAATACAACAGATATGTTTACTCCACCTACAGCATTTTGAAAAATGCCAACCAGGAAAAAGATGACTATCTGTTTGAAGCCCTGGACCAGGCCTGGCGTAATACAGACAACCTGGTAAGTGACCTTAAGAGTCTTTTGGGCAATATTCGCCGTTACCACCAAGTGTTGTTTCAACAGGCAGATGTGCAGTCGGTGTTGGTCAAGCACTTTGACCAATTTGCTGAACTAATCGAGAAAAAGGTTTATCACCCAATCAAGACCTTTGACAGTGTGCCCCGCTTCAAGGCTGCCATCCTGCGGATTCTTTATGCTTGGCGAGAAGACGTGGGGTTGAAAGACCGAATCAGCGAATTGGCTTTGGGGCGCAATCCAAATCGTTTCAATGACATCAATTCTTGCCGCCTGGAAGTGCAGCGACTGTTAGATGATATAATAGGGCACTATGAAACAATCGAGGGCTTGATAGCCGAGATTGACCGCAAACATCGTCGCTACCTCTTGGCTGCCCATGATCGGATTCAATACTTGCTCCAGAGTGATGAAACCATTAAGGGTAAGTTAGTGCATATGCTTAACACCCTCCCGAAAATGGGGGAGCAGGACATGGGGTCTGTGTTAGAGCAACATCTGCAACTTTACAGGGTTGCCCACTTCACCGAACAGGATTTGTTCACCCCTCGCAAACGCAGGATGGAGTTTGCACCTGATCCCTTGCGGCTGCGGTCGTCGCTGGATATGGAGGCGGTGCAAAACGAGGTGGACAATTTTACCCAAAGGGTGCGCCAGGGCTTTGACCAACGACGCATATTTTCTTTCATGGACAAGCAATTTGGAAACAGAAAAACCCTTGGCAGTCAGGATTTGGAATTGGAGAATCAGGACGACTTTATTCTTACACTGCTGGCCGTGCTTCGCCACGATGACCCCGAATCTTTCTACAAAGTGGCATTCGGTGACTGCTATATTCTAAACAGTGGCTTCCGCCTGCCGGAAATGACTTTTACACGCACATCGGGAGTAGAAACCGGGGAGTAACAAGGAAAGCAAGTATCTTTGCTGGCTCCCCTTTGGCAATCATGATATAACTGCTCTCAGTCGGAAAATTTTAATGATAAGCCGCCAGCTTATTTTCGTGCTTTATTAGCTTTAAACTTATATTACAGAAAGAGCAATATAGCGCTGGCTTGTGCTTTTGACGCGGTTGTGCTGCTATACATCTGTGAACAGGTGCATCCAGTGAAAGCAGCGAGCTTGTGGCTTGCTATATACAGGGAATACAGTTCAATGTTTTAAGACCAGCTGTGCTTAAACATAGATGCTTGGCAAGGACACATAGAGGAGGTCATTTGCATGTGGCAGAATCAGCTGCAGGAAGTCCCCGAGCGGGATCACGAAAAACTGGTCCGGGCGACCAACCTTTTGTTGGCGCACACTTTTTTGCTAAGGGACATTTACGACCGCCAGCAACAACGGCTACGCACCAACGAACACTATAATACGGCAGAGCGCTACTTGGATTATCTGCGGGCCTGGTTTGATATGGCGGGCTGGGATTTGCATCGTGATACCGGCCTTGGCATCATTAATATCACCAATCGCTTTGGCTACAACCGCATGCGAATAGATAAAAATGCTACCGTTTTCTTGTTGGCGTTACGCTTAATTTTTGAGGAACAACGGGAGAAACTGTCCTTGCGCAAAGAGGTGACCACCACCGTCCGGGAGCTTACTGACAAGCTAATGACGCTGGGGGTAATAGAGCGCCGGTTGCCCGACCGGGCTTTGAGGGATGGCCTTAACCTTCTTCGCAGCTTCAATATTATTGAACGGTTGGACGGCCCGGTCACAGAGTTAGACACAAAGCTGCTGATTTATCCCACCGTTCTGTTGGCTATACCCAATGAGCGGATATCCCGCCTGTCCGAAATGTTGAAAAGCAGCGGTGATGATGACCAGGATGAGGAGGACGATGAAGATGAAGATTCTTAAAAAACTCTTGCTCATCCACTGGCATTATATAGATGAGGAATTGATGGAGCTTGAAAACGTCAACTTCCTTACCGGTAAAAATGCCTCTGGCAAGTCTACAATAATTGATGCCCTTCAGCTCCTTATGCTGGGTGACACATCGGGGCATTTCTTCAACAAGGCTGCCAGCGAACGATCCCGCCGCACCCTCAAAGGTTACCTGCGCTGTGAAGTGGGAGATGATGGTGAAACCGGCTCCCAATACCTGCGTAGCGGCGACTTCACAAGCTACATTGTAGCTGAGTTTTTGGATACAGAAAAACGCCAGCCGTTTACCCTGGGGGCTGTCTTTGATAGTTATAGTGACGACAAGCACGAACACCGTTTTTTCATACTGCCAAAGACCCCCATTCCCGACCATCGCTTTATTCAACAGGGAACGCCTATGTCAATCCGCCAGCTGCAGGCGTGGCTAAAAGACAACAGCTCTATCCGTCATGAGTTCTTTGATACCAACAAGCGCTTTCGGGAAGCGATGTTGGGTCAAATGGGTGGTCTCAAGGAAAAGTATTTCAAGCTGTTCCAAAAGGCCGTCCCCTTTAGCCCGGCCATAGACATTGAAGATTTTATCAGTGAGTTTGTTTGCGATGTGGTCAATGAAGTAAACATCGAGGCTATGCAACAAAACATACGTGTCTACAGGGATTTGGAGTACAAGGCAGAGGAAGTGTCTAAAAACCTGGAACGGCTCCAGGCCATCCAGGACAAATTCCAAGAGTGGCAACGGGAACAGAATCGTTTGCTGGAACAGCGTTACTTGCTGGACCGGGCTGGTTTGGAGGCCGTACGCAACCAAATACAAGCACTTGAAACAGAGAACAGCCAGTTGGCTGATAAGCAACAGAAGTTGCAGCAGGAAGAAAATGAACTGAGGCAGCAAGTCAGGGAAAAGCGTGAGCAATACCAGGCGGTTAAAACAGACATTGACCGTTCAGACATAAAGCAAGTACAGGAGCGTCTGAAGGAGCAGGTGGAGAGGCTGCAAGAGCGCCTTTCCAGCTTGGAGCAAAAAGAGGAGAAAATGTCCCGGGAAGTAACTGCACACTTAGTTGCCGCCCGGGAGCTTTCCCAGGCAGCAGTTAAGCTGCATTGTCTGGAAGACCTGGCGCCTGCTGTTGAGAGCCAGTCAGTGGAGCTGGACAAGCTTTTGCAAGCCCAGGATTATGTTACTTTGGTTGGTGGGCTGGAGAGCTTTTCCAGGCAGGTGGCCCAACTGGAGGAGGCCCTTGCCAACAGGCGGCGTCAAATACAGGATGAACTGGACAGTAAGCAATCAGCAAGAGATGAGCTGTTCCACCAGGTGGAACAGCTGAATCAGGGCATCAAACCCTTTGACCCCCAACTTTTGGAGCTCAAGCAAGCCATCGGCCAACAGGTTGAAGGCAGCAATCCTCGCATTTTTTGCGATTTGCTGGAAGTCACTGATCCCCAGTGGCAGGATGCAGTGGAAGGTTACCTTTACTGGCAGAAATTCCACCTCATAATTGCCCCTGACACCTTTTCTGATGCGCTGGGTATCTATTACCAGCTTAAGCAAAGACACAACCTTCACAGCTTCGGCCTGGTGGATGGCGAAAAGCTGTTGCGTCAAAGAAGCCAGCCCCAGCCTGACAGCCTGGCTCTCAAAGTGACCACCGATGACTCACTGGCCCGGGCGCTGGCAGACTATCTGTTAGGCCAGGTGGTTTGCTGCACGCAGCCGGAAGAACTTCGTAATCATGATGTAGCTATAACTGCCGATTGCATGTTGTACCAGGACTATGTGGCTCGCCAACTGGACCCGACCTGTTACCGGGATCCCTACATTGGCAAAGAATCCATCCGCCGGCAGATCGTTAATAAGAAACAGCAGATTGCTCAATTGGAGCAGGAGATAGGTATGCTCAAGGAAGAATTGGCCCGGTTTACGGCTTTGCCCGCTCAAGCATCGATACCTTCGCAACTGTTGGAGCACTACCAACAGCAGGCAGATGATATCGCCCAAGGTCCTCGGGTTAGGGACGAGCTGGCAAAGAAAAAGGAAGAACTGGCAGGTCTTGACCTTACTTGGCTGGATCAGCAGCAGGAAAAGCTGAATAGCTTGGATAAGGAGATTGATGCCCTTGAGAAAAAACGGGAAGAGAAGGGCGAAGCCCGTATCCGGGCTGCCGAGCGGGTAGAAGTCAACAAAGCCCGCGTGCCTCAGCTTCGCAGTCAACAAGAAAGGAATCAGAACAACCTGGAAGAGAATCATGACCAACAGTGGCGGGAAAGCACCGGCGAGCCCCGTTTTGCCCAGGAGCTAGAGCGCCTCAAAACCCCCGAAGAGATTACCAACCGTTTCAGCAGCCAGGTGGCCCGGACAGAAAGCCAGGCAAACAAGCATCTGGGTGAACTCAGCGAGCTCCGCAGCGAGTACAATCGCATTAATCATCTGTCCCTGGCCACCGAAGCCCGGGACAACAGGGCATTTGACCGGGAGTTCAAACTCTTGAATGACACTTATATGGAGAAGTATGTGCCGCGAATCCGCGAAGCCAGGGACATGGCGGAACGTCAGTTTAAAGAGGATTTTGTGTCCAAACTCAGAAGCAACATCGAGACTGCCCAACAACAGCTGGATGAGATTAACAAGACCCTCAAGAACATCCCCTTCGGCCAGGAGCGCTACCGCTTTCGGGTTCAACCACGCAAGGGGCGCCGGAAATTCTACGATATGATTATGGACGACCTGCTGTTGGAGGGCAATGATCTCTTCTCCGGCCCTTTCCAGGAAAAGCATAAAGAGGCCATAGATGACTTGTTCCGGGCCATAGTTCAAACCGAGGATGCCCTTTTTAACGCCGACAGCCGCACAGAGTTGGAGAAAAACCTGGAAGAGTTTACCGATTACCGCAAGTACCTGGAATTTGACCTCATCTCCATGGATGAGGAGAACAGAGAAACTCGCCTTTCCAAGATGCTCAACAAGCGTTCTGGCGGCGAGACGCAAAACCCCTTCTACATTTCGGTGTTGGCTTCCTTTGCCCAAGTCTACCGGGTACGTCAACAGGGTTACAGTAACACCCTTCGTCTGATTGTGTTTGACGAGGCGTTTAACAAGATGGATCACCAGCGCATCCAGGAAAGCATCCGCCTGGCCAAGCGTCTGGGACTGCAAATGATAATATCTGCCCCCACCGAAAAGGTCGCAGATATTGCTCCCCTGGTAGATCGCAATCTTTGTGTAACCCGGGTTAGACGCCAGTGTGTGGTCAGGGCGTTTGATCCCCAGGATGTTGTGGAGGAGCAGGCATGAGTATCAAGAGAGACATACTCAATCCCTTGCTGAGCAAATACGAATCAAGTGTCCATTTCAGAAATGAAGCGAAAGTAAATCGTAGGGTAGTTTTGCAGCTTAGACAGCCACTATATGATTTTGAAAACCCCACCAACAAGCTGGCAGTACATCGCGTGATTGATGATTTAAACAAAAAGGGTATTATCCGTGTTCACTGGGTGCAGGGCGAGGAAGGGAACATCATCCAGCAAGTCGAACTCGACTTAGATAACGTGCATCAGGCCTATAAAGAAATAAACCGAAAGCCCAAGCACAATTTACTCAGGGAGGCAATAGAAGACTTACAGCAATTCACAAAAACCTCTCACCAGTGGCTAAACAGTTTTGCCACCCAGCAAAGTGAAAACATTGGCAACCGTCATAGTCTGCCCCAACTGGTTCCCGAGGACCGCCACCAGCGCCAGCACATGCTAAAGTGCCTGTGTGCTATTGCTCAGTCGGACGGCGAGGAAATGCTGGAAAGGGTATTCAGCAAACGCACCTTTGGTGACAGCAAGTATTTTGAGCAAAACTTGCGGGCAAACATTGCCAGCATTCTCAAGGGCTGGTTGTTTCAGGATGCCGAGCTGAGCACAAATGAGGCCCTGCAACAGGCAGGGCTGCACAGGTCCAGTGATG
>PWLI01000044.1 GCA_003559415.1 Clostridiales bacterium | reverse complement strand
TGCAGGCAATTGCCGGCCATGACCCGGCAGATGCCACCAGCTCCCGCCGGCCGGTTGATGACTACCTGAGAGGCATCGCCCAGGGAGTGAAGGGCCTGACCATTGGCCTGCTGCGGGACCGGGGGATGGAAAACCAGCCGGGGATAGACAAAGCAGTGGAGGAGGCCGCCGGATTGTTGGAAAAGGCAGGCGCCTTCCTGGTGGAAGTGGAAATGCCCCATGGCAGGGAAGCGTTGGCGGCTTACCATGTGATTGCACCGGTTGAGCTTTACTCCAACCTTGCACGCTTTGATGGTATTGGCTATGGATATCGGGCGGAAGGCGCCAGCTACAGGGAGATTGTTGAGCGCAGCCGATGTTTTGGTTCGGAGGTTAAGTTGCGCCTCTTGTCCGGGGTTAAGCTGCTGCAAAGGGACAGGGAAGAAGCGATTTATCGGCAAGCACAGCAAGCCCGGAAAGCTGTGCATGGCTGTTTGGAAACAATGTTGGCACAGGTTGATCTGCTGCTGAGCCCGGCCACACCACTGGTTGCCTTTGAGCAGGGTGAAAAAAATGACCCCCTGGCCATGTATTTCAATGATTATTATGCAATACCGGCCAGTTTGGCGGGACTGCCCGCTATATCGTTGCCCTGTGGCTTGGTGGATGGCCTGCCGGTGGGCATGCCATTGATTGCCCCGGCCTGGTCGGAAAGCTTGCTGTTCAGGGCCGGGTATGCCTGGCAGGAGATTAGTGAATGGCACACCTTGACCCCGGGGAGGTGGGCACAGTGAAAAGTTGTACTGTTATCGGCTTGGAAGTGCATGTGGCGCTGGCCACCCAAACCAAACTGTTTTGCAGGTGCAGCACCCAATGGAAACTGCCGAAAAATACAGCCGTTTGCCCCATTTGTTTAGGCCACCCCGGCACATTGCCGGCCCTTAATCGCCGGGCTGTTGAATTGGCGGTTGTTGCCGCACTTGCGTTGGGCTGTGAAGTAAACAAAATCAGCAGTTTTGACCGGAAAAATTACTTCTATCCTGACTTGCCCAAGGGATACCAGGTAACCCAACACCAGCAGCCCCTGGCCCACAATGGGAGGGTGAAGTTCCAGTCAGAGGCTGCAGTGCGGGAGATCGCAATCAGGCAAGTCCATATTGAGGAAGATGCTGCCCGGCTCTATCATCATCAGCAGCGCACAGACATTGACTTTAACCGGGCAGGAATCCCACTTGTTGAGATCGTGACTGAACCTGAGTTGTCATGCCCCCGGGATGCCCGCATGTTTTTGGAAGAGTTGCGCTTGCTGCTTATTGCCGCAGGCGTGTCGGATTGCCGTATGGAAGCGGGCAACATGCGTTGTGATGCCAACATTTCATTTGGCGCTGACGGGCGGCGGACAGAAATCAAGAACCTCAACTCTCTGAAAGCTGTCCAGCTTGCTCTTGAGTATCAGCAAAGACAGGGGAGGGTGGACTCCAGTCAGGATTTAACTGTGCGCTGGGACGAAAGAAATAAGCGTACTGTGCCCATGCGCAGCAAGTCAGAACCACAGGAATATATGTATATCCCCGAGCCTGACTTGCCGGCTTTATGTATTGATGAAAGCTTGTTGAGTAGCACCAAAAGGCAGTTGCCAGAGACGCCGTTGATGCTGACACAGAGACTGGAACGCGAGTACGGTATCGATGCCAGGCAGGCCCGAGTGTTGGCCGCTGACAGGGAAGCAGTTGCCTGGTTTGAACACACAGTGGCGGCAGGTGCGCCTGCTGAAAAAGCCTGCAACTGGCTGTTGGGGCCTGTCTTTCAGCACCTCAAAGCCACTGGCGGAAAATTGGGGGATCTGCAGCCCTCACCAGAGCACTTGGCAAGCCTGATTGAACTTGATGTTCAACAAATGATTAGCAACACCGAGGCCCGGGAAATTCTCCGGCAGATGCTGGAAACGGGACAGCCCCCAGCGCAAATCAAGGACAACCTGGGTCTGGGACGGCGCAGGGATGAAAAACTTTTGCGGGAAACCATTGATGAAGTGCTGGCAACCAACAGCGGGGCAGTTTCAGATTACAAATCCGGCAAGGACAGGGCCAGGGGATTTCTTGTTGGGAAGGTCATGCAACAGGTTGATGGCAATGCAGACCCGGCGGAGGTTGATGCCCTGTTGCGGGAACTCCTTGACAGATGAACGCAAAAAAGGCACCCCGATGTTACTTCTCCTACATCAGAGGTGCCTTTTGCTTGAGTTGTTATTGGTTGTGTTCTGTCTTTTCCCACATGTCTTTGATTCGTTCCAAAGCTGCAGCATCGGTGACGTAGCTTTCAGTATAACCGCAGGCGGTGCAGATATAGTTGTCCAAACCGGCTGTACGGAAAAAAGTCAAAGGAATTGTGTTGGAGTTGTAAGCTCCCGTTTTATAGCGTAGGTTGCAATTGGAGTACACATCCTGGCTGTTGCACTTGGGGCATTTCCCTTGTTTCATCTGGCGTCCTCCTTTTATGGCCTGGTGTCTTAGCGAGTGAACATGTGAACATCTTCCTCCATCACAGCGATAACCCTTTGGGCCTCGGATGCGATGGAAAGATGATAAGCCGGGGCGGTAAACGCATAGGGATGATAACTGTGGACATCGCCGTTGTGACTGATTCGCACCAGCACAAACAATCCGTCCCAAACCGGGTGGTACCAGTAAAGCTGGCTGTTTCCTGCCCAGCCGGCAAACATGCCAGGTGTGGGCACCTCTGAAATGGTTTCAGTGTTGCCGTCCAACAGGTAATAAACTTCACCAGTAAGTCTGATTATTGCATAACGGCCGTTGGGAGACCATTGGGAAACTGACAGCACTTCACTTTCCAGTTCAATTACCCGGACTGGTTCGTTGTGTTGCCAAAGGGTAACCGATTCTGTGCCCTTTGCCAGCCATTGCAACTGTTCGTTGACATCCGGGGTTATTTCCGGCCAGGCCAGCGGCTCAGGGTCATCCCACTCGGGGCTTTGGACACGGAGCAACTTCAGTGCCCCCTGTCCATCCACCACCTGTATCATCAGTGTGTCACCCGTCCAGTTGTAGTCCATTACGTCATAGCCTTCGGCTACCTGAACCAATTCATAATTGTCCAGCAGAAAAATGAACAGCTGGCCGGTACCTTCGCCGGTAATCTCCATATATGCAAGGTGGTTGCCCGATGCTGACCAGTGGTAATCGTATGCTTCTCCCAGAATGATTTTTTCATCGCTGTCCAGGTCGCGGACAAACAATTCCGTTGAAAAGTC
>PWLI01000113.1 GCA_003559415.1 Clostridiales bacterium | reverse complement strand
CTGGGGCAAGTGCCCGCAATCGTCAAACACTTCCAGCACCGCCCCGGCAATCCCCTCTGCCGCAACCTCGGAAGCAGACAGCGGCACAATTGTATCGTACCGCCCGCTGACCACCAGGGCAGGGATTGCCAACTCATCCAGCCTGGCCAGCAGATCCATGGGCGAACTGGCCCGCACAAACTCCCACAACCCGCGGTCCCAGTTGTCTGCCTGCAACGGACGGGTGTATCCCTCCAGCACTTCATCGCTGAAACTGTCCTGATCATGCCAGGCGTTTCTCACCGCCTCCGGCCCCTGGCGGGCAATGTTGCGCACCAGCAGCGGACCCAGCCGGTTGACCTGGGGCAGGCTGGCAACGACGCCCAGCCAGCCCCGGCCGCCCCCCGAAAGGGCAGGCGCCACCAGCACCAGCGCCTCCACCTGTTCCGGGCGCTCCAGGGCGGCAGAAACTGCCACCGCGCCGCCGGCGGAATGGCCAACCAGGACGGCCCTTTCCACTTCCAGCTCTGCCAGCAGCGCCCAAAGCAATTCTCTCTGACCGTCCATGCCATAGGGGTTGGTTCCCTGCCAATCCAGCGGCCGTTCAGTCAGGCCAAAGCCCGGCCGGTCATAGGCAATGACCCGGTAGTCCTGGGCCAACAACGGGGCTGCATCCCGCCAGGAAAACACGCTGGCGCCGAACCCGTGGAGAAGCACCAGCACCTGGTCGCCCTGGCCCCATTCCTTGTAGTGCACGGCAAACCCATTATGGTCCATAAACAGGCTGTCATCGTCCGCCAACTGTTGCACCGGCATGGTGTCTTCCAGCGGCGGTATGGGAATCAAAAAAGGGCCAAACAGCAACACTGCCAGCGCGACACCGACAGATATCAGGAATTTCCTTTTCACTGCCCCACTCCTTTTTATCCAACAGGTCAAGGATCTGGATCAGCTGATCAAGTCCAGCTCCCGGCCCACTTTTGCAAAGGTTTCCAGGGCAAAATCCAGGTCTTTTCTGCTGTGGGCTGCAGAAATCATCACCCGAATTCTGGCAGCGCCATGGGCCACCAGGGGAAAGCCAATGGTCGTTGCAAATATGCCGGCATCAAACAGCCGTTTGCTGAACTCCAGCGAATCTTTGGCATCGCCAATCATAACCGGTGTTATCGGTGTCTCAGTTTTGCCGGTGTCAAAGCCCAGTTTGCGCACGCCTTCCTGGAAGTAGCGGGCATTGTCCCACAACTGCTCCACCAGCTGGCCGCTTTCTGCCAGTATGCGCACCGCCTCCAGGGTGGCGGCGGTGTCGGGCACCGTCAGCGCCGAACTGAAGGTAAAGGGCCGGGATTTTTGCTTGATGTATTCCACAATGCGCTCACTGCCGGCGATGCAACCGCCCATGACACCCAGCGCCTTGGAAAATGTGCCAATTTCCACGTCGACCTGGCCATGGAGGTCAAAATGGTCTACTATGCCCCTGCCGGAGCGGCCCACCACACCTTCGCCGTGGGCGTCATCCACCATGGTCATGGCTCCATACTTGTCAGCCAGCTCAACGATGTCCGGCAGGGGGGCGATGTCACCGTCCATGCTGAACACCCCGTCGCTGATTATCAGTTTGCGGCCCTGCAAATCAGATTTCAGCACCTGCTCCAAACTGTCCATGTCATTGTGGGCATAGACTTTGATGTCCGCCCTGCTCAGCCGCGACCCGTCAATAATGCTGGCATGGTTCAACTCATCGGAGATGATGGTGTCGCCCTTGCCCACCAGCGAGGGAATGGCGCAGAGGTTGGCGCTGAAACCGGACTGGACCACCAGGCAGGCCTCCACGCCCTTGAAGCTGGCCAGTTCCTCTTCCAGCTGCTTGTGCACCGTCATGGTCCCGGCTATGGTCCGCACCGCCCCCGGGCCCACGCCATAGCGGTCAATGGCATCCTTGGCGGCTTTTTTTATGCGCTCATCGGCGGCAAAACCCAGGTAGTTGTTGGAACAGAAGTTCAAAAGTTTCTTGCCGTCAATTTCCACCCAGGCGCCCTGGGGGCCTTCCAACGTGCGGATGTGCTTGTACAGACCCTTTTGCTCCAGTTCTTCCAACTCGGGATTGATGAAGCCCAAAACATCCTTGTTCATAATATCTTCCTTTCGCTTCAGGGATATAGTATTATCTTGCCGCTGTTGCCGCTGGCGGCCAGTTCAAAGGCCTGTTCAAATTCGTCCATGATGAAGTTGTGGGTGATCATGGGGGTCAGGTCAAGACCGGCCCGGAGCAGCGCCTGCATCTGGTACCAGGTCTTGTACATCAGGCGGCCGTTGATGCCGTAAACGCTGGCGCCTTTGAAAATAACGCCATCATTGAGATCCACAGACACCTTCTTGTCCGGTGTGATGCCCAACAGCGACACCCAGCCGCCATTTTTCAGCGCCCGCAGGCCGTCGTTAATGGCAGTGGGATGTCCGGACATCTCCAGCAACACATCCACACCCAGGTTGTCGGTTTCCGCCAACACAGTGGACACCATCTCTTCTTCCGTCACATTAAAGACCACATCTGCCCCCATCTTTGTTGCCAGGTCCAACCGGTAGGGATTGATATCGCTGGCATAGATCCGGGTGGCCCCTGCCAGCTTGGCGATGGCAATGGAGGCAAGCCCGATGGGACCGCACCCGGTTACCAAGGCGGTTTTGCCGACAATGTCATCAATCAACACTGAATGCACAGCGTTGCCGTAGGGGTCGTGGATGGCGGCCACATTGTCTGGCACATCGTCGTCCAACACCCATATATTGCTGCGGGGCACCCGGACATACTCGGCAAAACACCCTGCCGTATCCACCCCGATGATTTCCACATCCCGGCAGATATGGCCACGGCCGGTGCGGCAAAACTCACAGACGTTGCACACAAAGTGTCCCTCTGCCGTCACCCGGGTTCCCGTGGCTATGTCATCCACACCGGGCCCCAGCTCCACCACATGGCCGCAGAACTCGTGTCCGAACACCAGCGGCGGCTTAATCCGCCCCGCCGACCATTCATCCCACTTGTAGATGTGCACATCTGTTCCGCAGATGGCAGCAGCTGAGACCTTGACCAGCACTTCACCGGCCTGCGGCTCGGGTTTGGTCACCTGCTCCAGCCGGGCGCCGGGACCGGCATGATGTTTGACCAGCGCTTTCATGGTTTTGCTCAAACATGTCACTCCTTCCATAAACCACTCTATTGAATATATTACGACACCGGCAAATAAAACCCTTTATAACTTTTCAGCCATCGG
>PWLI01000052.1 GCA_003559415.1 Clostridiales bacterium | reverse complement strand
CTGGAGGGTCAATATCGGTTACGAATGGCATCAGAATTCCTCCTTAGATAGTATAAGCCCGAAAACAAGTTTGCTTTAGGGCTCTCTTTAAACAGTTCGACACCCTGCTTTTGTTTTCCTGCCTGTTTGCAGGGTTTTCACATTACCGCAATGAAAGGAGAACACATGTACTGGCCATACGCTCTTTTGTACGTCGTGATTGTCGTTTCCTGGCATGTTTTCAGCCTGTATAAGCAGAAGACCGTGGTTAACCTGCCCGCTGCCCGTTTGGCCACGGGGGTTTCAGCAGCATTGCTGTTGCCGCTCACACCCTTTCTGCTGGAGCTTATTTTCGCCCGGGATATGCCCTTTGGCAGCTTTTTCGGCTGGGTGCTTGGTTATGTCGTGCCCACCGTACTGCTGGTTTCCATGTTGGCGTTGCTTTACAACAGCGCCGATTAGGGTTCGGTCACTTCCTGGGCATTATCTTCCTGATTTCCGGCAATTGCCTGCTCCAGCGAGTGGGCAAGCAGCTCCCTGTCACGGTAATGTTCTGAGGGGAGCCAGAGCAGGGGCAACTCTGCCTGTTCCATTATGCGGGTCAGGTCGGCATCCCTGCCCTGTTGCCAGGGGGCATCTTTCTTGGTTTTTCCCCGCTCCACCTGCAACACAACCAGGGGGGCAAACTCCTGGGGATCCAGCACAACATAGTCCACCCACCGGCGCTCCAGCCACTTATCCATCACAGCGGCATGGTCACCCTGGCCTTTGAGCAAAAGCGACATGGGCACACAGGCCCAAACCAGCCAGCGCTTGGCCACCGCCTGCTCCAGTATGTCCAACAGATCCCGTCTCTCTGGCGTCAACAACGCCTCCCGGGCAAGGGCAGAGGCTTCCTCGACATCGGGCTTGGACAATATAGCCCAAAGAAAAAGGAAGAAGGCCACTGTCAAAAGCCCGGCTACAGCCCATTGAAGAGGACTCATCCACTCACCTCCCTGCTTTAGCTTTCGACGCCTGGGCACCAATTCCTGCTGTTGACATAACGGGCAGGGCAGGGCATAATTAACTCAACAGCCATGAAGCAGAGCAGTAACCCCAGAAGCTGACTGACAGAGAGCCGGCGGTGGTGCGAGCCGGTGCAGCCTGGGGCGAATGGACTGCTGAGCTGCCGGGAGGCAATGCCCGGCCGGTTGCCCGCCGTTACCGGATCCAAGCGCGCGGCTGTTGCCGCGAAATCGGGTGGCACCGCGGATATCCGTCCCGTTGCGGGCGGTTTTTTATTTCTCAAAAAATGGAGGTATGCATATGAAACGGGTATTTTCCGGCGTCCAGCCTTCCGGCACCCTGACCCTGGGCAACTACCTGGGGGCAATCAAAAATTTTGTGCCCATGCAGCAGGAAAATGATTGCCTGTTCTGCATAGTTGACCTGCACGCCCTGACAGTGCCCCAGCAACCCGGGGAGCTGAGAAAACAAACCCGGCATGTGGCAGGCCTGTTTTTGGCAGCGGGCATCGATCCGGAAAAGTCCACAATCTTTATCCAGTCCCAGGTGGGGGCACACTGCCGCCTGACGTGGTTGTTGCAATGTCTCACCGGGTTCGGTGAGCTGGGCAGGATGACCCAATTCAAGGAAAAATCCCAGGGTAAAGAAAGTTTTTCCTGTGGGCTGTTTACCTACCCCACCCTGATGGCGGCGGACATATTGCTCTATGACACCCACATGGTGCCGGTGGGTGATGACCAGAAACAACACTTGGAATTGACCCGGGATTTGGCCCAGCGGTTTAACAGCCGCTTTGGCGAGTTGTTTGTTGTCCCCGAGCCGATGATTGCCAAGGTAGGGGCGCGAATCATGTCACTGGACGACCCCACCACCAAGATGAGCAAGTCCAACCCCAGCCCGGCCAGCTATGTGTCGCTCCTGGATGAAAAGGCGGATATCGTCAAGAAAATAAAACGGGCTGTGACCGACACAGGCCAGGAAATCCGCTTTGACCCGGAGAACAAGCCGGGGGTGAGCAACCTGCTGACCATTCTGTCGCTGTGCAGCGGCCAGGACATTGTCCGCCTGGAAGAACAGTACAGCGGCAAGGGCTATGGGCACCTGAAACAGGATGCTGCGGAAGCGGTGGTGGCCGCCCTGGAACCAGTGCAGCAACGTTACAGCCAACTGGTTGACAGCGGCGACCTGGACGACATACTGGCCCAGGGCGCCCGGCGGGCCAATGAGCTGGCAGATGCCACGCTGCACCGTGTACACAAGGCCATGGGCTTGGAATAGCAACTGCAAAAATCCCTGTTGTACTGTATAATATTGCCAGGAGGTGTTGTGGTTGAAAACCAAAATTATCCGCGACCTTTGCATTGGCTGCACGCTGTGCACGTCGGCCTGCCCGTCGGTGTATGAGATGGACGATGAGGACAAGGCAATAGTCATCGTCGATGAGGTGCCTGCCGGCATGGAGGACGAAGTGCGCCAGGCAGCGGACGACTGCCCCACAGATGCCATCGAGGTAACAGAGTAATTGGCTGCCAGGCCCCCTGTGAGCTGGGGGCCTTTTTTGTGGGCAATTGGGAAATAATTTGTTATACTAATATTACGTGAGGCTAATAGTTTTTGTTTTATTGAGGTGAAAACATGTCGGTCCCAACTTACAGACAAATGGCGTCCTTTTTTTTGCCGCTGGCGGCCACCAGCCTGATTATGTCTTTGTCCCATACGGTGGTCAATGCGGGGGTGGCCCGCACCGCCCAGCCGGAAGTGGCGCTGGCGGCCTACGCCCTGGCCAGGAGCATCGTGCGCATAATTGAAAATCCCATGTTCATGGTTCGCCAGACAGTAGTGTCCCTTACCAGGGACTACCACTCCTTTGTCAAGGTTAAGAAATTCATGTACGTCATGGCCTGGGCCATTACCGCCCTGTTGGCGTTGCTGGCCTTTACCCCCCTGGGTTACGCGGGGTTTAGCCACATCATCGGCGCCAGCGCCCCGGTGGCCAGCCAGAGCCACCTGGCGCTGATGGCGCTTTTTCTGTTGCCGCTGACCACCGTTTGGCGCAACGTCTACCACGGCGTGGCCATCATTTCCCGCCAGACAATGATGGTGCCCCAGACCAGCATACTGCGCTTGCTGTTCATGGCCGCCATAGTGTTTACGCTGGCCTACACCACCGAACTGCCCGGAGCGCTCAGCGCCAGCATCGCCTTTGTCGGCGCCTTTACTGTGGAAGCAACTGTGATGAGGTGGCGCGCCCGGCCGTTGCTGGAG
>PWLI01000021.1 GCA_003559415.1 Clostridiales bacterium | reverse complement strand
GCTGTTTGGTTATCCAGGCCTGGCCATTCTCTGCTTTCTACTGGCGGCCACGGGCGGCTTCTGGCTTGTCATCACCATTCTGGTCAAGGATCACCGCACCCGGAATAGGAAAACGCCGTCGAAATGAAGCGATAGGTTTATCCTTTCCGCACCCCTAACACCGGAGGGCAGAGACTTCCCCCGACCTTCCGTTTTCAGCGCGGGTGTCGGGGCTGAGACGCGCATTTCGACTCCGAGCCCGCGTGGATCCCGGCATATTTGGAGGAAGAGAACGAAGCTTCGTTGACGGCCTTCTCGTCCTCTTTACCTTCTGCGAATTGAAGATCGTCATCCGTGAGATTTGCCAACTTCTGTTTCAACTTGCCTTTGGTGACGTGCCAGTCGGCTTTGATCTTCAGCTTGTTCATGATGATTCCTGATTGGTTATCGTTGGTTTTGATTCGCCGCCAACGTGACGGAGAAAGTGGTAGATCACTTCCTCTACGTGCCCATCGCCATGATGATCGGTAGTTTCATGTTTCTGCCGATTGTTCGAGGACTACACCGGGCCATAATTTTTCAGGTGTTTCAATAGTCGGGTAACTTCGGTATTTTTCATTTGAAGTTCCGGTCGTTGTTTGAATTGTAACCGATAATAAGCCCGAAAACGGTGTGACGTAATAGGACGTTTACCCCACCCGGATCCAAATTGCGCGGAAGTGAGATAGATGGACTCGCCGAGTCCGGACGTGGTGATAATCGATTCCCGATACACGCGTCGGGCCTCCTCGGTCTGGGGAATACTTAATGTGGCAAATTGTTTGTTGCACGTCGGATGGCTTTCATTCATCGCCAACACAGGCCCTTGTCGTCGGCAACCATCGGCCTTGCGGTTTCCATAAGCAGTTGCGTGTTCATTTTGGTTTGCTCCATTTCCATTTCCAGTTCCGAATCTCGGGCATGTCTTCGCCGTGTTCGGCAATGTATTGCTTGTGTTCGATGAGTTTGTCGCGCAGAGCTTGGTTGGCATAGGCCGCGCGCGGGCCAAGCGTGGGCACGCGATTGATCACCTCGGCAACGAGATGGAAACGGTCGAGCTCGTTCATCACCACCATGTCGAATGGGGTGGTGGTCGTGCCTTCTTCCTTGAAGCCGCGCACATGGATATTCTTGTGATTGGCGCGGCGATACGTGAGCCGGTGGATGAGCATCGGATAGCCGTGATGGGCGAAGATGACCGGCTTGTCCCTGGTGAAGAGCACATCGAAATCTTTGTCGCTCAGGCCGTGCGGATGGTCGCTTGGCGGCTGGAGTTTCATCAAATCAACGACGTTGACCACGCGGATTCTCAGGTCGGGCAAATGCTCGCGCATGATCGAGACGGCGGCGAGCGTCTCCAGCGTGGGCGCGTCGCCACAGCAAGCCATGACAACATCAGGCGTCGCCCCCTGGTCATTGCTGGCCCACTGCCAGACGCCGATGCCCTCGGTGCAGTGTTTGACGGCGGCGTCCATGTCGAGCCATTGCGGCGTGAGTTGTTTGCCGGCCACGATGACATTCACGTAGTCGCGACTGCGCAGACAGTGAGCCGTCACCGAAAGCAGCGTGTTCGCATCGGGCGGCAAATAGATGCGCACGACGGAAGCTTTCTTGTTCGCCACGAGATCAATGAAGCCGGGATCTTGATGACTGAAGCCGTTATGATCCTGCCGCCACACGTGCGACGACAGCAGGTAGTTCAGCGAGGCAATGGGCCGACGCCATGGAATCTTGCCGGCCACGTCCAGCCACTTGGCGTGCTGGTTGAACATCGAGTCCACGATGTGGATGAACGCCTCGTAGCAGGAGAAGAAACCGTGACGGCCCGTGAGCAGATAACCTTCGAGCCAGCCTTCACACTGATGCTCGCTCAATATCTCCATCACACGGCCATCGGGTGCGACGTGATCGTCGCCGGGGAGAATTTCCGCCGTTGAACAACGATCCGTCACCTCGAACACCGAACCCCAGCGGTTTGAGTTTGTCTCGTCCGGGCTGAAGACGCGAAAACTGGACGGGTTGCGTTTGATTACGTCGCGGATGAATACCCCCTGAACGCGGGTGGCTTCGCCAAGCTCGTCGCCTGGGTTTTTCACCTTTACCGCGTAGTCGCGGAAATCCGGCAGCCGAAGATCCTGCAACAGAAGACCGCCATTGGTGTGCGGATTGGCGCTCATGCGGCGTTCGCCTTTCGGGGCGAGATCGGCGAGTTCGGAATGCAGCTTGCCTGTTTTGTCGAACAACTCCCGCGGACGATAGCTTTTCAGCCACTTCTCCAGAACTTTTACATGTCCCGGATGGCTCATGTCCCCCATCGGCACTTGATGCGAGCGCCACGATCCTTCGGCTTCCTTGCCGTCCACCACCTTCGGTCCGGACCAGCCTTTCGGTGAGCGCAAAATGATTATGGGCCAGCTTGGTCGCTTCTTGAAACCGTTCGCGCGGGCGTCGCGTTGAATGCGCCGGATGTCAGTCGTCACCACATCGAGCGTGGCGGCCATGAGCTGGTGCATCTTCATGGGATCGTCGCCCTCGACGAAATGCGGCGAGTAACCGTAACCGCGGAAGAGCGCTTCCAATTCGTCATGCGGAATGCGCGCCAACACGGTGGGGCCGGCAATCTTGTAACCGTTCAAATGCAGGATGGGCAGCACCGCGCCATCGTGGACCGGATTGAGAAACTTGTTCGAGTGCCAGCTTGTGGCGAGCGGGCCGGTCTCCGCTTCGCCGTCGCCGACGACGCACGCGACGAACAGGTCGGGATTGTCGAACGCCGCTCCGAAAGCGTGCGACAGCGAATAACCCAATTCGCCGCCTTCGTGAATGGAACCCGGCGTCTCAGGCGCCACATGGCTCGGAATGCCGCCGGGGAAGGAAAACTGTTTGAACAACCGCTTCATCCCGTCCTCGTCTTGCGGAATGTTGGGATAGACTTCGCTGTAGGTTCCTTCGAGATAAGCATTCGCCACAAGGCCAGGTCCGCCATGGCCCGGCCCGGTGATGTAGATGGCGTTCAGATCGTGTTCCTTGATGACGCGGTTCAGATGGGCGTAGATGAAGTTCAGCCCCGGCGTCGTGCCCCAGTGGCCGAGCAGGCGCGGTTTGATGTGCGCCGGCTTGAGCGGTTGCTTCAATAGCGGATTGTCGTAGAGATATATTTGACCGACCGAGAGGTAGTTCGCCGCGCGCCAATAGGCGTCAATCTTGCGCAGCAGATCCGGGTTGAGAGTCTTTGC
>PWLI01000150.1 GCA_003559415.1 Clostridiales bacterium | reverse complement strand
TTGCCGCGGCAAGGATGAAACGGTGCGGTAAGAGCGCACCAGCAGCCAGGTGACTGGCTGGCTTGGTAAACCCCACCCGGAGCAAGGCCAAATAGGAGGGGACAAGGGTTGCCCGCCCGTCCCTCGGGTATGGCTGCTTGAGGTGCCAGGCAACTGGCATCCCAGAGAGATGACTGCCGCCCCCAGGGCACAGAACCCGGCTTACAAGCTTGCTCGTTTCTGTAAACTAAAACGCACCCCTTGAGGGTGCGTTTTCAAGTTCACTTTTGTTGTTTTTGGCCCGCCTGGATGTGCTTGTCCAGCACTTGCTTTATCTGTTCCGCCGGGTCCTGCCAATCTTTTGGCTTGGCAGTTTTGCCGTCCTCCTTGAAGAGGGGGGTGCCGTTGTCCAGTTTGGTCATGTTGGCCCGATGAACAATCTCAAACACCTCATCGGGCTTTACACCCATTTCAACCAATGTTCCCACAGCAAAATACATCAGGTCGATAAGGGCATCTACCTGGTTGACCAGGTCTCGGGAATTGATAAACTCATCCAGCTCTTCCTGCATCCAGTTATAACGTTTTTGTGCCCGCTCCTTTTCCATGAACACCGGTGTATCCCGGTGGGGGTGTTGGAATTTTATGTGGAAATCTCTTACCTGGTGCCACCATTTATCACTCATTTTTATGCCCCCATTTTGTTGTTCCCAAACAGATATTAACATCTTATCATCGGTTTGCAAGTATTTCAATTTATCAGCCCATGGGTTTGCAGGAATGAGGCCAGGCAGCGTTGAAATGATATAAGGTCACGGTATGTGAAAGGAGGGATTGTCATGCAAAGAGCAGTTCAGGTATGTGCCGGGGTGCTATTGCTTTTTCTTTTTATCGCCTACGGCCGGACGCTGATGTCACTGCTGCTTCCAATTATTCTTGCGCTGTTTTTAACCTTGTTGTTGGCGCCGCTGACCGACTATCTGGAGAAGAAGGTTCGGCACCGGTTGCTGGCCACGGTGATAGTGACTGTCCCTGCCTTCTCATTGATTACCTGGGTGGCCTGGTGGCTGGTTCTCCGGGTCTACCGGGAGGCGGAGCGGTTTGTACGCAACATTCCTTCATTGCTGCGGTCGTTGGAGGGTCTGATAGAAGAACGGCTGATTCCCATCATCGAGGACAGCGTTTATAAAGATATGATCTATGATGCTTTCGAAGATTTTCTGCTGGGTGCCATTGACACGCTGCAGGGTTTGGCCATGACGGTGCTGGAGACGGGCGTGTCCTTTCTCGGTTCGTTGCCCGGTCTCTTTGTAGCGGTGATGGTAGTCATTGTGATGACCTTTTTTCTAATCTATGACAAGGCCTGGGTGCTTAAAGTTCTGCCCGGAGTGGAAGAGAATATCCAAAAGGTAGTTAACTCAATTCATGGTTTTATAAAGGTTCAATTCTTTCTGATTTCCACCACGGCAATTATTTGCATGATTGCATTCGCCCTGTTGGGCATCCCCTATGTGGCGGTGTTTGGCGCCACCATCGCCATATTGGACCTGCTGCCCATAGTGGGGGCAGGCACATTGCTTATACCCATGGCGTTTTGGTATATTCTGCTCGGTTCAACCTTTGAGGGTGTTTCCATCGCGGTGCTGTACCTGGTGATTATTGCCGTGCGTTATGTGTTGGAACCCCGCCTGTTGTCCACCAACTTGGGCATTCATCCTGTAGTGGCCATCGTCTGCCTGTTTTTGGGCCTTCAGCTCTTTGGCTTTGTAGGGCTGATACTGCTGCCCCTGGTGGCGTCGGTGGCATCCACATTCCCCCAATACAGCTGGCTGCGACGGTAACAGCAAGAGGAGAGTGATTTTCGATGCCAGCCAATCTAACCCCCCAATACTATGCAGCAGAAGAGGCCTATAAAAAGGCCACAACACCGGAAGAAAAACTTGCCGCCCTGGAAGAGATGTTGGCAACCATCCCCAAGCACAAGGGGACGGAAAAGCTTCAGGGCGAGCTGAAAAAAAAGCTGTCTCGCCTGCGCAAGGAAGGATCAGTCAGCAAGACCAAGGGCGGGAACAGACAGGAGGACCCGTACCTGGTGGAAAGCCAGGGGGCGGGGCAGGTGCTGTTGTTGGGCTATCCCAATGCCGGCAAGTCTGCCCTGGTGTCTGTGCTGACCAATGCCAAAACCACAGTGGCGGAATATCCCTTTTCCACAGCTCTGCCCATACCCGGCATGATGGAGTTTGAAGATGCCGGTGTGCAGCTGGTGGACACACCGCCCTTTGTTGCAGAGGGCATAGTGGGCAACTTTGTTACTGCCATCCGCAACTGTGACATGGTGCTGATGACAGTTGACCTCTCTGACGACGACTGTGCCGACCATCTCCAATCCATGCTGGATTTTCTGCGTGAGAAACGCATCCTCCGGGATGAGATACCGGAAGGTGTGCAGGCACACACCCTGGATTCTGTAGTTGTACTCGGCACCAAGGCCGATTGTCCCGGCAGCCAGGAGCGCCTGGATTTGATGCAGCAGCTGGTCGATGACTGCCCCCAGGTGTTGCCGGTGTCTGCCACCCAGGGCACCAACCTGGAGCAACTGCGGGAGATGCTGTTCCGCAAGTTGAATGTAATACGGGTCTACACCAAGCGTCCCGGCAAAGATCCGGACCTGGACCGGCCCTTCATCCTCAAGGCCGGCAGCACAGTGATGGATCTGGCCCAGGCGATTCACAAGGACATTGCCGACAACCTAAAAACCGCCAAGGTCTGGGGCTCGTCCAAGTTCGACGGCCAGGCTGTAAACCACGACTATGTGCTGGCCGACAAAGATGTGGTGGAGCTAAACGACTGAGAAAACGATTAAACCCCGCAACTACCCCGCAAAACGGGGTAGTTTTTTGTGTTATAAAAAAAAGCATAATTAAAAGGACAACTTAAAACAAATGTAGAATATATATTGCAATACCTGCTGCTTCTTTAAAATCAAAAAGGGAGGTTTCAGTGATGAAGCAGTTTTTTGCATTCTGTTTGGCATTTTTTGTCGCACTGTCGCTCATTCCGATTGCTCCTGTTTCTGCCGCGACTGTTTGGGAGGTATCTCCGGGTGATGATGTGCAGGACGCAATAGATAGCGCCAGTGAAGGAGACATCATTCTACTGCTGGAGGGCGAACATGATGGCCCGGTGGTGCTGGACAAGCCACTGACCCTTAGAGGAGAAGAGGGTGCCATCCTTTCCGGCGGTGACCCGGTTGTCACAGTTGAGGCAAACCATGTGGTTGTGGAAGACTTGACCATTGTCGGTGATGGCAGCATAACCGTACTGTTGGACAATACGGAAATTTATGACGAGAACGAACAGTTGTACTTCACTTTGCAGCGTTGCGTAATAAAACCTGCAGATGATGAAGTTGGCGTTCAGATTTGTGACGATAGCAGCAATTTTTACTATGGAAATGTGCAGATTCTGGATAATGTTATTGGCACTGATGAAACACCAACCGATGAGGCAATTTATCTCCGGCGCAACATAGAACACAGCATAATTGAAATCCGGGGCAATGAAATCATCAATAGTGACAGAGGTATCCGTGTCAGAAGTGAAATTGTCGATACGGAACTGATTATCGAGGACAACAGCTTTGACATATTATATGACTATGGAATACTGATGGACTATATTGAAGATGGCAGCCTGCTTCGGATAGCGAGGAACACATTTAGCTCATCAACTGCTGGCGGTGCTGATGAGGGTATCCGCTTCCGGGGAGACAATGAAGATTCAACCATTGAGATTGTTGACAACACCATCAGCAACTTTGAGTATGGCATAGAGATTGATTATGGCCTTTACAACATGGAAGTTGAAATATCCGGCAACACTATTGAAGATGTTGAGGAAGGGATAATTTTTGACGACCATGTTTACAACAGCAGTGTGGAATTGGCGGACAATACAATCAGTGCAGAGTATTTTGGTATAAACTTTGATGATGAACTGGAGAGCTCAACGCTGGCCCTCCTGGAAAATACCGTTGAAATGCAGGGCAATGGCATCGGCCTTTATGTAGATGAGATAGTTGATGATCTGGATATGATGATTGCCCATAACAGCTTTTCCGACGGAGAAATTGGCGCCTACTTTGATCAAATAGCCGATGATGAAGCTGTGTCACTTACAATCGTGCTCAACAACTTCTATGGCAACGAAGATGGCCTTTGGTTCTACATTGTTTCACTGACAAATGAGGATTCTGAAATCGCAGTTGGCGGCAACAATTTTGCTGACAATGATTACGGGCTTGTTTTCGAAGATGTAGCAACTCCCGGTAAACTGGAGATAAGGGTCAACAGTTTCACACTTAACGGCTACGGTCTGTACAGCTACATGACCGAGGATGTTAATGCCACCTTAAACTGGTGGGGCAGTGAAGATGGGCCTACCCTGCCCAATCCCGGAGGGGATGGCGACGAAATTAGCGCAGGTGTGGTTTATGACCCCTGGCTGGCCTCCCTGGACGTTGAGGTCGAAATTGATGGCTCCGATGTAACTGTCACTGCCACCCTGCTAAACAATGACGGAGAGATTGTGGGGGCCAGCGGACTTTGGGTCGCTTTCAATGTCACTGGTACCAATACTCACACAGAAGAAATTGAGATGACAGGCGGCGTGGCGGTGCTTGAGTACAGCAGCGAAGCCGAAGGAGAAGATGAGATTGATGCAGTGATGTTGTTTGCCAACGAAGATACCGGCCTGGCAGCAGAAGCCAGTTCTCCCGTGGAAGCTCCTGCTGAGGAAATACCGGAAACCAGCGGCTTCACTGCCATTGGCTTTGTGGGCTTGTTGCTGGCAGCAGCGGGAGTGTTGGTGATCCGCCGCTACATGCTGGCAGCATAGTCTGCTAACTGCCAGTACGTTTACGTGCCAAACAAGCATGTTACAGAAAACCCGCCACACCCTGGCGGGTTTCCCTGTTTCTTGAGTTTTAGATCCTTGTTTTATCCCAATCAACAACAGCCATGCAGTAGGGGCTTAGAACTGGGAATCATCGACCGTTTCCAGCCACTGGGCAATTGGCTCCAGCGCCCACTGGACACAGCCCCTTTCAAAGGGGCTTTTTAAGTTGGCCACTGCCAGCAGTTCGTCGAAAGAAAGGCTGCCTCCGGCCTTGCATAACTTCACATAGTCTGCCCAGGCCTGCTGACGGTCTTGCTGGGCCTTGGCAAAAAACTGGAAGGCACAGATTTGAGCCAGGGCGTAATCGATAAGATAGAGGGGGAACTGGAAGAAGTGGGGGAAGCGAAACCAGAAGCCCCCCCGGCTGTATAGGTCGTTGTCTGCATTATCACGATAGGGCCAGTATATCTTCTCAAGCTCCTGCCACTTGGCTTTGCGCTCTTCCGGCGTCACTTCCGGGTTCTGGTAGGCCCAGGTCTGTAATTCATCACCCATGACACACATGGCCAGGTTGTAAGTAATCGCATCGTTGATCTGTGCAAATTTGTATTTGTCCGCCTGGGGTCCAAAGAACAGCTTCAGCCAGGGCCAGGCAAACATCTCCATGGCGATTGCATGGGTTTCCGCTGCCTCGGCGGTTGGGTTGGTGTATTCATATACCTCGAAATCCCGGTTGCAGTAATTCTGGAAGGCATGGCCGGCTTCGTGGGTAACCACTGCCGCATCGTAGGCAGTGCCGTTGAGGCAGGCAAAAACAAAGGGCGCCTTGTAATCGGGGATAAGAGTGCAGTAGCCCATCTTGGCTTTGTTGTCCCGGTCAATTATGTCCAGCAAGTCGTTCTTAACCATAAAAAGAAAAAACTCATCGGTTTCCGGGGACATTTCCCGGTACATTTTTTCGCTGTTTTCCAGTATCTTCCGGGGGCCGCCCTGGGGGGCGGCATTGCCGCTGCTGAACTTCAAGTCCTCATCATAGTACTTCAGACAGTCCACGCCCAGGCGTGTTGCCTGGCGTTGCTTGAGTTTGTTGAGCAGGGGTACCACATGATCCCGTACTTGCTGGCGAAAGGTCTCTACCATTTCCGGGGTGTACCCCAATCTTTGCAGGCGGGCATAACCGAGGCCTACGTAGTTGTCAAACCCCAGCTTGCGGGCGATGTCAGTGCGGACACTGACCAGGTCATGGAAAAGCTGGTCCAATTGCTGCTCGTTGGCTGCCAGCACTCCTGAGTAGGCCTGATGGGCCGCCTTGCGGATGTCCCTGTCCCGGGACTCCATGTGGGGCATCAGTTCCATTATGTTCATTTCCTTGCCCTGGAAGGTTACCTTTGAGCTGGCAATCAGCTCCATATACTTTCCAGAAAGCTCGCTTTCCCTCTTGATGTCTGATGACACCTCGGCGGAGAATGTGGCCAGTGAGCTCTCTGCCAGCCGGAACAGATGGGTACCCCATTGCTTTTCCAACTCGCCCCTGAACCGGGAGTTGGACAATGCCTTGTAGTACTTGTTGGTCATTTCCTTGTAGGTGGGGCTGTTGGAGTCGAAGAACTCCTTTTCGTCCAGGTAAAACTTGTCGGTCACATCCTGGGTATGGCCGATAAAGGCCAGGGTGCTCATGGTTACATATTTCTTGCGCAGTTTGTTTATGCCTCTTATTGCCTGGTTTTGGGCTTGTGAAGAGTCGGCAGATTCCAAGTCGTCCAACAACTGAGAGAATTCACTGCTCCACGTGTCCATGTCAGGCCGCCGGTAATGATACTGATCAAAACCCATTTTACCCTCCCTTTAATATGCCTGAAAGCACTTGTTAGGTCATTTTACCACGTTTCCTGTTTTCGCGCCCCGGGGCTTCAGCTTGCGCGACACTCCAATAAAAAACCCCGCAAGCGGGGTTGAGTGCACAAATGGGTTATATTGGTTACTTGACCACCAGGTTCAGCAGCTTGTCGGGAACAAAAACCACCTTGATGATTTCCTTGTCGCCGATGAAGTTTCTGATGCGTTCCTGTTCCATGGCTGCGTCTACAACTTCCTCTTGGCTGCTGCCGGCTGGGACACTGATGGTGCCCCGCAGTTTGCCGTTTACCTGGACAGGGATGGTTACCTCGGTTTCCACAATTGCCGCCGGGTCGAATTCCGGCCATGCCTGCAGATGCACACTGGTGTTGTGCCCCCGACGCTGCCACAGCTCTTCCGCCATAAAGGGGGCCACCGGCGCCAGCATTAACAACAGGGTGTCCATGGCCTGTGCCCAAAGGGGAGTGGAAGAGAGGGGCGCGCCCTGGGTTTTGGTCAGCACATTGGTCAGCTCCATCATGGCAGACAGCATGGTGTTGAACTTAAACTGCTCCATGTCGGAAGTGACCTTCTTGATGGTCTTGTGGAGCATTCGATTGAACTCCTCTTCCGGCACTTGCTCCGGCTGTTGGTTGACCGGTTCGTTTACCGCCAGCCGCCAGACCCGGTTGAGGAAACGCTGCACGCCGCCGATGCCTTCGTCAGACCAGGGACCGCCCTGATCCCAGGGGGCCATGAACATCAGGTACGCCCGGACGGTATCAGCGCCGTACTGCTCCACCAGGGCGTCGGGCGCCACCACATTGCCCCGGGACTTGCTCATTTTTTCTGCGTCTTCGCCCAGGATAATTCCCTGGTTGAACAACGACAGCATCGGTTCGGAAAAATCGATCAGGCCCATGTCCCGCATGGCTTTGGTAAAAAAACGGGTATAGAGCAGGTGCATGGTGGCGTGTTCTATGCCCCCTGTGTACTGATCTACCGGCAGCCAGTAAGCGGCCTTTTCCTTGTCAAAGGGGGCATTGTCTTCCCGGGGGCTGACATAGCGATATTGGTACCAGGAGGAGTCAAAGAAGGTATCCATGGTGTCGGTCTCCCGCCGGGCAGGGCCGCTGCACTTGGGACAGGTGGTGTTGAGGAAGGCGCTGTGATGTTTCAGCGGCGACTCCCCGGTGGGGGTGAACTGGGCATCGTCGGGCAGTTCCACCGGCAGCTGTTCTTCGGGGACCGGTACCAAGCCGCAGTCATCACACTGGATAAAGGGGATGGGGGTGCCCCAGTAGCGCTGACGGCTGACCAGCCAGTCCCGCAGCCGATAGTTCACCGTCCCCTTGCCCAGGTTGTTAGCTTCCATGTCAGCGGTAATGCGCTCAATTGCCTCTTCACTGTCCAGGCCGCTGTAAGCCCCGGAGTTTATCAGTTTGCCGGGCCCGGTATAGGCCTGCTCATCAGTGGATTCCCCTTGGGGGCCCTGGATTACCTGGGGGATGGCCAGGTTGTAACGCTTGGCAAAATCGTGGTCCCTCTGATCATGGGCGGGAACAGCCATGATGGCGCCGGAGCCGTAGCCCATCAGTACGTAGTCGGCGATGTAGACGGGCAATTTTTCTCCAGACAGGGGATGAATGGCATGGGCGCCGGTAAACACCCCGTCTTTTTCGCCCACAGTGCTCAAACGCTCTATTTCCGTTTGCCGGGAGGCCTTTTTGACATATTCCTCCACCGCCTCTTTTTGTTCAGCAGTTGTAATTGTCTTGACCAGGGGGTGTTCCGGGGCCAGCACCACAAAGGACACGCCAAAGAGGGTGTCAATCCGGGTGGTGAACACCGAAAAGCTTTCGTCGGTTCCGTCCACGGTCATGGAAAACTCCACGCCCTCGCTGCGGCCAATCCAGTTGGTTTGCATGATCTTTACCCGCTCCGGCCAGTTGAGTTTGGAGAAGTCCAGCAGCTCATCTGCGTAATCGGTGATCTTCAAAAACCACTGATTGAGCTCCCGCTTGGTTACCTGGGTGTCACAGCGCTCGCAGACCTTCTCCTCGCCTACCACCTGTTCCCGGGCCAAGGTTGTGTTGCACTGGGGGCACCAGTCCACCGGGGCCTTTTTCTTATAGGCCAAACCTTTTTTGTACAGCTGGAGAAACAGCCATTGATTCCACTTGTAATAGGATGGGTCGCAGGTAATGATTTCCCTGTCCCAGTCAAACATGGCACCCATGGACTTAAGTTGGCCCCGCATCTTTTCGATGTTGGCCTTGGTCCATTTCCAGGGATGGATGTTGTGATTGATGGCGGCATTTTCCGCCGGCAGGCCAAAGGCGTCAAAGCCCATGGGGAACAGGACATTGTAACCCTGCATGCGCATATAGCGGGCCCGGGTGTCTGACGGCACCTTGGCATACCAGTGGCCAATGTGCAAATCACCGCTGGGGTAGGGAAACATGGTCAGCGCGTAGTACTTGGGTTGCTCGCTGTCCTCATTGACGCTGTAGAGGTTTTGCTGCTCCCAGGTTCTTTTCCATTTTTCCTGGACTTCCTTGAAGGGGTAGGACATGTCATCACTCCTCACTAATCGATTGCACAAAGTTGGTACAAAAAAAGAACTCCTCCTCCAGGGACGAGAGTTCCCGCGGTACCACCCTGCTTGCACCCAATGGTGCCTGCTCGAAAGCTTTAACGCCGCCAGCGGACAGGGTTGCTACTCCCTGTCGGCTCGGGGACGAGTTCACGCTTTTTGGCCGCCGGCTTCCACCATTGCCGGCTCTCTGGAGGCTTAAGAGGCGCTACTGCTTCCCGTCACAGCCTTTTAGTATGCTTGTTGCCTAATAATATGTAATTTCCTTCCGTTTGTCAAGAAAAAAGTCTCCGTGGCCTCTTAGTGGGCCATGGAGTGGCAGTATTCCATAATTTTCGGCACAAACTCTTCTGCCTGTTTTGAGGAACACAGCAAGTTGAAGGGCAAGGGGATTTCAACAGACATGGGAATTTCCTGCAGGGCGCCGGTCTCCAGCTTGCGGGCAGCGGCAATGCGGGGTACCAGTCCCACACCCCTGCCGGTCAGGGTGGCGGTTATGATGGCCATGCTGTTTTCAAAAGCGGCCACCTGATTCAACTTTTTCATGTCAATCCCATTGGATTTCAAGGCGGCCTGGATGGCGTTTCGCACTCCACAGCCGGGAGCAGGCAGAAGGAGAGGGGCAATGCTGCGACTGAGATTCAGCCTGTTCAATGTCCAGCGGCTGCCGGGAACGGCCACGGCAACTACCTCATTACTGCCAATCTCTCGCTGGGAAACTTTGTTCTCTTCCAGACGCCTGGCATCAGTGGAATCCAGGGGCCCTGCCACCATGCCGATGTCGATGGTGCGGTCCAGCAATCCGCCAACTATTTCCGACGCGTCCTCTATTGAAAGTTCTACGTTTTGGTAAGGGTAATCCTGGCGCAGTGAAAATACAATTACCGGAA
Source organism: Clostridiales bacterium (assembly GCA_003559415.1). Classification (GTDB taxonomy): domain Bacteria; phylum Bacillota; class Proteinivoracia; order UBA4975; family PWLI01; genus PWLI01. The sequence continues at coordinate 2,538 of PWLI01000150.1, read as the reverse complement.
CCACGTAAGATCCCAGGGTAAAGGTGGCAGCCATGTTAAGTGCCTTGCCCCGCCCGGGATGCAGGGAATCCATATCCCGCTTTATTGCTTCCATGATTGTGCTCAGCCGCTGGCAATGATTGTACAACACTTCACCGGCGGGAGTGAGTTCCACGCCTTTGTTGGTCCGTTCCAGCAGCTTGGCGCCGAAGCGAGCTTCCAGGGAGTTGATTTGCAAGCTCAGGGCAGGTTGGCTGATGTGCAGTTCGGCGGCAGCTTTAGTGATTGATTTCTTTTTCACAACCAAACAGAAAGAAGAAAAGTAATCCAAGTGCACCGAGATTCCCCCTTGGGATTGCTTGTTACCAGTATACACTATTCCCAAGTTTTGCGCCAACTTATTTTTATTGGCATAAGTCTAACTAATCGCACAATTTAGTTAGACAGGCGAAATAAAAGCCCCGAAATCGGGGCAAGAATTACTTGTCAGAGGGAGGGTTGTATTCCCAGGTTGTTCCATCCTTGGTGTCCCGGACAATGACACCCCGGGCGGCCAGTTGGTCCCGCAGCTTGTCGGACAACGCCCAGTCTTTTTCTGCCCGGGCTTGTTCACGCTGTTTCAGCAGTTGCTGCAAGTCCTCAGGCAGCTCTTTGCTCTTTTCCACATAATCCAACTTAAGCCCCAGCACCTGGTCGAAGCGGGCTGCCAGTTCTTTACTCCCCGGCTTGCCATCCCGCACCGCCTCCCAGAGATAGGATATTGCCAGGGGGATGTTGAGATCGTCATTGATTGCGCTGTGGAAGGCCTGGAGAAGTTTGGCATCGGGTTTCTTTTTACTGGCCGGCAGCTTTTGCCACCCCTGGCGCAACCGCTGCAACGCCGTCTGGGCGCCGTCCAGCGCCTCAAAGGTGAAGTTCAGCTGGGAACGGTAATGGGCGTTCAGGCAGAGGTAGCGGAAGGCCAGGGGGTCGTAGCCCTTGTCCAGGAGATCGGCCAGGGTGTGGAAGTTTTCCAGGCTTTTGGACATCTTGCCGCTGTCCACCTGCAAAAACTCCCCGTGGAGCCAGTAGTTCACCCAGCGTTTGCCGGTGATGGCTTCTGATTGGGCTATTTCATTTTCGTGGTGTATGGGCACATGGTCTACGCCACCGGTGTGGATGTCTATCTGCTCGCCCAGGTATTTGATGGCCATGGCCGAGCACTCGATGTGCCAGCCGGGGTAGCCCGGCCCCCAGGGGCTGGGCCACTGCATGATGTGCTGGGGAGGGGCATCTTTCCACAGGGCAAAGTCTGCCGGGTGGCGTTTCCGCTCGTTGACATCCACCCGGGCGCCGGCTTTGAGGGCGTCCAGTTTGTTGCCCGAGAGTTTGCCATAATCGGCGAATTTCTCCACCTCGAAATATATGCCGTCGCCTTCGATCCGGTAGGCATAGCCCTTGTCCATGAGCTTTTCCACCATGGCGATCATGTCTTCGATGTGGTCGGTGGCCCGACAGATTATGCCCGGCTTTTTGATGTTCAGTTGTTCCAGGCGCAGCATAAAGTCATCGGAGTAATAACGGGCCAGTTCCCATGGCGTTTTTTTATGACGGCGGGAACTTTCCACCATTTTGTCTTCGCCTTCGTCGGCATCAGATTCCAAGTGGCCTACATCAGTGATGTTCATCACCTGGGTGACCTTGTAATTGTTGAACTCCAGCACCCGGCGCAGAAGGTCGGAGAAGATATAGGAGCGCAGGTTGCCGATATGGGCATAGTCATATACGGTGGGGCCGCAGACATAGATGCCCACCATGCCGGGATAAATGGATTTGAATACTTCTTTTTTGCGGCTCAGGGAGTTATAGAACTTGATTTCCATGCTGTCACCTCCGGGTTGTCTCTATCTTATCCTCAGTTTCACTGTTTGGCAATATCCACAAGCGCCAGAGTCATCAACCGGGCGGCAGCCTGCTCCACAAGGGTTTCTGCCTGGGTCATGGCTGTTTCCAGTTCCATGGGCCTGTCAACTATTGGCATAACCCCTGCCAGGCCCAACTCTTTCATGCCCTCTATATCCAGGTCCACACTGCCTGCCAGGGCGGCAACGGGCACGCCCAGTTTGCCTGCCCGTTGCAGTATGCCCCACAACGCCTTGCCCATGGCAGACTGGCGATCGATGCGCCCTTCGCCGGTAATGACCAGGGACGCTCCCTGTAATGCCCTGTCAAAGCCCACGCTGTCCAGCACCAATTCAATCCCCGGTTTTATGACCAGGGGGAATGCCAGGGAAAGCCCCGCCGCCAACCCTCCGGCGGCGCCGCTGCCAGCCCAACCGGAGATATCTTTGCCAAGCTGCTTGCGGGCTATTTCCGCGAAGTGCTCCAGAGCAGAATCCAGCACTTTAACATCCCTGTCACTGGCTCCCTTTTGTGGCCCGTATATTGCCGAAGCCCCCTGGGGGCCCAGCAGGGGATTATTGACGTCACAGGCCACCAGCAATTCTATGTCCCTGAGTCGGGAATCTATGCCATCCATGTTGATGGCAGCCAGCTCCTGTAATGCAGCGCCGCCGGCAG
>PWLI01000104.1 GCA_003559415.1 Clostridiales bacterium | reverse complement strand
TCCCAACTGCTGGTCCTCTTTATGCAGGTACCAGGAAACCGGAGAGCTGTGCTTATTCATATACCACAACCTCCGTGCCTGCGGCGAAATCGCCCAGTCGGCGCCCTCTTGCCTGGAAAAGCGCCATCAAAGGCTCCAGCACGAAACCTACCAGAAACAGGGCAAGCAGCCAAAACACCACGTTGCGGGCAAAGGATTGAATCAGATTGCCGGGGCGCCCATCGGTGACAGACACCACCTGCAAACCCAGCATCCGCTTACCCAGGCTGCGTCCGGAAAAGGCGTCTCGGAAAAGCAGGTAGATTAACAGCCAGGCGCTGCCTCCGTAGTAGCCAATTCCGGTCAGCACTCCGGCCACGTCCGGATTGCCCCGGGCCATCATGATAGTCAGGCCGACCACTGCCGGCAACAGCCCGGCCATGGCAATCAAGACATCTACAACAGCCGCCCCCAGCCGTCTTCCCGCCGGAGCTTGCTCTCTGCTTAATGCCATTACAATCACCTCTGTGCTTTTGTATTGCCTCTTTTACTTTTTAATTCGGCAACGAGTACCCAAACCCTTGTCAGGAACCTCATTTGCCGCATATAATGCAATTACAAGAGTTTTCAAGGGGGCGATTTTTTGCGACTGCCGGTAATAGAAGTCGATGGGAAAAGGTACATGGACTCCCGGGCCGCCGCCCGGCTGTGGAACATCTCGCCCCGCACCGTGGCCCGCTACTGTCGGGAACAACGGGTGCCGGGGGCATTCAAGGATTCCGGTGGCAGGTGGTGCATCCCCATGGATGCCATCCGCCCCCTAACCGACAGCACTCTCAGAGACGTCCTGATTCTCACTCTCCATCTCCAGGCCAACCCCGGCTACGCAATAGACTACCCCGGACTGGGCATCAACCCCTCTGAGCTGGGCCAGGCCTACACACACCTGGCGCTGTTGGGCTACATCCAGGAGTTTGACATAGCAACCCCCTCCCCCTCACTGCCCTTTGAGGTAAAACTCACCAACAGGGGCGTTGACCTGGTCTCCGGGGGCGAAATCAAAAAGACCCAAGACATCGCAGAAGTTTTGCAACGCTGGGCACCGGCCATTGCCTCCATTATCTCTAGATTGGCAACAGGCAGCTGATTACGACGTTCAGTTTTCGTTGCTTTCCATCGAAAACCCTTTACCTTGGTTGAACTTTGTCGCAGTTTAGTGTATATAGTAATTGCAGGGTCGACGTTCCTGCAAAAAAAATTTAGGAGGTTTGAAAATGCGTCGCCTGTTTTGCCTGTTGTTGGTGTTGCCCTTGTTGTTTTGGGGAGGAGTGCCGGAGGTTCAGGCCCAACAGACGCAAGACTTCATCGTAGTGTTCAATAACCAGATGCCTGCCAATTTTGAGGATGCTGCATTGGAACTCGGTTTTGTGCTGGTAGACTACTTTGAAGAAGTGGCGGTGGCAGTAGTCAGGGGAGCTCCCGGAAACCTGGCCAGGCTCAAGCGCCTGCCCGGTGTGCAACATGCCGGACCCCAGTCGATATTCGCCGCCCCCCAGGCGATGGATGTAAAGGTACTGGAAGATGAACAATTGGATGGATTGGCCGGCCCCGGCGACCTTTGGATGGTCTACGGCTGGGACATTAAACGGGTAACCGGCGATGGCGCCACATATGAGTGGCAGACCGGCAACCACGATGTAGTGGTGGGCATAATCGACACCGGTATAGACTTCAGCCACCCCGACCTGGTTGCCAACATTGTTCCCGGCAGCAAGACCTTTGTTCCCGGCACCACTGATGCCTGGGATGAAAATGGTCACGGCACCCACGTGGCCGGCACTATTGCTGCCAATGGTCGCTTCATCGGAGTGGCGCCCAACACCGGCATCCGCGCCTACCGGGTGTTCGGCGCTGAGGGAGGAGCGGCATCGAGCTGGATTATCGCCGCCTTGATTGCCGCCGCCAATGACGGTGTCGATGTAATCAACATGAGCCTGGGCGGGTACCGCCTGCTCACCGACAGGGATCATGTGGCTGACACTGTGGCCTACATGCGGGCCATAAGCTATGCCGTCAACAGTGGTGCCGTGGTGGTGGTATCTGCCGGCAACGACGCCTGGAGCCTGACCAATCCCAATAAACTGGCCAGGGAATTCGGCATCAAAAACGGAGCTGTGGTTAACGTGCCCGGTGGACTGCCCGGCACCATCACCGTATCCGCCACCGATGTCAACGACCAACTATCCAGCTATTCCAATTACGGACAAGGCGTCATCGACGTAACAGCCCCCGGTGGTGATTTCGGCCCCACTATTTTCTACTACTGTGTCAGCACCTATCCCGGCGGCTGGGCCGGCATGATCGGCACCAGCATGTCAGCGCCCAAGGTATCGGGGATTGCCGCCCTGATCCGGGCCGAGCACGGCGACATCCCGCCGGCCCAGGTGGTGAACATGATTAAAAACAACACTGACAAACTGGACGGCAACGGTTACAGCCGCTACTATGGCTGGGGCATGGTAAACGCCTACAACCTTATTCGTTGAACTACAAAGCCCTGTAGACAAAACAGACGCTGGACTCCGCTGTTGGCGGAGTCCAGCTTTTATGTAGTGCGTTCAACCAACTACAAATTACAAGCCAATTGAATACAATTCATTCTTTGACGCAACATTCAAACCATGCTATGCTTTTATTAAGGTAGTCTGGATGAAAAGGGCTCTGATTCTGCCGATAAGGAGGGAAACGGTGAGAACACTACGTTTTCTTTGCTTGCTGTTATCCGTTATGTTGGCAATGACTGCAACTGGTCTGGCTTCCATGCCGCCTGAGGGGGCAGTTGAGTCTGCTGAAGAGTTTATTAAAACCTTGCAAAATTCCTCCGCTGAAAGGTTGGCAGGATATGGTCTTGATGCCAACAGTGTTGAAACCCTGAGACTGGGCCCAGGATATCAAGTTCATACCATCGACAATGCTGCCCTGCTAAAAAATCCAGACTGGACTGACCTTGAGGAAATAACCTCCCCCCAGGATGCCTGGTTGTTTTGGTTGGAGGACGGTGACGGGACCTTTACTTTTATCATGATAATTGAGCGCGACTCTCAATACTTGGTAGGACGCTTTGGTGGTGACGCCACAAATTTTAAGTTTGCCCATAATAGCCATGTGGCCCTTGATGATTCGGTGCAACTAATTTTGCTCGGCACCCATCACTTTGCCTTTAATAAGTCTGGAGAAATTATTGAAATACTGCCCCCTGATATGCCGATACAGTATCGAATAGTTTCCCCCGGG
>PWLI01000147.1 GCA_003559415.1 Clostridiales bacterium | reverse complement strand
GTCAACGAAGGAAGCTATCTTATACAACGGTTCAGAGTGTCCAAGTTTGGGGCCCACCTCAAACGGCCTGGACGTGATGATCTCACTTGATTGTGTTGAAGTACCGGAATTGGGACTCGCCTTCTTTCAAGCGGTTCCCGAAAAATTCGTCAGGAGCTTATGGAAAAGCGATGGTACGACCGAGGGAACGGAGGAGGTGGCTCGTATTCCCGGTTCCGGTGTCGGTTATGGTCATCCCAGAGAACTTACGGCCTGCAACGGACTGTTGTTTTTTATCGTGTCCTCGGGGCAATATGGCGAAGAGGTATTTGTAACGGATGGCACCACGGCGGGCACGGACGTCCTAATGGACATCTATCCGGGTACGACCGGCTCCAACCCGGCCCACTTGCTTTGCTGCAACGATATCCTCTATTTTTGGGCCACCGACGACACAAGCGAACGTAACCTCTGGCGTACCGATGGCACGCCGGAGGGCACATGGATTACGGGCGGCAGATCAATAATCGCATGTACGGAATCATTCCTTATTCTCCGCACCATGACGCCTGAAGACGGGAAACAACTGTGGCGTGCCGATGCTGATGGCAGTAATCCGACCGTTATCAAACAGTTTGAACCTTTTGAAGATATCAACCCTTCCCGTGACGTGTGCGGCGTGGTCGAATTAGACGGCGTCGTATACCTGCAACTTGATGACGGCATTCATGGCAAGGAACTCTGGCGTACCGATGGCACGACTGAAGGCACATGGATGGTGGCGGATATCAATCCCGGAGTGGCCGGTTCGTATCCTGCCAACATGACCGCGGTGAAGGATGCCGTTTTCTTCCATGCAGACGACGGCGTGCATGGCCGCGAATTATGGGTGCTGCGCCACTCCCCCTTCCGGTTTGTGCTGCATCCCATCGGAAAAAAACAAGAGGTTGGCCGTGCAGTTACCCTGCGCGTGGAAGTTGAAAATGCAATCGGCGAAGTTGTCTACGAATGGTATCACGATGATGTGGCAATAGCGGGTGTTGCCGGTCCCGAACTCTTTTTTTCTGCCCTCCACGAAGATGATGCGGGGTGGTATTACTGCCACGCCACCGATGATGTGGGCACGATTGTGAGCAATAGTGTCTACCTTGAAGTATTGCCCGAAGGCGCCCTTCCCGTGGCTGCTCCCTTATCCTGCGGTGCGGTTGCAATAATTATTGCACTTGCATTTGTCGCCTTCGCCAAACATAAGCCGCTGCCCCAAAAAGAATAATGAACGCCCCCCCTCCCCAACGCACCACTGTTGGGTGAACAACCCGGTGACATGTTTGTTTGCTGTTTGACACAGCAAGGGACACGCATGGCGATCGAGGCACATGCCATTGACCGGACGCCTGCACTTGTCTGTCATGGCGTGTCATGTGCGCGGGGTTATTGGACGGCCTCTGTTTTAAGCACGGATATTTCACAGGCTCACGACGAAGCCTGATGAAATATCCGGGCTAGCCCGGATATTTCACCAGCCTGCGTAAATCCATGCCGGTTGTGGTTTTAGAGGGCTTTTGAGTAATTGGTGGCGGATTTTATGCGTTCCGGGCATAAATTCGTGATGAGCAGACACAATTCCCCCTTTCCCCCATGTCCTTATCGCGCCGGCCTGACTGGTTTTGCAGTCATTTGCCCATGGAGGTGGCGCTGCCTAAAACTAAATGCGCAACGGGTATGCCCGGATGTTTTGAAGGGCGTGTGTAAACTCGTTCTGATAGGGGCAGGCGCTGGCCAGGTGAATCATGAAGCGACGTACGCTGACCTTGAGCCACGCGCCAATTTTGAAGAGTTTTAAGCGAATAGAACCACAGGTTGCCCGAGACATGCGCGTGTCTTTGAGCCCAATGCGCCGTATCGCGCTGGTCAGCACATAGGCCAACGCGGAAAACCACAGGCGCAACTGGTTGGCGCGCATCGTATGACTGCTGGTGCGGTCGGAGAAAAGATCAAGTTGTTGCTCTTTGATCCTGTTTTCCATTTCACCGCGGGCGCAGTACATATCTTCATAAAGCGCGCGGGGCGCAGCATAATCCTGCGGCAGATTGGTGACAACAAACCGCGGGTTCTCACCGCCGCGCAGATGTTCCGCCTTGGCAATAACGCGGCGGTCCGTTGTCCAGGAATCCCGGGTGCGATACTGGAATTGCACAAAAACACGGGCAGGGGCGCCTGTTAACAAATGACGCGCATGCGCCTGAAAGTGTGCATCGGCAATGTGGTCAAGCAGGCGCCGATTTTTCGCCAGCCCAAGCAGATAATACACCTGGTTGGTTTCGCACCATGTCATGATGGCATCGCGGCAAAATCCCGAGTCAGCGCGCATGATGATGCGAACAGCGGGCCAGCGCTCGCGGATGCGGCGCACCAACAGTTCCAATACCTCCAAAGCGCCCGCGCTTGCATCCTGATTGGATTGGCGCAACTGCGCCGCAAGCAGATGGTCGCCGCAGGTCACATAGAGCGGCATATAGCAGTAACAGTCGTAATAGCCGTGAAAGAAGCGGCCTTCCTGATCGCCGTGTATCGGATCATCCGTGGCATCAAAATCGAGAATGATTTCTTCGGGCGCCCGGGCGTGGGAATCAAGAAACACTTTGGGGAACAGCGCCTCGATCGCTTCCGGATGATACATCACCTTCTTGTACCGTTCAGTGCCGTCCGCATCGGCCGGCGTTAATTCCAAACGATTGAGCGTACTGGCCGAAGCCAACGCTTTGCCCTTGTCCGCGTTGCGCCGCCGCGTCCGACCCTCCACATCCTTTTTGCCCACCGCCAGTGCAAGCAGCGGGTCTTCCAGCAGGTCGTTATGATCATTCAGGTCTTCATACCCCAAGGCAATACCGTAAATTCGCTGGGCAAGCAACGCTTGGACGCCATGCTCAATGCGTTCAGGGTCGCGGTGGTCTGTAAAACATTGCGCCAATTGTTCGGTAAGCCCAAGACGCGTATCCATTTCTCGCAGCAAGAGCGTGCCGCCGTCAGACGTAACATGGCCGCCATCAAAAGCCGCCCGCACTTTACGGGGGCCAACACCTTGAAATTCCAACTGCATTCCGTTACACTGTGTATCCATCGGGTGACTCCTTATGTCTGTATATCATATTGACACACAAATACTTAGACTATAAAAGTCGCCCGATGGTTTCACTTTGGTGAAATATCCGGGCTAACAGTCACACTTGTGACACGTTATATCCGCACACAAATAGGTACTCTTAGTGATTGCTTATCTTATGCCATTTTAATTTACGCTGTTTGAGCATATTTATGATGGCGTTCTATTGCG
>PWLI01000050.1 GCA_003559415.1 Clostridiales bacterium | reverse complement strand
TTTACACAAAAAAAGGACTCCCCGGAGGGAGTCCTTTTGCAAAACTTATTCTTCTGCAATGTACCACTGGTCGAACCACCAGAGGCCCAAAGCACCGATGGTGATGTCGCGGACCTTCTCGTCAACAGCGGTAGTGATGTCGCGGGTGAAGAGGAAGATGTACGGCAGGTCTTCAGAGAGAAGCTCTGCAAACTCCTGATAGTACTCTCTCCGCTCATCGATGTCCACAGTGGTCCGGCCCTTGATCAGCAATTCATCAACTCTTTCATTGCTGTAATGGCCAGAGTTGAGCATTCCGGTTGCATCGGAATGGAAGATGCTGTAGGCATCGGGATCTGCACCCAGGCTCCAGCCAATAACCAGCAGTTGGTAGTTGGCAGGATCGACGTAGTTGTTTAGCAGTGTTGACCATTCGACCCACTCCAAGTTGAGCCGAACGCCAATTTCAGCCAAGTCCTGCTGGGCCAGAACAGTGATTTGTTCCCGGCGGTCGTTGCCTGAGTTGGTGTGGATGTCAAACTCCAACCTGATGTTTTCGTCTTCATGCCATGTCCGGTAGTCGTCTCCGTCACGCAATATCCTGCCGGCTTCTTCCAGCAAATCGTTGGCAATGTCAGGATTGAACTCATACTCATGTACATCTTCAGAGTATGCCCAGGAGTTGGGCGGGATGTGAGAGTTCATCAGTGTGCCGCGTCCATGCAGGATGTCCTCGATGAAAGCCTCGCGATCAATTGCATGGGCAAAGGCCTGACGCACCCGCTCATCATGGAAGGGGTTGCCAATGTCCTCACCATAGTGATCCAAGAATGGTTCTTCGCGGAACTGGAACCCGATATAGTCGTAAACCAGTTCTTGGTACTCATAGAAGTTATGAGTATCTTGGAGATCCATTACCACTCTAGTCAGGTCGTCATCGGGAATACCGGCCAACATGTCAATTTCACCGGCTTCCAGAGAAGCAACGGCAGTAGCCAGGTCTTCCACAAACCTGAACAGCAATGTTTCAATGTAGGGCTTGGGGGCATTCCAGTAATCTTCGTTGCGATGCAAGTCGATATACTCGCCCTCTACCCATTCACCATACACGTAGGGGCCAGTGCCAATGGGCTCCCAGTTTGCAGGGTGTTCGAACATTTCCTCGATGGGCACATCATATTCTTCAGAAACTTCCGGATCATAGATGTGCTGGGGAATGATGTTGAACCCAATGTTGTTCATGAAGGGCCCAAAGGGCTCAGACAGGATGAAAGTAATGGTGTAGTCGTCAACTACAACAATATCTTCCACCAAGTCAAACATGCTGGCCCGGGGGCCGGGGTAATCTTCATCAAATGCAGTTGTGCCGATGGTAAACTCTACATCTGCAGCGGTGAAGGGCTCACCATCATGCCAGGTGACGTCCTCCTCAAGAAAGAAGGTCCATTCAAGGTTGTCCTCGGAAATTTCCCAGTCATGGGCCAGGGCACCAACCCTCTGCATGTTCTCGTCATAGCGAACGAGACCTTCAAAGATGAAACCTTCGATGTCACTGGAGGCGGTATCTGAAGACAGAGTCGGGTTAAAAAGGCTGGGGTTGCCAATCATCGCCCGGGTAAGAAGACCGCCTGCTTGGGGACCATCTGGCTGACAGCTGACAGCAAAAGTGGCGACCAGCGCCAGTGCCATCATCACTACCAAACTTCTTTTAAGCATGTAATACCTCCCAAAAATTTTTACTACTGGATTAGACGCAAATGACTGCAATTTAGTTCCATATTCGAATAAAATCTATATTATTCAGCCTTTGTGTTACAATTACATTTCATCACTTGACTCTTTTGCCAAACAAACCAACAGGCAGTTGAACAAAAGAACCCCGCCAGTTGCGGGGTTCGGAATTTTATGAGACAAAATTTTCTCCTTTACAGTTGCTTGACACCTTGCCGGGTTCCCCAGAAAATCAGCACTGCTGCCAGCAAAAAAACCGCACCAAGCAGCTCCACCGATTCTTCCACGAAAAAATCCATGAAATAAAAACTCAGGGGGAAGCGGCCGTACACAATAGAGTCTGCGCTCCACATGGCGCGCTCGCCCCAACCCAGGGCTTCCAGCAACAGGGCCCCTGCCTGTTGGTACCAATGCCCAATGTTGCGGGTGGCAGAGGCCACAGAGGCGGCGCCGTAAAAACCGAACCCCGCCAACAGCACCAGTTTCCCTTTCGCGGCCAACATTTTATTGCGGACAATATACCAAAAGGAGCCAACCATCAGCAGCGCCATCAATCCATAGAACCCCAACTCAAGAAGATTCTTCTCTGTTGAGGCGCGCCACTGTTGAGTAAAGGGGTTGATGCCCAATACACCCAGGGCGATCAAGGCGGCCAGACCGTGGCGCAAGTTTACAGTGTCTTCCGTAAACATCAATAACAGCCCGCACATCAGCAAAAACCACCCAGGGAAAACCCGGTTTTGTGTTCGGCGGTGCTCAAGGTGAAGTTTTCCTGTCAGCACCATGGCCGCTGCCAGACTCACCCACTGCAGAACTTCAGTCACAGAGCCCTCCTTGAACATTTGCAGCCAAAAAATCGGGTAATCGGGATAGATGCTTTCCAGCAGACTGCCGATACCGAGAAAGTTGATGCCTCGAAAATCTACAAGCCATGCAATAACACCACAGGCCAGCAAGTAGCCAATGCAGCCAACAATGACAGCTGCAGCCAGGGTGCCAGGTTGCAAGAATTTCTTTTTCGTGCCCATGACTCACCTCACAAAGCCATTATTGCCAATACCACTAGGCGGGGCGACTGATGCCGGAAGAAAGTTTTTTTGCCGCCACAAACACCCCGTACATAACCCCCAACACACAGGCTCCCACAACGGCCAACAGCAACAGGTAGACGGGGTTAAAGGTAATTCCCGCCACTGTGTAGCTGCTGCCCAGGTTGAACATTGCTTCCAGGGGTGTGCCTGCTTCCGGCTTAAAAGAGTAAAAGTAGTTTGAGTCCACACCGGTGCGGGCAAACAGGTAGTTGAACAGATTGTTGATAAAAACAGACAAGACATAGCCCGTGCCTGTCCAAAAGTACATCCTTTTCATGGATTGCCAGTTAATGCTGACAAAGCCCGCAGTCAACAGGTAGAGGCCGGTGGTCACAATCAACATGTGGCCCAGGATGTAGGTAATGGCCTGGGTGTGGACCAGAGTTTCATAATTCAACAAGCCATCGGCAAAGACCACGGAAACCAAGCCGGCAGGGAAGTTTAGGCACCACCCCATGGTGCCCCAGAGCTGATCCTTTGACAACACTGCCAACAAGAACACAAAACTGGCAAAATGACAGACCT
>PWLI01000029.1 GCA_003559415.1 Clostridiales bacterium | reverse complement strand
CGAACCCGCCGCTGCCCGCCGGTTCCAGGGCGATGTAGCCCGGGCAGGTGCCCTGGCAGACAATGGCGTCATCTGTGGCGCCCAGCAACACCATTACGCAGCGAAAGCGGGCGGTGCGTTCAGCCAGGGGCACGTTGGCCAGCTCCTGAAGCAATTTTTGGTTGTTGGCGGCATAATCGGCATCGGCACCGGCATAGCGGGAAGAATGTATTGCCGGGCCACCGCCCAGGGCATCCACCTCCAGGCCGGAATCATCGGCCAGGGTGGGCAACCCGGAAATGGCATAACCGTACTCGGCTTTTATCCGGGCATTGGCCTCAAAGCTCTTGCCGTCCTCCCGGGGCGGTGAAGATGCATAATCGCCCAGCGGCACAAACTCCAGTGGCCAGCCGACGAAGAAATCCTCGATTTCCCGCAACTTGTCCAGGTTAAACGTCGCCACCACTATCTTCATTGTGGCCACCTCCCTGCCAGGGTGTGAAATCGGGCAAAGCCCTGCGTTGGATGTCTGTGAGCTTTTTAATCCCCCTGCCCACCGTTTTAAGCATGTCGGTCAGCTGTTTGCCGGAGAATGGGTGGCCTTCGGCAGTTCCCTGGACCTCTACGTACTCTCCGGACCCGGTCATCACCACGTTCATGTCCACCTGGGCCCGGCTGTCCTCTTCAAACTGCAGGTCCAACATAATTTCATCATCCACTATCCCCACGCTGACAGCCGCCAGGTAGTCGGTCACCGGCACCAGCTCCAACTCTTCCCGGCCCACCAACCACTCCATGGCCTGGACCATGGCCACAAAGGCGCCGGTGACAGCCGCCGTCCTGGTGCCGCCATCGGCCTGGAGCACATCACAGTCCAGCCAAATGGTCCGCTCGCCCAACCTGCCCAGGTCCACCACTGAGCGCATGCCCCGGCCGATCAGGCGCTGTATCTCATGGGTTCGCCCGCCAATCCGCCCCCGGGCCGCTTCCCGAATGTTTCGCACACCCGTTGCCCGGGGCAACATTGAATACTCGGCAGTAATCCAGCCCTTGCCGGCACCCTTTAAGAAGGGCGGCACCTTTTCATCCACCGAAGCGGTGCAGAGCACCTGGGTGTCGCCGCAATGGACCAACACCGACCCTTCGGCGAATTTGTTTACAGCCGGAGTGATGGTTATCTGGCGTATTTCATTGTTCTTTCTTCCGTCGTTGCGCATGCTACCCCCTCTTCCCCTGGTGATTTTTCCAGCCGTATATTTCCCGTCCCCGGACATAGTAGTTATTCCCCAAAGAATCGATGGCAGCCACCACCGGCAGGTCCCTGACCTCCAGGCGGTAAATTGCCTCGGGGCCCAGTTCTGGAAAGGCCACCACCTGAGCGGCGGTTATGTGCCGGGCGATCAACGCCCCGGCCCCGCCCACGGCGGCAAAGTAAACTGCGCCATGTTTTTTAAGCGCCGCAACCACTTCCGGACTGCGGTCGCCCTTGCCCACCAGCCCCCAGATGCCCGCTGCCAACAATCGGGGGGTATAGACGTCCATGCGGCCGCTGGTGGTGGGCCCGGCGGACCCGATAACCCTCCCCGGCGGCGCCGGGCACGGGCCCACGTAGTATATGACCTGGCCCCGAACATCAAAGGGCAGCTCCTGGTTTTTGTCCAACAATTCCACCAGGCGCTTATGGGCGGCATCCCGGGCGGTGTAAAGAACACCGTTCAGGTTGTAGGCCTCGCCCGCCCTGACGGCGGCGGCCGCTTGTGGAGACAATGGAAGGTTCAAAGTTTTAGGCGCCATTATTCCCCCTCCAACTCTGTTTCGGCATGGCGGGCGGCATGACAGTTGAGGTTTACCGCCACCGGCAAACCGGCAATATGGGTGGGGTAGCTGTTGACATGGACAGCCAAGGCAGTCTGGGTTCCGCCCAACCCCTGGGGGCCGATGCCCAGGCCGTTTATTTTTTCCAGCAGTTCTTTTTCCAGCTCCCTGTCCCACTTGTTGGCCCCAGGCCGGCCCACCGGACGCAACAGCGCCTCCTTGGCCAGCAGGGCGGCGTATTCCATGGTGCCCCCCAGCCCCACACCGACGATTATCGGCGGACAGGGGTTGGCGCCGGCCTTGTCCACCACTGACAGCACATAATCTATTACGCCGGCCTGGCCCTGGGCGGGCTTGAGCATGGCCACCCCGCCCATGTTTTCGCTGCCAAATCCCTTGGGGCAGACGGTGATATGGATGCTGCTGCCCTCCATCAGCCGCACATGCACCACGGCCGGAGTGTTGTCGCCGGTATTTTCCCGGTTCAGAGGATGGGCCACCATGGATTTCCGCAGGTAGGCATCCCGGTAGGCCCGGGCCACCCCGGCATTGACCGCCTCATCCAGGTTCCCCTCCAAAAAAACTTTTTGCCCCAGCCGGACAAACACCACCACCAGGCCTGTGTCCTGGCAGATGGGCTGATGTTCATCGGCGGCAATGTCTGCATTTTCCAATATGCAATCCAGCATCTGACGGCCAATGGGGGACTGTTCCCCCGTACGGGCCCTTTCCAGCGATTGCCGCACATCCCGGGGCAGGACGCTGGCTGCGTCAACACACAATTGATAGACTGCATCTTCTATCCGCTTGGCAGTTATGGTCTTCATGGCTTCCTCCTTTGGAAAAACTGTGACAGGAACAAAAAGCCCATGGCCATGACCATGGGCGCGCCGTACACCCGGTTATTGGGTCTGCAGCGCCGGATAAGCCAGGGCGGGCAGCCGCACCTGGTATGATCTGAGCTCGTAGCCCAGCAAAGTAGTTGCGATTTCGTTGAAATCCCTGGCCTCGCCGCTGACAAAGTAGCGTTGCCACCCCTTGGCCTGGGGGTTTAGCATGTCCATGGCTTCCAGGGTGTCCCTGGCCGCCAGCGTTGTGTAAAGGGCGGAGCTCACCTGGGCCACTTCACTGCCCACCACCTGCTCTATCACATCCATAAGCAGCGGGTAATGGGTGCAGCCGAGAATCAGGGTGTCGATGTTTTCCCGGACCAGCGGCTCCAGGTAGCTGGCTGCTATTTTTTTTGCCTCGATGGTGCCGGTCAGGCGGTTTTCCACCAGCAGCACAAACAGCGGACAGGCCTTGTCAAACACTTTCACACTTTCGTCCAGCTGGCGTATGGCTTCGGGGTAGGCATTGCTGGCGATTGTCCCTTCCGTGCCAATCACCCCGATTCTTCTGTTGCGGGTGGCGGCCAGCGCCGCCTCCACCCCCGGTTCCAGCACACCCAGCACCGGAACGGGGAAGTACTGCTGATATTGATGCAAGCCCACGGCGGTGGCGGTGTTGCAGGCCACAATCAGCAGCTTTATGTCCTGGCTGTAACAGAGGAAATCCAT
>PWLI01000132.1 GCA_003559415.1 Clostridiales bacterium | reverse complement strand
CAAGGTACCAGGGCCTTCCACGGCGGTCTTGATCCACGACACCTGTTCGTGGTAAATCGGACCGCTTTGCGCGGCGGTTTTGCCTTCGAAAACAAACATCGACTGGGCAAACCATGCCGCATCGCCACCGAGCGTCCAGGTCAGCTCGCAATTCGCCAGCGCCTCGCACAATTCCGTCAGGTCCTGTGCCGTGTAGGTCCCCTCAGCCTCGACGGTTTCGTGGCGGACGATGGTGACCTCCTGGTCGGCGGGAGTGTCCCAGCCTGGAATCTCCAGGAACTCGATCGTGCGCTCCCCTTCGTGGATACCTTCGAGGACATCCCCGCTCCGCTGCCATTCACCGCTTCCCGCGATGCGCCAGCGCGCGTCTGCCATCGAAGCTCGGAAGGGCGAGATCACCACCCGGATCGAGCCCACGAGCGGGACATAGGAAACGCGATTGGACGTTGTTTGCAGGTTTTCCACCTCGACAAAGAACGGTTCGGGGACCGACCAGAAATCGCTTTCGATGGGTTTGAACTCGATCTCGTACGATCCGGTGGGCACGTCGTCCAGCGTGGTGGTGGGGTCCAGCCACTCGTCGGTTCCCGCGATGCGCCAGCGCGCCCCCTCCGCCCACTGGTCAGAGGGGATGTCTACTTGCAGTCCACCCCGTTGCGTTTCGTAGGTGGCCGAGGCGACGGTGGCGCCAGATCCGATAGAAAAGGGCTTGACTGAGACAGTTTTGTTTGGCGGTGCATTCCAACCAGCAAGAACATCGCTGAACTCGATTTCGTGATCTCCCACCGATACGTCTGGGTCTCTTTCGCCGCTGGCAAACCAGCGATCAGTCCCCACACGTCGCCAGCGCGGCCCCAGATCGCGCACCTCCGGCGGATAGAGATTGACGCGCAGGGCGCCGTAAAACAAGGGAATTCTCGTATATTCCCGAAGAACGCTTGCTCCTTCCGCGGTAAGGTTTACCGTAACAGCGTCCGGACGGTGCCATCCGGTAATATCCTTGGTATCCACAACGTAGTGCCCGGGATCGAGAAATATCCATGCGCCAGAGTCTTGCCACCCGCTAACATCGCGCACCCGCCACTGCGCACCGTCTGCAATCGCTTCGGGGGGTTCGATCGGCACATGCAGGCGGTTGCCCGAAGGAATGTAGGTCCTATATATGTAGCGAACGGATTTGGGGATGGAGATCTGCCGGTCCGGCGGAGTGTCGTAAGAATCGATCGACTTGGATTCTATCGTGTAGTTTCCCTCCCAAAGGTTGACCTCTTCCTTGTGACTTTTCCAGCCCGTCGAGCCTGTTCCATCGACAGCCACAGCTCGCCAGCGGCCGTCCTCACGAACATCGGGAGGTTCGACTCGAACGGTGAATTCATAGGTTTTACGTCGTATCGTGAAGCTTCCGCGAGTGGTGTCACTCGCAAGCTGTTTGCCATTTGCGTCGCACCCGATGATGCGCAGCCGTCTGCCGCGTCCGGTTTCCATAGGCAGGGTAAGGCGGTGTGAATTATGTCCCGGGCTTGTCGGGATATCACGGGCCAGTGTATCGTTCCAATTCATTCCATCATCGTGGGAGAGCAGGATGTCAACGGTCTTGATGGCTTCATCCCCAAAGTGTTGCCACCATACATTGTAGGACTCGCCGGCTAACAGGCCTCTATCCTCAAACAATTGCCGGCGCATTAGCGCGATGCCCGCGCCATGCCCATCGCGCGGAACCACGGTTGTCACGAAAACATAAAGGCATCGAAAATCATCGTCGTATTTGTATCGATTGTAGCGCCAATAGCGAAGGCCGAGTCCCTCACGATTGGAATCGACCACGATCACCTTTCTCCGGTCGGTATTGTAGCCCACCGCCGCGAGCGAGTGACCATTGACAATCTTGATGGGCGTCCAGACGAATGGGCGACGATTGTCGCGAATAATATCCCGGATATGGTTCCAGCTGAAATTCCAGCGTCTGGAGTCGCCACCGGGAATCCAACCTGATGCATTATGCGGACACATCGCCCTGCTGCAACCCCTGACCGTGCTCGACCCGGCATCATACCCCAAATCCCGCACGACTTGGCGGATGCCCGAGTGGATGTTCCAGAAGTAGGTTGAACCCTCCGCGTTGGTGTTCATGGCATTCGCCAGCCGGTCAATCAGGTCCGGCGTTGCACCATACCACTTTCCGTGTCCCGTGCTCCACTGCGGACGATACGTTTGAATCAGGTTCTGATATCCCGCCGCTCCGTAGTTATAATAGGAAAGCACCGTGGCGGCGGCCGTCGGAGTGCATCCGCGAACCCACGGATAATTTTTCACACGATTTACGTGGGGAATCAGCGTGTCGTCGGTGTATTTGTTGGTATAAACTGACGGCGTGCGCCGCATCTCGTCGCCGTGTATTTGCCATTGTTCAAGGCTTTGGATAGCCTCGTCCCATGCCTCGTCTACTTCACGGCGGAACTCGGTGTCGGGACGTCTGGGCATCGCGGGCGAGTCGTCATACGCGGCTACGTGTCTGGGAGCCGGCTCGGGTTCCTCAATCGAACCGGTCAGGCGATAAGCGTGCAGGAGCGCGGTGGTTCCATCCGGCGCGCGGAAGCGGTAGAAATCGCCGGGTATGCCGAGCGATATGTAGTGGAGCAGTTCCACGCCCTCAGCACCCAGCAGCTCGCGGGCGCGCGCGAAAGCCTTGTGATAGGTGACCAGCAGCGGCGGCAAGCCCGGGCCGTGGGTAAGGACCGGGTATTCGCGCTGGGAGGCCGATACCGAAAAAGTCCAGAACCGGTCGTTGCCCCAGAGCGCGAGTTCTCGCAGGCGTCGGCTTTCAATTTCGTCTGCCGGCGGCGCGGAAAGCACCTCAGGGAAGGTGTCCGCGTTCAGTTTGACCGGCACATGATAACAAACCAGGCGCCCCTCGTTGTTGACCGCCGGGATCGGTGTACCGATGGCAAACCGCGGCCATCGCTCCTCCGCGCGAATCCGGACGATTTCCTCGATGATAGGCATGGGAACCAGTTGTTCGACATTCGCCACCGAATAATCCGGTACGACCGGCGCCAGACCGGGATCGTCCCGCGTAAATTCTCCACGCGCGCCTGCCAAGGAGATGCATCCGAAAAACAGACCCCCCAGCAACAAAACTTGAATATTTCTCCATGACACAAAGCGCTCGTCGTGCAACTCACGCATGGCAACTCCTCCCATACTGTATGAAGTTATTTTGCGGACCCCATCTTACTTGAGAGTACCGAGTTCTGGCCGTTATTGCAAGCTTATTTCTTTTCTGATTTGAGTCTCAAACGCGATGCTTCGAGAGCCAACTCGATCCACTGGTCAATGAGTTTTCTGAACTTCCT
>PWLI01000156.1 GCA_003559415.1 Clostridiales bacterium | reverse complement strand
GGTGCTGGCCGCCAGTCTGGAGCAAGCGGCGGCGGCAGGCCTGGAAGCAAAGGTATACACTCACCCCATTGGGTTTCACGGTCACGGCACCGGCCCGACCATAGGGCTGTTTGAGAAGCAGCACGACATACCGGGCGGCGGCGAGCACACCATAAAACCTGACACCTGTTACGCACTGGAGCTCAACGTCATGCATCCCCTGGAAATGTGGTCGGGTCAAAAACTGATGGTGGCGCTGGAACAGACTGTGGCCTTTTCCAACAGCACCATCTGTTACCTGGGTGGCCGACAAACAAAGATGTTGGCAATATAAAACCCCGGGTCAGTCCCGGGGCATGGCCAATGGCGAAACTTCTTTTTCCATCACCAGCCAGTGATCCGGCTGGTGTTTTTCTACCAGTTTTTCCAACACAGGCTTTACGTCCCGGTAACAGCTGGTGGGCACCGCCGAGGTCAGCAGCGAAACATCCTTGTCAGCCAGCAAACCATGCAAAAGCTCCGGCACAACCGGCATGCGGGCATCGATATACCTGATAACCATCACATCGTCACAAACCTGGGCCACCGCCACACCGGCCAGCATGTCTCCCTCATAGGCGCCATAAACCTGGCCTGCGTCCATCAAGCGGCCCAAGTGGGCCTTGGAAAAGCTGCGGTAAGTATACTCGGGCTTAAACAGCAACCCTTCGCTGTGGCGATATGTGAGGCTGTACTGCAGAAATTGCCAAACCTCTTCCAGCCCGTCGGGAGTAAAGGGTTTCAGCGGCGGCGCTGAGGTGATCGATGAAACAAGCGGCTCCCTGTAGCCGACCACCCATGTCCCCCGCCGTTCAAAACTCAAATTCCGCTGGAGTGCAGCCTGGGTTTCATAGTTCTCGGTAGAAGTAAGCATGCGGACGATGTTGCATCCCGCCTGTTGGGCCTCTTGGATAAGGGCGATAACAAAGTCCCTGCCGATGTTTTCTTTTTGATAATCCGGCAGCAAACGTATGCCTAAAATCTGGGCCTCAGTGGGGGCGGGAAAGGTCAGCCCGCAAAAGCCCACCAGTTCACCTTCCCTCTCTGCCAAAAAAAGCCCACCCTGTTTTTGCCAGGAAGTGTAGACATGGCAAAGAAAATCTGCATTTTCATCTTCATTAATGCGGGCCAGCAATTCACAGTCCTGGCCGCCGGCTTTCCTTATCACTACCATTCCGATCCCCCCAACCTTTGTTCAATAAACCGGGCACAGCTGTTGATTACCCGCTGGCGGTTTTTACCCAACAACAGCAAATGTCCGCTGTCGTCAATCCACTCCAACTCCTTGTCTTGGCTTGCCAGTTTTATATATATATATTTCCCGCTGGCTGGCCGCACCGTCTTGTCCCGGCCGCCCTGCACCACCAACACGGGCTTGTCGATGCTGGGCAAGCATTGCCGCATCATGTTTATCAAACGATACAGGTCGGTGACGTTTTTGGCAGCCACCCGGTCATAGCGCCAGGAAGGTTCTTCCATTGGCGGGCGTTGGGCCATGGGCAACCACGGCCGTGTGCGCTCCAACACCCGGGAAAATCGGCTGATAAACGGCCGAGGCCAAACCGGGGCAGCCAGGCTGATGACCCCCTCAACCGGCCGACGGGCAGCGGTAACAATGCATAACACACCGCCCATGGAAAACCCAACCAGCCATACTCTTG
The DNA here is from genome assembly GCA_003559415.1 of Clostridiales bacterium. GTDB lineage: Bacteria > Bacillota > Proteinivoracia > UBA4975 > PWLI01 > PWLI01. Next base: position 37,938 of record PWLI01000156.1, on the reverse strand, counting down.
AACATTTTTCTCCCAGCAACTCCACGCCCCGGTCCACCGCTTCCAGCCAGTGCTGTTCATTGTAGCGGGCCATATCTTCCGGGGTGCGGCTGTGGCCCGGCAGCACCGGGCAATGGACAGACATGCCCATGGCACCATGAAGATGGCGGGCCAGCGGCAGAACATCCGGCGGTGCGCTGGTGAATCCGTGCACCAACAGGCAGCCGGTCCGGCCGCCCCAGGCGGTATATGGTTGCAAAAGCTGAGCATCGATGTTCAATAACCCACCTCCTGCCGACACCGGGGTGTTACTCAGTTGGCTCAGTTGGTCGTTGGTACAGCGCTTGTTTGGCTGCAGACATCACTACCCAGTAGAACAGCACATAGGGAACGCTGACGATTGCCTGCATAAACAGCTTCATTGATTCGTCATACTGGTAAAACATCAAGTAGATTACAGAAAGGAACGCCACCAGTTGCAATTGCAACGCAGCGTGCCCCATCGATGTCTTGCGGTGGAGGTAGAAAAGCGTCATCCCCACCAGCATCAAAGCTATAAGGGTGCCCACATGGACGTTGTCTGCAACGGTGACAAAAGAAAAAACCGAAGCAGCCCCTGACAGCACAGCTCCCAGCGCCGAAATCAGTTTTACGAGCATTTTTTCAGAAAGTGCGTACAGCACTGCGAAAAACACCACAATGCCCAACATCCTGGCTGGCTGCAGGTCCGTCAGCGGTTCCACATCCAGGGCGGGAGCCACGTCAAAGGCCAACAGCAGCAGGGCAAGCAATGTTACCGCACTGATGACAAAAAATATGTACATAACCGTCTTGAACCAGGGGGGAAATCTAAATGTCAAGGCAATTCCCTCCGCATGCAAAAGTAGTCATTTTCCTGATTATATCATAAATTGTCACCGGTTACAGTCACCTTTGCTGACTGGATGGAGCAGGGAGAAACCGCCCGGCCAATATGTAGAACAAGGTTGTCAGTGTCAACATTATCACTCCCAACATAATCCAGCTGGGACGATAGCTGCCCTGCCAGTCGGCAATAAGCCCGAAGAGCGGCGGCCCGGTAACCACGCCAACCCGGATAAAAACCAGCGACAGTCCGGTGGCGGTGCCCATGAGTTTATCCGACACAATGTCACCCACCGCAGCAAAGAACAAACCCGGTATGCCCATGCCGGTGGCGCCAAAATAGAAAACCACCACAAATACGCCCACACCACTGATTACGCCCATTGGCACCAATGTGCCCAACAAAAGAGTGGCACTGGCAGCCAAAACACCGATAAGCAAGAAACCCATTCGCCGGTTGCCCCATAGGTATGTGTCGTTAATATAACCCCACCCTGTCTTGCCAAACACGCCGCCAATCTGGAAAACAGCCAGGGCAAAGCCCGCGAGAGCCGGCGTCAGGCCGATTTCATAGTTCAAAAAAATCGCCAGATGGGTGGTGACTGTGCTGAGGGTAAATCCAAACAGAAACCCCATCATGGCCACACACAGCAGGGCTTTGTTGCCCAGCAAAAGCTTTACATCTTGCCAAAAACTCGAAGATGACGGAGAAGCAGTGCTGTCCGGACGCGGCGGCTTGTAAGCCACCAACAACAGCAGGCTGAAACCGATGGCCACCAGCCCTGCCACAAAAATTGCGGTCCGCCATCCATAGATCTGGCCAAAGAGCGGCAACAGGCTGGCGCCGAGAATTGCGCCTATACCTCCGCCGGCCTGGGTTATACCCAGGGAAAGGGCGCGACGGCGGGCTGGCACAATTTCCATTACCCCCTTGTTAACCGAAGGGGTAATAATGCTGAACCCTATGCCGGTGAAAAAGGCCAGCGCCAACAGCAGCGAAAGGGCAGGAACAAAGGAGTGAAGCAACATCACCGCGCCGACGATAAAGGCGCCCAGCACAAGGCCCCGCTTGGAGCCCAACGTGTCCACCACCCGGCCGCTGAACACAGCGATAATTGTGGCACTGAGGAAGAAAAAAGTTGTGTAAAGCCCCGCCTGGGTGCCAGACAACAGCAGGTCGCTGCGCACCAGGGGCAGCATGGCCTTGAACCCCTGGACATTGAGCCCCAGGGCAATGTAGGCCATGGAAATAATCATCAGTTTCCCATAATCAAGGCGTTGGGAATTTGAATTGCTGTCAGCTTGAGCCAAACGAAAAACCTCCACACAGGCCTTCTGTTGCCTGATATTTAGATTCACTAAACATATTCTCGGTGCCAGTTGCCGATTCCTTCCTCTGACATTAAAACAGGCCCGGCATTGCCGGGCCTGGAAACATGTCTAAAACTTATCCGCCAGAAAACGGAAAAGGGGCGCAAAGACCAGGGAAACAATGGTCATCAACTTGATAAGAATGTTGATGGACGGCCCGGAAGTGTCTTTGAAGGGGTCGCCAACGGTGTCACCGACAATAGAGGCAGCATGGGTCTCGGTCCCTTTCCCTCCGTAGGCTCCACCCTCAATATACTTCTTGGCATTGTCCCAGGCGCCACCGGCGTTGGCCATGAAAATCGCCAGCAGCACACCAGTGACCAAAGCTCCCGCCAACAGGCCGCCCAGTGCCTCAGGCCCCAACAGGCTGCCTACAGCCAAGGGGACAACAACGGCCAACAAACCGGGGACTACCATTTCCTTAATAGCCGCATCGGTGCTTATGGAAACACAACGGGCATAGTCAGGTTTGCCCTTGCCTTCCATAATGCCGGGGATTTCCCGGAACTGGCGGCGCACTTCTTCAATCATCTTGAAGGCAGCTTTGCCCACCGCTTCCATGGTTATGGCAGAAAACAGGAAGGGCAGCATGCCGCCAATTAACAGCCCGGCAATAACCCGGTCGCTGGTCAAGTCGATTACTGTCAGGCCCACCGTCTGGGTGTAGGCGGAAAACAGCGCCAATGCTGTAAGGGCAGCAGAAGCGATTGCCACGCCCTTGCCTATCGCTGCCGTTGTGTTGCCAACGGCATCCAGGTTGTCGGTAATGCTGCGCACTTCCTTGGGCAACTGGGCCATTTCCGCAATGCCGCCGGCATTGTCGGCAATGGGGCCATAGGCGTCAACAGATACTATGGTGCCTACGATGGACAACATGCCCACCGCTGCCAGGGCGATGCCATAAAGGCCCTGGGCGGTGCTGCCGTCAGCTGCCAGGTTGAATGCAGCCAGTATGGCAACGGCAATGACCAGAATGGGGAACATGGTGCTGCGCATACCCACTGACAGGCCACTGATGATGTTGGTGGCGGGGCCGGTCTGGGAACTGTCAGCAATGCCCTTGACCGGCTTGTACTGGGAAGATGTATAGTACTCGGTCAGGCGGCCGATGATAAGGCCAGCCAACAAACCGGCAATGATTGCGTAAAAATAGCCATTGCTGCCCAGCAACCAACGATTTAGAAAGAAAGCTGCCACCAGCAATAATCCGCCGCTTACCCAGGTTCCCCTTTCCAGAGCAGCACTGGGGTTTCCCCCCTCCTTGGTCTTGACAAAGAAGGTGCCAATTATTGAGGAAAGGATGCCAAACCCGGCAATCAGCATGGGCAGCAGCACAGCGTTGAACTGCAGTTCGCCACTGAAGGTTACCAGGCCCAATGTCATGGCAGCAATAATCGAGCCAACATATGACTCAAAGAGGTCGGCGCCCATTCCCGCCACGTCACCGACGTTGTCGCCAACGTTGTCGGCAATTACAGCAGGGTTGCGGGGGTCGTCTTCCGGAATGCCAGCCTCTATCTTGCCCACCAGGTCAGCGCCAACATCAGCGGCCTTGGTATAGATGCCGCCGCCGACACGGCCGAACAGGGCTATTGAACTGGCTCCCAGGGCAAAGCCATTGACTATCGCCGGCTCCCTGAATACCATGTAGAGCAGGCTGACGCCAATAAGGCCCAAGCCCACCACCGACATGCCCATGACCGCTCCCCCGGAAAAAGCCACATTCAGGGCAGGGTTGAGGCCGCTGCGGGCAGCCTGGGCGGTGCGGTTGTTGGCCATTGTAGCAATGCGCATGCCCACATTTCCAGCCAGGCCGGAGAAAATTGCGCCGACCAGGAAGGAAATGGCGGTAAAGGCCCCGGCGGTGTAATCATCCTGGGACAATCCAATGGCAAAGACCAGGCCAACGGCAACCAAAATAACAAATAGTATTAGTGAACGATATTCCCGGTTTAGAAACGCCATGGCGCCCTCGTTGATTGCCTTGCCCAATTCCTGCATTTTCTCGTTGCCGGGCTCAGCTGCCCGAACACGGCGAGTCAGCACTCCGGCATAAATCAGGGCAATCACACCCAGGGCGGGAATGAAGTAAAGAAGTTGTTCCATGAAAACCCTCCTTTATGCTAATCAAAAAGATACCCCAACCCGGAACGGGTTAAGGCATTAGCGGCCTACGAAAAAGGCAAGCACCACCGAACTGATCATGAAGAGAATGGCGGCCACAGATGTCAACCGGGCCAGTTTCTGTTCCATCCCCTTCTGCTTGCCGAAGAATGTTTCGGCACCGCCGGCGATTGAACCAAGGCCCGCGCTTTTCCCCGGCTGAAGCAGCACTCCTGCGATAACTGCCAGGGCCAGCAAGCCGTGAACCAGCTTAAGTATAAGGTCGGTATTCATATTAGGCACCTCCGATATAGTCCCATCAAACTAACCCTGATTCTACCACAACAAGTTATAAAAAACAACCGCGGGGGCCACTGCCCCCGCAGTTTGGCGCTTACTCAGTCAAGGTTGAAAAACACTTTGCGGCCCGGCCAGACAGCCGTTTCCCCCAGCTCCTCATTAATGCGCAGCAACTGGTTGTACTTGGCCACCCGGTCGGTACGGGAGGGCGCGCCAGTTTTGATCTGGCCCACGCCGGTGGCCACCGCCAAATCGGCGATAAAGGTGTCCTCTGTCTCTCCCGAACGGTGGGAAATTACCGAAGTATATCCCGCACGCTTTGCCTTTTCAATGGCGGCCAGCGTTTCGGTAACGGTGCCAATCTGGTTGAGCTTAATCAGTATGGAGTTGGCGGCCTTTTCTTCGATGCCCCGGCCCAGACGCTCCAGGCTGGTGACAAAGATGTCGTCACCCACCAGCTGAATCTTTTCACCCAGCGCCTTCTTTTTATCAACCCAACCGGCCCAGTCCTCTTCATCCAGGCCATCTTCGATGGATATGATAGGGTACTTGTCCACCAGCTTGACATAGTACTCAATCAGCTCCTGGGCAGTCAGGCTGCGGCCTTCGCTGTCCAGGTGGTACTTGCCATCCCGGTAGATTTCACTGGCAGCCACATCCAAGGTCAGCAGAAAGTCTTCCCCCGGCTTGTAGCCTGCAGCCTCGATGGCCTCCATGATGACCTTCAGGGCATCTTCGTTGGACTCCACATGGGGGGCAAACCCGCCTTCGTCACCCACAGAGGTGCTGAGTCCGCGGGCGGAAAGGACTTTTTTCAAGTGATGGAAAACTTCGGTGGACATCTGCAGGCCGGTAGGATAGTCTGGGGCGCCCACCGGCATAATCATAAACTCCTGAATATCCACATTGTTGTCGGCGTGCTGGCCTCCGTTGAGTATGTTGAACATGGGCACAGGAATGGTGGTGGCGCGAACACCACCCAGGTAGCGGTAGAGGGGCAAATCCAGCGCCTCCGCAGCAGCCCGGGCCACCGCCATGGAAACACCCAGGATGGCGTTGGCACCCAGGTTGCCCTTGTTGTCTGTCCCATCTAAATCAATGAGCAGAGCATCTATATGTGCCTGGTTTAGGGCATCATGGTCCAACAGTGCCGGGGCGATAATTTCGTTGACATTGGCAACGGCCTTGAGAACACCCTTGCCCAGGTAGCGATCGTTGTCACCATCCCGCAACTCCACCGCTTCAAAGGCGCCGGTGGAAGCGCCCGAGGGGACGATGGCCCTGCCCAGGGCGCCACAGGCCAACAGCACTTCCACTTCCACTGTGGGGTTTCCCCGGGAATCCAGCACTTCTCTTCCATGAACATCAGCTATAGCAGTCATTTTCATTCCTCCTTTATTATCAGTGTGCTGCCGGTCATTTCCACCGGCTGTTCTATATCCAAAACATCAAGCACAGTAGGTGCAATGTCCCGCAGCGAACCACCCCTGCGCAAACCGGAAGCATTGCTGCCCGCCAACACCAGGGGAACGGGGTTGGGGGTGTGGGCGGTAAAAGGTTTGCCTTTTTCATCCCGCATTTTGTCAGCATTGCCATGATCGCTGCAAACAATCAGCACGCCGCCTGCCTGTTTAACGGCCTGCCATATCCGGCCCAGGCACTGGTCAACAACCTCACAGGCCTGAACGGTGGCTTCAAAGTTGCCGGTATGCCCCACCATGTCCGGGTTGGCGTAATTTAGCACAATCAACCGATAATCGCCGGATTCCACCGCCTGGCAAACTGCATCGGTAACAGGCACGGCGCTCATCTCCGGCTGCAAGTCATAGGTGGCAACCTGGGGAGAGGGAATGAGCTTTCTGTCTTCCCCGGGCAGCGGGTCCTCTTCACCACCGTTGAAGAAGTAGGTCACGTGGGCGTATTTTTCCGTCTCGGCAATTCGCAACTGGCGATGGCCGGCAGTGGATATAACCTGGCCCAAGGTGTTGTCCAACTGTTGGGGCGGAAAGGCGGCCGGAATGTCCAGAGTTTCGTCATACCGGGTAAACCCGATATAGCAAGCTGGCAAGTCCCGGGGGCGCTCAAACTCGGAAAAATCCTTGTCCACCAGCGTCCTGGTTATCTGCCTGACCCGGTCGGGCCGGAAGTTAAAACAAATAACACTGTCATCGGGGCCAATGGTTCCCTGGCTGTTGATTACCGTAGGCGGCACGAACTCATCGGTCACATCCTGTTGGTATGCCTGGCGGACTGCCTGTTGGGCAGAGTCCGCAGTGGGGCCCTGCCCCTGGACCATGGCGCGGTATGCCTGTTCTGTACGTTCCCAACGCCGGTCGCGGTCCATGGCATAGTAGCGGCCGCCAACTGTGGCCACCTCACCCAGGCCGATTTCTGCACAGGCCTGGTCAAGGAGGTCCAGGTAGTCAAGGGCTGTTTTCGGGCCCACGTCCCGTCCGTCCAGCAGAGGATGGATCCAGACTTGTTTAACCCCGTTTTCCCGGGCCATGTGCAGCAATGCCTCTATGTGCTGCTGGTGGCTGTGTACGCCCCCATCGGACAGCAGGCCCAACAGGTGCAGGGCGCCGCCGGAGCAGGCAGTCATGGCCCTGAGCAGGGGCTGATTATCGAAAAAACTCTTGTCCTCAATAGCTTTGTTTATGCGAGTCAGGTCCTGGTAGACAATCCGTCCGGCGCCAATGTTCAGGTGGCCGACTTCTGAGTTGCCCATCTGCCCTGGGGGCAGGCCCACCGCTTCGCCCGAAGAAGTCAGTTCGGTGAAGGGATGTTCAGCCAGCAGAGCCCGGTAATTGGGCAAGTTGGCAGCTTTTATGGCATTGTCCTCTTCAGGGCCCTTGCCCCAGCCGTCGATAATTGTCAGCAAGGCAAAGGCCGCACCCTTGTTTCTGCTATTCATACTTGACTATCCTGGCAAAACCCTGAGGGTCCAGGCTGGCGCCGCCCACCAACACTCCGTCGATATCCTGCTGGGCCATAAGGCCATCGATGTTGTCGGGTTTGACGCTGCCGCCGTAGAGTATGGCAACAGAATCAGCTGTGTCCCAATTCTCGCGCAGCAATCCCCGGATAAAGCCTATGACGGCTTGGGCATCTTCCGGTGTGGCTGTGCGCCCGGTGCCAATGGCCCAGACCGGCTCATAGGCAATTACTACCCGGGGCAATTGTTCAGACACCTGGGCCAGGCCCGCCATGACCTGGGTTTTGCATACCTGTTCAGTTTCACCTTGTTCACGCTGCTCCAGCGTTTCACCAACACATAAAACGGGAGTAATATTGTTGTTGAGCGCAGCATGCAGTTTTTTGTTCACATGCTGGTCAGTTTCACCAAACAGCGCCCGGCGCTCGGAGTGGCCAAGCAGTACGTGGCTGCAGCCCACATCCTTGAGCATAGCCGGCGAGGTTTCACCGGTGTACGCCCCCTCATCCTCCCAGTGCATGTTCTGGGCGCCAACCTTGAAGCCGGTGCCCTGGAGGTCATTGCAAACCTGGGACAACAATACGTGGGGCGGGCAGACCACAATATCCGCCGATGAAACATCAGCCACCAGCGCCTTGAACTGGTTGACCCATGTTCTGGCTTGCTGACTGGTCATATTCATCTTCCAGTTTCCTGCTATAACGGGACGACGCATCATTTTTCCCCCTTCAATACGGAAATCCCCGGCAGTTCTTTGCCTTCCAGGTACTCCAGGGAAGCACCGCCGCCGGTGGATATGTGATCAACGGCCCCGGTCTTGCCCAGTTTTTCCAGGGCAGCCACCGAGTCTCCACCACCCACCAGGGAGAAAGACTCACTTTCAGCCAGTGCGGCAGCCACCGCATCGGTTCCCGCGGCAAAGGCATCAAACTCAAAAACACCCATGGGCCCGTTCCATACCACTGTTGCAGCATCTGCAATCTTTTTGCTGAACAGCTGACAACTCTTGGGCCCGATGTCCAGCGCCTGCCAACCACTGGGCACTCCCTGGCCAGCATCGACAGTCCGGGAATTTGCCGAGGCGGAAAACTCCTCTGCCAGCACAAGATCCACCGGCAGCAGCAGTTCTACATCCTTTTGCTCTGCCAATTTCATGAGCTCCCTGGCCAGTTCCAACTTGTCCTGTTCAACCAGCGATTGTCCCATTTCAATTCCCTGGGCGGCCAGGAAGGTGTTGGCCATGCCGCCACCTATTACCAGGCTGTCCACCTTGTCCAGCAGGTTGCGGATGACGCCAATTTTGTCCGACACCTTGGCTCCGCCAATAATGGCCACAAAGGGGCGGGCAGGTTTTTCCATAACACGGCTCAGCATGTCTATTTCCTTGGCCATCAGCAAGCCGGCCACCGTGGGCAGGTAGTCTGCCACTCCTGCCGTGCTGGCATGGGCCCGGTGGGACGTGCCAAAGGCATCATTGACAAAGATATCTGCCAAGCTGGCCAACTGCCGGGCGAAATCCGGATCATTGGATTCTTCTCCGGGGTAAAAGCGAATATTCTCCAGCATCAGTATGGAGCCCTTTCCCAAATGGGACACCGCCTCTGCCACTTCCGAGCCGACGGCGCTGTCGGCCTTGAGCACTTCCACTCCCAACAGATTGCTGAGGTGCTGTGCCACGGGATCCAGGCGCAACTCTTCTTTGACCGCACCCTTGGGTCGTCCCAGATGAGACACCAGAATAATCCGGGCTCCCCGGCCAATCAGGTAGCTGATGGTGGGAAGAACCATCCGTATACGGGTATCATCGGTGATTTGGCCATTGTCCATGGGCACATTGAAATCAGCCCGCACCAATACCCTTCTTCCATCAAGTTGTACGTCCTTGAGGGTTTTAATCTCCACTGTATCACCTCCAAAGATTAACCGGCGGGCAAGCCCGCCGGACTCAAAACTACGGCCTACAGGCCTTTTTCAATCAGCATTTCCACCATGTCGACAATGCGGCGGGAATATCCCCACTCGTTGTCGTACCAAGCAACAACCTTGACCATGTTGTCTATAACTGTGGTGCTGGCGCCATCGATTATGGCCGAGTAATCCGATCCTTTGAAATCGATGGAAACCAGAGGCTCATCGGAATAATCCAATATGCCCTTCAGTGCACCCTGGCTGGCCTCCTTAAAGGCCGCGTTTATTGCATCTGCATCGGCCGGGTTGGCCAGCTCAGCAGTCAGGTCAACAACTGAAACACAGGGAGTGGGAACACGGAACGCAAAGCCGTTCAGTTTGCCCTTGAGCTCCGGCAACACCAGGCTGACCGCCTTTGCCGCGCCGGTTGTGGTGGGTATGATGGAAACTGCGGCAGCCCTGGCCCGACGCAAGTCGCTGTGGGGCAAATCCAGCAACCGCTGATCAGCGGTATAGGCATGGACGGTGGTCATCAAGCCCTTGACAATACCAAAGCTGTCATTCAGCACCTTGGCCACCGGGGCGAGGCAGTTGGTGGTGCATGATGCATTGGACAGCACATGATGGTTGTCAGCATCATACTTGTCATCATTGACGCCCAGCACTACGGTTATGTCTTCTTCCTTGGCCGGTGCCGTGATAACAACTTTTTTCGCTCCACCCTGTTCAATGTGAGGCATTACCTGTTCCTTGGACCGGAAGATGCCGGTGGCATCAATCACAATATCCACATCATGATCAGCCCAGGGAATCTCCGCCGGGTTGCGAATAGAATAAACCTTAATTGCTTTGCCATCCACTGAGATTGAATCTTCCGTCGCCTGCACGTCGGCAGAAAAAACGCCATAGGTAGAATCGTACTTCAACAAATGAGCAAGGGTCTTGGCATCAGCCAAGTCATTCACAGCTACAATTTCCATTTTGGGGTTGCCGTGGGCAGCCCGCAACACCCTCCTGCCGATAGCGCCAAATCCGTTAATAGCTACTTTTACTGTCATCTGAATCCTCCTCATTATTTTTTGCCAGCGGTGAGGGATGAGAGTTCAGCAGCTGCTGTATCTCCTCTGCCGCACCCTGGTCGGTTACCAAAAGATGTTGGGTGTGGTGGCCAGCCACTGCCGCAATGGCCCGGGCTTTGCCCCTGCCGCCGGCCACGGCCATAATAAATTCAATGTGAGGCAAGTCGCTGAGCCGCAAACCAATGCTGTTCACCTGCCAGACAATATTCCCCTGGGAATCAAAGTAATACCCAAAAGCCTCTGCCACAGCACCTTGTGCTTCCAGCTCGCTGATGCGGTCAGCACCCACTCCCCGGCGGGAAGCCATGTCCCGGGCCGAGCCTATGCCGTGGACCAAAATTCTTGCCCGCTGGATATATGAGAGCACCTGGGCTATTCCCGGTTCCCGGACAAGCTCTGCCCGGGCCTGGGGAGGCAAGTGGTCAGGGGCATGAAGCAAGTAGTAATTTCCACCGAGACACTGTCCCAGCTGGGCAGCGATGGTATTGGCTTGCAGCTCCACCCGCTCACCCAAACCGCCCCGGCCGGGAACAACAATGACGTCTCTACTTTGGTTCCTGACACTGGACGCAACCTGGGCCATGGTGGTGCCGCCGGTTATGGCGATAATATCCCCGTGACGAACTTCCTTTTCCAGCTGGCGGGCAGCAGCCCTGCCCAACTCCCTGACCAAAAGGGGGTTGCTGTCACAGTCACCGGGAACAACTACCACCCGGGGAATTCCCAGCAGTTCTGAAAGTTTCTGTTCCAGCCGGGTAATGCCCAGGAGTTGTTTGAGATAAGGCGTCATGGCCGACAAAATCTCGGTCCCTCGTGGTGTAAGCATCACTCCGCCCACCCCGGCAGTGAGCAAGCCAACGTCCCTCAGCGAGTCCAGTTCAGAACGGATTACTCGTTCTCCCAAGCCCAACACTTCGGACAGCGAGCGCCGTCCCACTGGAGAGAGGTGGGAAACTGTCTGTAAAATCAAGTACCGTCGTTCTAACAGTTTCAACGTCTCTGGAACAATATCCTTGAGCATGTCCTGAAATTTATCCACGGCTCACCTCCCGGGACATAGTTAGTCCCGCACGGATGGAACATGTCCCGCACAGGGTAAAAATATATAGGTTTGTTATTTATTATACCAACCCCTGGGACAGGGCGCAAGCCAACCCTATGCCCAGCGGCGGCGAAGGGTAGAGCTGGCAATATCCAGTTCTTCACGGTACTTGGCAACGGTGCGGCGGGAAATCTTCACACCCTTCTGCTGCAACAACTCAGCAATCTGTTGGTCGGTGAAGGGTTGAGCTTTATCTTCAGCCACCACCATGTCCTGCAACAGCTTCTTGACGCAGGTGCTGGAAACCCCCCAGCCATCATTGGTTTCAATGTTGACAGAAAAGAAGTACTTGAGTTCATACATGCCCCGGGGTGTCTGAACATATTTGCCGTTGACCGCCCTGCTGACAGTGGACTCATGAACTTCCAATGCATCGGCTACGTCTTTGAGGCGCAACGGCCGCAAGGCATGAACCCCCTGATGAAAGAATTCCTTTTGATAGGAAATCAGAAACTCGGTTATCTTGTACAGCGTAGAACGGCGTTGCTCCACTGCCCGCAACAACCATAACGCAGCGCTGTATTTTTCTTTCAGAAATTGCCGGGTATCCTCGCTCTGGGCCGCTTCCAACAATTGTCGGTAAAGAGGGTTTAAACGCAGCCGGGGCGAGTAGTTGTCATTGACCAACACTATCCACTGTCCAGCCACATCCAAGACACTGACATCCGGATATACATAGACGGTATCACTGACATCGGCGACACCCAGGCCAGGCCGGGGTTCCAATTCCCTGACAAAGTCTATGGCTCTTTGCACTTCCGTCATCTCCGCACCCAGCTTTTCCGCCAGCACCGGCACCCTGCCCTTGGCCAGCAGATCCAGGTGTTCGCGCACAATCTGTTCAGTATATGCAGGCACATCACTGAACTGCCAGAGCTGAAGCAATAGACACTCTTTCAAATCTCTTGCCGCCACACCGGCAGGCTCCAGGCCCTGGACCATTTTCAACGTCCGCTCCACTTGCTCCAAGCTGACATTCAACTGTTGGGAGATGTCCGGGCAGCTGAGCTGGAGATAGCCACACTCATCCAAACTGTCAATTATATATGATGCCGTCTTCCGTTGTTCTGGCGACAAGCAAAGCATGTTAACCTGCTTTTGCAGCTTTTGCTGCAAAGTATCTCCACTGTCGCTGACATATTGTTCAAAACCCACTTGCTCTTCCCGGTTCACTGGTTCTCGGGACTCCGGAATGTCGCTAAAACAAAGATCCCAGTCAAAATCCGGGGCATCCTCTTCTGCGCCTTCATCCGTGACCGGTTGCTCCGATTCTTCTGTTTCCACCAGCTCCAACATTGGGTTGTCCATGTACTGTTGATCCAGGTACTGGGTCAATTCCATCACCGGAAGCTGCAGCAACTTAATCGCCTGACGCAACTGGGGGGTCATCAAAAGTTTTTGTGTCTGACGCATTTCCATATTATACTCCAGGCGCATTGCCGCACCTCCCTTCTCCATTGTTTACTTCGCCAACAGGATGTGGTTTTCCTGCAATTTATGTGCCATACTTTTTCCTCTTGACTTTTTTCCTGTAATCTGCAAGAATAGTTGGGCAGGCCATCGCCTGCCAACCATTGCGGTTTTACCGTTTGGAAGGAGGTCAACACCGTGAAAGAAAATACTCATCCCAAGTACTACAAAGTTACCGCCACATGTGCCTGCGGTGCAGAATATGAAACCGGATCCACCAAGGAAAATATCCGCGTTGATATATGCGCAAAGTGCCATCCCTACTTCACAGGCGTACAAAAGATTGTTGATGCCGCCGGACGGGTGGAAAAGTTCAACCGCAAGTACAAGCGAAACTAACAACGGCCAAGCCGTTGTTTTTTGCAAGAAAAGAGCACATGGTCATGGGCCATGTGCTCTTTGTTTAATCTTTGCCTGGCTACTTGGCTTTTTCCGGCATGGGGTTTTCGAAATAAACGCTGGTGGAGGGGAAAGCCACAGAAACCCCTTCATCTTCCAATATTTCCATAATGCCGTAGAGAATTTCTTCTTTAGCGGCAAGGAACTCTGCCCATACAGTTGTCTTGGTAAAGAAGTAGATGAAAATGTCCAGGCTGCTGTCATTGAACCCGTCAAAGAACACAAAAATTGTTTGAGGGTGAACATGTTGGTGAGTGGTAAGCATTTGACGAATCCGCTGCACACATGCTTCCAGTTTCTTTTTTGGTGTGGAATATGTAACTCCCAACCGGAAACTTATCTGCCGCCTGCCCATGCGCGTCCAGTTGGTTACGGGTTGCTTGGCCAGTGAAGAGTTGGGAACGGTAACCAGTGCCTGGGCAAAGGTGCGCACCTTGGTGCTGCGGAAGGAAATGTCTTCCACTGTTCCTTCAACGTTGGAGGTAAGTATCCAGTCCCCGATGCTGAAAGGCCGCTCTGTTATTATCACCAGGCCGCCAACAACATTGGAAATTGCATCCTGGGCGGCCAGGGCCAGGGCCAAACCGCCAATACCCAAACCAGCCACAAAGCCGTTGATGTCAATGTCCCAGGTGTCGGCAATTATCGGGATGCTCAGGGCAATGATGATAAAGCGCAAAACCTTGGAGAAAAATGAAAGCACAATCCGGTCAAAGTCATACTTGCGCCCCACCTGTAACAGCAAATCTGACGACGAATCAGCAAGGTTGTACAGCCCGGAAAATATCAGCACAATTACCACTGTGCGGAACACACGATTTACAAACAGGTGCTGTACAGAGTCAAGGTCATAAGGTGAAACATAAAGCACCGCCAGGTATATGCCCAAAAGCACTATGAAGCGCCTTACCGGTTTGCGGAAGGCCTCAACAGTCTTGGTGTCAAAACTAGTCTCGGTTTTCCGGGACAGCCGCAACAGCGCTGTAACAACATAGCGGGAAAACAATAGGCGCAGGACATAAAAGAAAACAACGATACCGATGGCTATTGTGTAATTAAGCAAATGTTCGTGCCAGAAGTTGACAACATCGACGGTGAAAAACTGCACTACCGACTGAATAATAACTGTAAAATCCATATAATACCCCCCACAACCTTGTTGCATATATTTTAACCCTTTGCCGGATATAAGTCCAGAAAGAACATCAACAGACAATTGACAAATGTTGTTCTAAAAGATATTCTCAAAACAAAGGATATAGGGAGGTAGGTATGGCACGCCATCTCGGCACTGCTCTGGCTGTTGTTTCTATTGGCTGCGGTTTGCTGGCAGGTCTATGGTTGTGGATCTACCCTATCATCGGAATCATTGTCTCTTTTGGCGGGATTTTGTGTGCGGTGCTGGCTTGGGATTCTCCCTGGCCCGACGGGGCAAAAATTGGCGGTTTTTTTTCACTCCTCAGCCTTTGTCTCTCCGCCTTTAATCTGGTTCTGGAATTATACCTGTTCTAATCTAAAGGTGCCGGCTCTGCCGGCACCTTTTTATTCGCTGAAACTTTCCACCAATTCCACCAGGGTATCTACCGCTTGCTGTTCATCCGAGCCTTCCGCCCTGATAACTACCTTGGACCCCTGACCGGCGCCCAAAGCCATGACGGACATTATGCTTTTGGCATTTGCTTCCCGTTCTTCTTTTATGACCGTAATGGTACTGGCAAACTTGCCGGCCTTCTGCACAAACATTGCCGCCGGACGGGCGTGGAGCCCGGTTTTGTTTTGAACAGTTACTTCTCTTTCTACCATATTAGATGCCCCTTTCAGTTAACATATCATTTATTATATCAGTTTCTGCGCAAACTTGCAGCAATTTTTAACAGCCGGCGCAAACGGTAATTGGCCGCTGATTTGCTCAGCCCTGCCTGTTGGCCCAGTTCTTCCAGGGTGGCTTCCGGCATTTCCAGCCGCAAATGGGCCACCTCCCGCAACCCCGGAGAAAGGGATTGCAGCACCTGGTTTTGCTGCAGCTGGCGGATGGCTGCCACCTGCCGCTGGGATGCATTTACTGTTTTGCCCACATTGGCAGTCTCACAGTTCACCATGCGGTTAACCCTGTTTCGCATCTCCTTGTAAATCCGCGCATTTTCAAACTCCAGTCGCCCCTTGCTGGTGCCAATAATTGTCAGAAACTGGGCGATCTGTTCCGAGTCCTTGACATAAACAACCTGTTGATGCTTTCGTTTAACCTGGCCGCTTTTGATGCCCAAAGACAACAACAACTCCCGGACAAATTGAGCGTGGGCCAAGTACTCGGTGGCAATTTCCAGATGGTAGCCATGGCTCGCCGGACTGCTCACCGAACCGCCGGCCAGGAAACATCCCCGCAGATAGCTGCGTTGACAGCATTTCCGATCCAGCAGTTGCCGGCCGGGAGCACCGGGAATATGGCGCCCATCCAGGATGCCCAGGTCAGAAACAACTTGCCGGGCCTGATCCGATTCTGCCACCTGGACGAGGTAAGTGACGTTTTTCTTCAGTCTCGCCCGTTTTCTGGCCAACACTGCCGGCACAAACCCGAACTGTTCCTTGATTAAACGATAGATGTGCCTGGCCACAAAGGCATGTTCGGTGACGATGTTAAGGTGAACAACACCGCCAGCAGATAAAATAAGATTGCCGTTGGTAACAATAAAACCTGCCAGCTCAGCCCGGGGGCAACAACGGGATTTGGCTGGAAGACGGCACAATTCTCCCTTAATATTTGCAGTAAAAGACATTACAAACGCCTCCTAAACACCAACAATCAGCAGCATCAGGTAAATGGCCAGGTTGTAAATGCTGTGGGCGATAATGGGCACCAATAAGTTTTGAGTGCGTTCATAGAGCAACGCCAGCACAACCCCGAAAAACAAAATCTGGGAAAAGTGAACCCAGTGAAACTCCAGGTGAACAACAGCAAAACATATTGAGGTAAGCAACACAGACGGCCACAGGCCGATTTTCTTTCTCAGCCCTCCGTAAACAAAGCCGCGAAAGACCATTTCCTCGGCGGCAGGAGCCACCACAGCCACCGCCAGCACCACCGCCACAAAGCCCGGCCAGCCCTGAATGTCCACCAGTTCACCGGTCAATGCCTGCTCCGGCAAATCGTTGACAAACCATGTTACTGCCAAAGCAAAAATCAACGCCAGCACCACCATGGCAATACCGCCCAGGGCGCCCCAGGGCCAATGCCGCCAAAATGGACGGGATATGCCCAAATGCAACAACTTGGCTTTGCGCAAACCAAATATCACAACACACATTGTGCCGACCATGATTGCTGCCTGCAACAGAGCTGCCACGACAATGGCTGTTGTGTTGGCGACAACCCAACCTGAATCTATCAGCAGTCCCAGCAGCATGCTGGCTGCCAATAAAAGCAGGGCAAACATAATTACAGCCAAGAAAATGTCCTTAAGACCCCAGGGAATTTCCTGCCACTTGCTCACTTTTTCTCCTTCCCGGACGCACTGAGTTGAGCATCCAGCAAAAATTGGTCAAACCACCGGGTGGTCCGCTGAGAGGTTTTAACTATTTCAGTAAGCAAAAGCCTGGCCACCGCAGCTGAATCGTGATGGGCAACTTGGTCAGAGCCAAGCAGATTGCCTCGTAGCACTTTAACCTTCATATCCTGCAGTTGTTGCGAATCAACTGAAACCTGTTCAGCACCCTCAATTTTGTACTTTTCCAAAAGCTCTGCCGCCACATTTTCAGTGTTGACTACACAGTAGTTAAAAAGCCCTGGGCCGACATGTTCATTGACAACCTGCAAGTGCCTGCTGGCGGAGAAACCCGGAGTTTCGCCCTGCTGGGTCATTATGTTGCAGACAAAGAATCGTGGCCCCCGACAGCGACGTATAGCTTGCTGGACACCGGGAACCAGCAGGTTGGGCAACAGGCTGGTGTACAAACTGCCCGGGCCCACCACAACAGCATCGGCCTTGGCGATGCTGTCCAGCACCTCAGGCAGCGCCTGGCAATCGGCAGGGTCCACTTCCAAACGGGTAATAGCCCTGCCGGCTTTGCCAATCAGGGATTCACCCCTAACCACGCTATCATCATCATATGTGGCCACCAGGGATACAGATTGATCTGTGACCGGCAGCACCTTGCCGCGGATGGCCAGTACATTGTTAAACTGTTTAACCGCTTCCTGGAAACCCAGCATTTGCGTAAGGGCACCCAAAAACAGATTGCCGAAGTTGTGCCCTGCCAGCCCGTCTCCCTGGGAAAAGCGGTACTGCATAAGGCGCCCCAGGAGCTCCGAGTCAGCCAACGCTACTACACAGCTGCGAATGTCTCCCGGCGCCGGCATTGACAAATCCCCCCGCAACCTTCCCGAGCTGCCACCGTCATCGGCAACTGTCACCACAGCTGTGAGGTTGCTGGTATATTCCTTGAGCCCCTGCAACAGCATGGCCATGCCGGTGCCGCCGCCAATGACCACTATTTTCGGGCCACGGTGCAGATAGCGAAAGCTGTAAAGCGAATCGACTATTTTTTCAGTGCTGCGGGGAGCCAGCGCCACGGTAATGGAATTCATCAGGCGTTCAACCGCAAGCATGGTCAAGGTCAACCCTACTACAAGCAATAAAACCAGGTACAGGGGGGTACCCCGCAAGCCTGCCAGGCCAGCGACAAAACTGCGCAATGGAGACACAACTTCACTGACGCCCAACAGCACCGACATAAAAGCAAGCATTATCATAATCAGGCCAAGTAACAAGGCCAGCACCCAGCGCTTCACTCCCAGACCGGGATAAAGGATCTTCCAAAATCCCTTCAACACCAACACCTCCTGCCGTTATTTCTCCACATCCCGATGAATTGACAGGGCGTTGTATCCTCTCTGAATGAGAAAGGCCGCCAGCTTATCCGCTATAACCACCGAGCGATGTTTGCCCGCTGTACAGCCCACGGCAATTACCAACTGACTCTTGCCTTCTTCGACATAGCAAGGCACCAAAAAAGTCAGCAATCGGCGCAACCTGTCCAAAAATTGATGGGTAACAGTCCAAGCCAGAACATAATTCTGCACCGCCTCCTGTTTGCCGGTTAAATCCTTAAGCTCCTGCTGATAATGGGGGTTGGGCAAAAAACGGACATCGAAAACCAAGTCGGCGTCCAAGGGCAATCCGTGTTTATAGCCAAAGGAAACCACTGAGATGTTCATCTTAACAGCTGCAGAGTCTGCAGGCGGAAAAGAGTCCAACAACCGTTGGCGCAGTTCAGCAGGCTTCACGTCCGATGTGTCCACAATCACGTCAGCCTTCTGCCGCAACGGAGCAAGGCGCTGTCGTTCAAGCTCAATACCCTGCTCGATGCTGTTTTGGGGACTCAGTGGGTGGGTGCGACGGCTCTCTTTAAACCTGCGCACCAGCGACTCGTTGCTGGCTTCAAGAAAAAGAATTTTCACCGGCAATTGAAGCTGGTCCAAATGCTGTTCCAGCAAGTCAAAAAACTCTCCGCCCCGGACATCAACCACCAGTGCAGCATGGGTTATCTTGTCTGATTGCTGACAGAGCTCGACGAACTTGGGCAACAATTGGGGTGGCAGGTTGTCGACACAGTAATATCCCATGTCTTCAAAGGCCTTTGTGGCAACTGACTTGCCAGCACCGGACATTCCAGTTATCAGCACTAAAATCATGATACACCTCCGAGTGGTATTCTGCCGCTGCCGCTATATCAATGGACGGCGGGCAGGTTGCCGCCTGCGCCCGCGGCTGGCAAGAAACTGATGAACAGCGGCACAGGAAGTGTTTATAATTTGTTCATCACTAAGATGCTTGCGGGCCAGCTCCGCCGCCACCTCCAGTTCCCCCACATGACCGGCGAAATGAGCATCGCTGCCCAGACAAACCTGGCCTTTGTGAAGGGCCACGTGCTCTGCCAGCTTAAAACAATTGTCCCGACTGCCTTTGCGGGCCAGGCCTGTCAGCGAAGAGTTGTTTATTTCCAGCAGCACGCCATGCCGGGCAGCGGCCTCTGCCACTTGATTGGCATCGATGGGGAAGGCAGGGTTGCCGGGATGGACAATGACATCCACTTTTCCGCTGGCAATTGCCGCCACCAAAGCCCGGGTGTTGGCTTCAACACTGCCGGGATCATAACAATCACGGTGCAGGCCAGCCAGCACAATATCCAGTTTTTCCAGGAAATAGTCCCCCAGGTCCAGGCCGCCTTGTTGATCCATGATGTTGGCCTCGATTCCCCGCAGCACTTCCACGCCAAAAATTTTCACCGGCAGCACCCGCAAATTTGCAAAAAAATGCTTGTAAGTGCCCCCGGGCAGTGCCGGGCCGTGATCTGTAAGCGCTATCATCTCCAAACCGCGGTCTGCCGCCACTCGCGTGTTTTCCAGAACAGTGCTGTAGGCATGGCCGCTGGCAATGGTATGGGTGTGCAAGTCTGCAACCAGCTTCATTTGATTCATCACTCGTTTCTTGTGTTATAGTGCAATTTGATGTACTAGCTTTCCATCTCTGTCACAGCCCTGCCGGCGGCAATTAACAACAAATGCCATACCGGACTGTAGGGCGGCGCATATGCCAAATCCATTGCTGCCAGGTCTTCTACGTCGGCCTCCAAGCCCAGAGCCAGGGAACAGATATTCACCGCTTCCACCGCTGCCGGAGAGCCCGCCGCCTGGGCGCCGACCAATTTGCCGGAAGGCAGAAAGATTAGGCGACACGTGACACGGCCTCTGCCGGGGTAGTACCCGGGACGGTCGGGGGCAGTTATTTCGATTGCCCTGGCATCGGGGAAAAATTCCTTTGCCTGGCTAAGGCCAAAGCCGGTGTGGCCCACATTGAGATCAAAGACCTTAACTGCGGCAGTGCCAACTACACCGGGGAAAGGCTGTTTGTCGCCAGCAGCATTGACTGCCGCCGTTCGGCCCATTTTGTTGGCTGTATCACCCAGCGGCAACCATGACCACCCTTGGGACACCCGGTGCCAGTTGCGTGCACAGTCGCCGGCAGCAAAGATGTTTTTGTCCGATGTGGCAAGAAACTCATCCACAACAATTGCACCTTCTGCCGTCGTTTCCAGGCCAGCCTCAACGGCCAGCTGGGAGTTGGGCTTGACTCCTGTTGCCACCAACACAAGGTCAGCGGGAAAAGAGCCCTTGTCGGTGATAATCTTTTCAGCCCTTGTTTGACCTTCTATACCCATCAATTGATGGCCGGTCTTTACTTTCACACCATGGTCGACCAGCTCTTTTTCCACCAGGGCGGACAAGGATTCATCCAGGGCCGGCAACAGGTTGCTGCGCTGAACCACAGTCACATCCAACCCCCGCAGGGAAAAGTTTTCTGCCATTTCCAGGCCTATGTATCCTCCACCCACCACACATATTTGTTTCGCCCGCGACAGTGAACCATCAATGTCCCGGGCGTCCTGCATGGTGCGCAAAACAAAAACATTGCCCAGGTCCATGCCCGGCACTGGCGGTACGGCAGGTGATGCACCAGTAGCCAAAATCAGACGGTCATAGTTGAATGTTACTTCACCCTGGGGGTTGACGGCAAGCACCTGTTGCTTATCTCTGTCAATGGACTTGGCTTTGTGGCTGAGCAGCACATTGATACCCATTTCTTTGAACCGCGGCAGCCGTCGGGCATAGAGGCCATCCAGGCTCTCCACCAGGCCGCCAAAATAGTAAGGGAAACCACAATTTCCATAGGAAATATCGTTGCTTTGCTCCAGCACCGTTATGTCCGCTTCTGGCAACATGCGGCTTATTTTGGAGGCAGCAGACATGCCTGCTGCGTTGCCCCCGACGATTAAAAACTTCACATCCATCACCTCGGTTAGGTTATACAGTTTATTTCTCTGCCGCCGGGGCTATTCCTGCATAAAAAAACCGCCGGCAGGCGGTTAGTTCCCTGATTGTTGGTAATAGCAAACGCCGACCACTCCCGGGCCACCGTGGGTGCCAATGCCCACGCCCACCTCAAAGGGAAGTTGCCGGGCAGCCGGCAGGCGTTGGGTCAGCTGCTCCATCAGCCATTGCCGATCCTCTTCTGCCCGGGCATGGCCAACGGCCAAGTGCATGCCCCGGCCATCCTCTGTCCGGCAATCTGCCACAACTTCATCCAGCAACATGTCCAGCGATTGCCTGCGGCTTCTTGTCTTCTTGCCACTGGACAGTTTTCCATCCCTTACCTCCAGCAGGGGCTTAATGTTAAGCATCGACCCCAGCAAGCCCTGCAGGTAACTGATTCTGCCTCCCCTGCGGACAAAGTCCAGAGTGTCCAATATCAGTTTTACACCGGTATTTTTTTTGATTTCAGTGGCGATGCTGATTGCATCCACAGCACTTCCTCCGGCTTGCAATGTCTTGGCTGCAGCCAGTGCCTGCCACCCTCCCCCCATGCTCAGCGACTGGGTGTCTATAACCTCAACACTGCCCGCCGGCATCATGGCCGCAGCGGAACAGGCGCTGGCATAGGTCCCGCTAAAGGAAGAACCCAGGTGGAAAGACAAAATAAGCCCTTCATCCCCCATTTGGTCCAGCAATGGTTCATACACCTCAATGAACTCACCGGGAGACGGTTGGGAAGTGGTGGGAAATGGTTCACCGGCAGCAATGCCGTCAAACAACTCCTCCAGTCCAAGGTCAACTTTGTCTCTGTACTGTTTGCCCCGCCAGTGAACCAACACGGGAACTTGGGCGATTTTGTGTTGCTCCAAAAGCTGGGCCGGAATGTCCAGACCGGAATCAACTACAACTGCAATTTTTGCCACAGATAGCCCCCCTTTGTCTTGCTGTAGGTTAGACGCTCTCCAGTGCAAAAAAGTGTCAAAAAAACCGGGATGCTCCCGGTTTAGAGATGGGGTTTAAGTTTTTCAATCAGCTCTTGTTTCGGCGAAAAGCCCACCATTGTGGCAACGCTTTCACCATCTTTGAACAACATCATGGTGGGGATGCTCATAATTCCATATTCCCCGGCCAGGGAAGATTCTTCATCCACATTGACTTTTACCACTTTCAACTGGCCTTCCATCTCGCCGGACAGCTCTTCCAGCACCGGAGCCACCATGCGGCAGGGGCCGCACCACTCTGCCCAAAAGTCCACCAGCACCGGTTGTTCCGAATCCAACACCTCTTGCTTGAACTGGGATGAAGTAACTTGTTTAACCATTGTTAATCACTCCTTGTAGTTTTCAATGTATTCAGCAGCTTCCAACGCTGCCACAGATCCCTCAGCAGTAGCAGTCACAATCTGCCTCCATTTTTTGCTGCGAACATCGCCGGCAGCAAAAACTCCGGGGATATTGGTGGCCATGCTCTCATCGGTGATGACAAAACCCTCTTTGTCCAGCTCCAGGCCGCTGTCGGCCAGGGGGCCAACGGGGGTTCGTCCGATAAACACAAACACACCGTCCAAGGCAAGGGGGCTGATGCTGCCGCTCTGGATATTTTCCACAATCACACCATCCACACGCTTGCCATCGCCCTTAATTTCATGAACAACGTGAAACCAGCGAGGTGAAATGGTTTTGCTGTTCAGCAACCGTTGCCGCTGAATATGTTCAGACCGCAGCTGATCACGACGATGAATCAACACCACTTCCCTGGCAAAACGGGTAAGGAACAGCGCTTCCTTGACGGCGGTGTCGCCACCACCGACAACGGCCACTTTTTTGCCCCGGAAGAAGGCACCATCACAGGTGGCGCAATAGGAAACACCCCTGCCTGTATACTCCTGCTCCCCGGGCACTCCCAGCCTTTTGGGTTCGACGCCTGTGGCCAGGATAAGCGCTTTTGCCTTAACAACACCGGAAGAAGTGTGAACTGTCTTGATATCTCCCGACAGATCCAACTGCTCAACGGTGCCCGTTTCCACAGACAGGCCAAACCGCTTGGCCTGATCCAACATAGCCTGAACCAGCTCTGCCCCTGCAACGGGTTGGACAAACCCTGGATAGTTTTCAATCTCATGAGTCTGGGCCATTTGCCCACCGGGCCCCTTGGATTCAACGATTACCGTATCCAACAATGCCCGGCTGGCGTATAACCCGGCAGCCATGCCCGCAGGGCCGCCACCGATTATTACAACATCGCGAATTTCCTTTTCCATTCAACCCCCCCCCCGGTATACCCCTACGGGGTATATAATAACACCGGCACAGTTCCTTGTCAACACTATCTGCGCACAACAATCCAAACAATGATGGCTGCTGCTGCTGCCAGGGCCGCCACGCCGACGCCACGCAATATCGACCACACCATGTTTCCATTGGCCTCAGGCCCAACGGGGTTGAGGACAGCCAGCTGCCCCACATCCCAGTCCAGCTGTTTGTACTGCTCCTGGGCCGTTTCTGCCAGTATATCATACAAATTGGGGTTAAACTCACTGTCACACCCACCGCCGCCGGTCCAGGCCCCACCATCCCGGGTAACTTCCCGGTAGTGGTCAGGCCCATGGGGGTCCTGCAACCCTACCAGCACGTAGTACTGCCAGCTGCTGTTGGCGGTGCCCAAAAGCGTATGGTTAATTTCTGCGACTATCATGTTGCCCTGGACAAACACATCAAAGCCCTGGACTTGGTTTTGCCACAAACCCGCCCGGGGGTCCTGGGGATCATGCCTTTGCCAATGCAGCAGGTACGTTCCCTCCCAGTCCCGCAAACGCAGGCAGTATTGCCACGGCACAGCAAATTCCACACTGGCGCCAGGGCGGAAGGTCTCGGTACTTCCCTGCCCCCCGGTAACGATGTAAAGGTCTATGCGATGGAAGTTAAACCCCTTGCCGTCCCAGGGCTGATGCAGGTCAGGAGGCTCGGCGAAGTGAAACTCAAAACGAACTGCATCGGGCGTGTTGAAAACCCTAAACCCGGTCAAATCAAGCATTTGGGGCAGTTCCCGGGGAAAGGACTGGTCGCTGGGCATGAAATACCCCCCGGGACCATCAGCATCGTCCTGGGGATCCCACATGGTAAATACTTCTTCCCACTCCTGATCGGCAGCAACAGTCGGCCACCAAGCCAGAAGGGCAATAATTACACAGGCAAAAATCAGTTTTTTCGTCATAGCTGCTCTCCTGAAATTGTTCTATTTTTTATCTTCATCTGAGCGTTGTTGCTGCTGGCGGTGGAATTCCTCCAGCCGCTGCTGGACTTTGCCAAACACGCTGTCGTCGTCAAATTTCCCCTGATCATCTGCCTGGCCGGCAGCGATGCCCGAGAGTATTTCCAGGCCCTCTTCCACCCGGCTGATTGAGTAAACGTGGAATGTGCCACCCTTTACAGCATCCACCACTTCCTGGTCAAGCATCAGGTCACACTTGTTGCTGTCAGGGATGATAACGCCCTGGTTGCCGGTCAAGCCCTGGAGCTTGCAGGCGGCGAAAAAACCTTCAATCTTTTCATTCACACCGCCCACTGGCTGGATCTCTCCCTTTTGGTTCACCGAGCCGGTAACAGCAACGGACTGATCCAGGGGGACAGAGGCGAGGCTGGATATCAGGGCGAAGAGTTCGGCGCTGGATGCACTGTCCCCTTCCACCCCGCTGTAAAGCTGTTCAAAGGTAATGCTTGCCGACAGCGCCAGGGGGTGACGGCGAGCAAACATCTGGCCCAGGTAGCCCGACAACGTCAGCACTCCCTTGCTGTGAATCTGTCCGCTCAGTTGAATTTCCCGTTCAATGTTGATAATCCCACCCCGGCCGGCGAAGGTATTGGCAGTAATCCGGCTGGGAATGCCAAATCGATAGTCGCCGGTGGACAACACAGAGAGGCCGTTTATCTGGCCTACTGCTTCGCCCTGGGTGGTAAGCAGCAACTTGCCCTCTTTTACAAGCCGTTGACGGTACTCCTGCAGCCGGTTGGAGCGCATCACCTTTTCAGTGACCGCCTTGTCCACATCTTGTTGTTCCACAACATCAGATTCCCGGGACTTGGCCCAGGCATCGGCTTCGTATACCAACTCGCCCAGCTCATTGAAGTGGGTGCTCAACCGGCGTTGGCTGTCAGCCAGGCGGGAACTGTACTCCACTGCCCGGGCCACCGCATCGCGGTGGAAGTGGCGCAACCCCTCTCTGCGGCATTGCCCGGCAATAAACCAGGCCAGCTGTTCTTCAGTTTCGGCGTTGCGGTCCACATCGTCGTTGAAGTCAACCTTTACCTTGAACAGCTTTTTAAAATCCTCATCCATGTGATAAAGCATCTGGTAAATCTGGGGATTGCCGATGAGGACAACCTTGACGCGAAGGGGGATGGGTTGGGGGCGCAGTGTGGACAGCGCCAAGGCAGATTGTTGGTCGCCGATGCTCTCCACCCTTACTTCCCGGTTTTTCAGCACTCTTTTAAGGGCGTGCCAGGCCAGGGGGTTGGTCAGCAGGTCCATGACATTTATAATCAGGTAACCGCCATTGGCCCGATGGAATGCCCCCGATTTTATCCGGGTAAAGTCGGTGACAAAACTGCCCATTTGATTCTGATATTCAACCCTGCCCAGCAAGTTGTACCAGGTCGGGTTGGTCTCCACCACCACAGGAGCCCCATCGGCAGCACCATTGTCCACCAGCAGGTTAACCGCATAGCGGTTGTCGGGCCGGCGGCGGGCAGCCAGCATGGCCAAGGGGTTTTGTTGCTTCTCCTTTTTGTCAGCGGACTTGAACTCCTGCAGGTTGTCCAGGATGTCTTCTTTAAAAGCAGTCAGGTATTTGACGACTGCGGTATTTTCTTTGTACTTTTCCTGTAAATCTTCAATCAAATGTCCCACAACCGACAGGCCGATGCTTTGGTCCAACTCCCGAATCTTTTCCCGGGCCTGGCGCTCCTGCTGGCCCACCTTGCGCATTATCTCTGCCGCCTCCACCCGCAATTCCCGGGAGCTCTCTTCGATTTTTTGCCGCTTTTTGGCGTCCAGCTTGGCAAACTCCTTTTGCGGCAGCTCCTTGCCGTCAACAATCGGCACCGTCAGGAATCCGGCGTTGGTTGTTTTAAGGGCAAAACCTCGTTTTTCGGCCTTTTTGTTCAACTGCTCCAGCAATTGAGACCGTGTGGCCTGGAACTCTTTGAGTATGTCTGCCTTTTGCCGCTCGTATTCGTTACCGTCAAAGGCCTTGGGTATTTCTTCTTTCAGCGTTTTTTCCAGCTCTTCCACATCACACTTGAATTCCCGGCCCTTGCCGCCTGCCAGTGTCAGCGCCCGGGGCTGGCTGGGATCTTCAAAGTTGTAGACATAGCACCAGTCGGCAGGAGTTTGCTCGTCCCTTGCCTTGTTTCTAACCGCTTTTTTGGCATAGGTGGTGCGTCCGGTGCCACTGTGGCCAACCATAAAAATATTGTATCCCGGCCTGGCTATTTCCAGGCCAAACTCCATGGCCCGCACCGCCCGGGATTGTCCCAGTATATGGGCCGCCTCCTTGACATCTTCCGTGGTCTCAAAGGCAAAGGCCGAACCATCACAAACCCTTCGCAGCTCATCTTTTTTCAACATTAATTCTTTCCGCAACATCTAATCACCCCTCAAAGTGTTATCCCCAGTGTCCAAAGGCATGCCGTCGCTTTTCTCTGCCAGGTTGATGGCATAGTTTCGCAGATAATCCCCCCGGTAAAAGAACCGGGCAGAAAACCAAAATTTGGTCAGCACCAGAGGCAGAAAAAGAGGTATATTGTGCACTATTCTCCGGCCGCTGGTCAGTTTTTCCAACTCCAGCCAGGCCAGCTCTCCCTCTCTGCCGCCTTTAACTTCCACCCTGGCATGGCAGGCGCTGAAAACATGCAACCGATAGATCACTCCCGGTTGTTGCTCATCCAGGCACTCCACTGTTCCCCCGGGCCGGGGGACAATTGTCAGGCCTGCCTCCTCCTGCACCTCCCGGACACAGCATTGCCCGGCCGACTCTCCGTCAGCCAGCTTGCCACCCAGGGCGTTCCAAAGCCCCTGATGGGGAGGATGCCGACGCTGAAGCATCAGACAGTGTTTGTTTTCATCAAACACAAAACACAGGGTATACTCCAGCAATTGTTTACTTTCATCCATTGTTCTACACCTGCCACAGTTGCTGCTTGACTGTCAGCGCCTTCTTCTCACACCCAGCAACATGGCCAACAACGAAGAAATAAAAGTTGTCAGCACAACCCCTGCCAGGGCCCAAAGAAAGCTGTCTATCACAAACCCGCGCACCAGTGCCGAAACGGACCAAAACAACATCCCGTTTAATGCCAGGCCAAAGAGGCCCAGTGTCATAATGTTTACAGGCAATGTCAGTACTCTCAGCACCGGCCGCAACAGGCCGTTGAACACACCCCAAACCAGGGTGGCCAGTATAATATCTTCGACAGTTGCCAGGGTGATACCTCTCAACAACGTTGCAACAGCCCACAGCGCCAATCCATTTAGCGCCATGCGAATTATAAATACCATTAACCTCACCCCTGAAAAGTAAATTCGCCACCAACAACCCTCTTACCTGCCGAAATCTCAGCAAGCAAAAGGCTCCAGCCAAACTGGAGCCCGAACGAACCTATATCAGTTCAATTATCACGCCGCCCTTTTCCGTTTCTTCCCGGTAGATAACGCCCTTCTCACCCTTGTGAATCATATCCATAAGTTGATCCCTGTCCAGGTACTTGCTGTTCACTCCGATTACCGTTGAGCCGGGGAAAAGGCCATTGATAAAACGCAGCATGCCCAGGGGCAGGTTAAATGAAGTTTTACGAGGCTTGCCGTCTTTTTCAGACAGACTGGTAATCTTCAAATTACGGGCGGGCAGCTGGTCGTCATCGTGCAGGTCAACGAAATTCTCCAGCATCCGTTGAGGCGCTTGTTCCCTGTTTTCCAACAGTGAAAGCAATTCCTGAGCCTCTTGGGGAGTGACCTTGCCGTCGCGAACCATCTCCAAAACCTTTACCCGTTCTTCCACAGCAGATCACCCTTCCAAATATATTTCGACCCGGGTATCGTCGTCGGTGTAGACTTCCATAACCTTGCCCGGTTCTCCTTGGGCAATGGCTGCATAGATTTCTTCCAAGTCGATATCCGATTCATTCACAAACCGGTTGGAAAACTTCATCAGTTTTCCAGCCAGGCGCACAGGCAAACGAATGTTGGCTTGTACTTTATTGGAACCCTGCTCGTAGACCCGGATTATCAACCAGCGAACTGCTCCTTGCCGGGGTGGCTCATCGGGCTCCAGCGCTTTGAGGAGATTTGATCCTTCCTCCGGGGATATCTTGCCTTCGGCAATCATGTTCAGTATTTTAATCCGCTCATCACTCATCAATTCCACCTCCAGTCAGGGCGTCTATCAGCTTTTCAGCCTCTTCAATGCTGATTGTACCCTGTTCAACCATGGTTAAGATCTTGATGGTTTCCTCTTCTGTTTCCGTCGGTTGAGCGATGTCGATGGTGACATCGGGCCCTGCTTGCTGGGCGAATATGCCGCCCCTGGCCCTGACATCGACCCGGCCGTTGCCGTCACTGAGGGTGCCACTGACGCGATTGCCCTTTTGATGAAGGTTGTCCAGCTCCAGGGAATCTGCATCAATATGTCCCGCCGACAAAGTAAAGCGGGCCGAGATATTTGCCGGAACGGCCAGTTTTATGTCGTTGCCAGACCGCAGCCGCCACCGTCCCAGATTGCCTCCGGGAAGCTGGGCGGTAATATCACCTGTGCCGCTTTCCGCCAGGAGGTTGTGGCTGCTGACGGAAAGGATTTCAACAGCACCGCTGGCACAGTCAATGGCAACCGCTCCTTGCTGCCGGGAGACGGAAACATCGCCGCTGCCGGTGTCCAGCGAAAGTGACAGCCGACAGTCTGTAACCGTCACAGCGCCGGCACCGGTGTCGGCGCTCAGGCTGCCCTGGCAGGCCGTTGCCTCCACAGAGCCGCCGGAAGTATCAACTTCCAGGTTACCTTCAACCTGTTCCAGACGCACATTTCCATGGGCGGTGTCGATATTCACATTTCCCTGCCATTGGCAAAGGGAAACCGAGCCATCGCATATGTCTATGTTGCAGGTTCCGGAAATGCCGGCCGCATCTATTTCCATGTTGCCGCCGTCAACTGTCAGGTCACAGTTGCGCGGCAGGTACAGTGACAACTGGCAATGCTGTTCAGTGCGAATCACTATCCGGTCGCCGCTGCTGTTTACATCAGGCTCTGCGCCCTCAGCAGATATTTTGACATCGTCACCTTCCCAGCTGCGGACAAAAACCTTTCCTGTGTTCACATCCACCTTTACCCGGGGATGAAAGCCGCACGCCAGCGTTTGTTCAAAAGCCTGACTCATGGCAACCACCTAATCGTAGTGCCGGACGCGGCGAACCTTGGTGCGCCAGCGGTCACGGCCCAGGAGGCTTGCCAACACCTGTCCCACACCGAACAGGCCAACCAGGGTCCAAAAGGCGAGCCAACCGCCAAAATCGTCATAACGAATGGTTGCTGCAATTACGCCACCCAAGGCTGCCAGCCACAGGCCGCTGCGCAAACGGTCAAAATCCACCATCCACACCCGGGCCAGAGGTTTCTTTATCAAGCCGGTCTTGATCAGCGCCATTTGTCGCACATGGTAGCTGATAATCAACACCAAAAATAAAGCTCCTACACCAAGCGCAAATCCAGGGGTAACGACAACCTCTTTAATCCAATCCACTGTAAGCCCTCCTTTTAATCCAAATCGTCAATTCTGATGCTGCCGTTTACCGACTTCAGGTGTAAATCAACCTGATGGGTCGCCCGGTCCCAGTTGGAGGATTGGCCTTCCAACCTCCGGGATGCCACCTTTCGTTCAGACTCCAGCCCTTCCAGTTTTGTGTGATATACTTTTATGGAGCCCGAGGTGGTGTTGGCCAGAACGCTGATGCCCACATCGTTGCGGGCGGGGACTCTGGCAACAATTTTACCGTTAACTGTGCCCAAGTGATTCTCGCTGTCTTCGGCAAAGTTTGACAGTGAAATACTGCCGTTGGTGGTGTTTCCTGAAACGGAATCCAGGCTGCCTTCCAAGCGCAGGCTGCCATTTACTGTCTTGGCCTGCAGGTCATTGCCCCGGATATCTTCCAACTTAACAGAACCATTCATGGAGCTGATCTCCAATTGGTCTACATCCAAACCGGAAATGTCAATGCTGCCATTCATTGTCTTGACCAGGCCAGTGTAGCTGTGGCCCTTGGGCAGACGCAGGCGCAGAGATACGTTGATGCGCTTGCCGTTTTTCTTGGATTCCTGATCACCGGCACGCAGTTTGTCACCGGCAATTTTTGCAAAGGAATACTGGGCAGCCAAATCTTCAGCCTGCTCCCGGGTGGCAGCTTTGACACGCTTGATTACATCCAGCTTATACTCAGGCTGTTCCCAGCTTTCCACCCTGATGCTGCCGTTGCGGGCTTGCAAATCCAGCTCCACTTGCTGACTGTCAAATTGCCCGCTATGGCTTTCTTCCAGCGTTATGCGGCTGGAGTCGGAAAACTCTACAGAAAAATCTGAGAAGTCGATTCCAGAAAACCCGCTGCGAATGGATTCCATTATACCCCCCATGATTGACTGGGGTGCTTCCTTAGTCTTGCCGGTGGCATCGCGCTGAGTGTCCTGACTGGTTTCCGGCTGCTGAGGCAGGGCTTCCAGCAGGTTTTGTGCTTCTTCGGCAGTTATTTTCCCCTGGCTGAGCATATCAAGAATCATTTTCTTTTCGTCAGTCATCAGACACCCTCCTTTCCCAGAAACCCCTTCTACAGATCACGAAGCTTGGCAATGGCTTCTTCTGAGCTTATCTTGCCACTGTTCAGGTCTTCCAAAATTGTCTTGCGTTTTTCCTTGGCCTCAGGATCATCCTTGGGCACTGGCTGAGGCTTATAGCCCAAGGATTCGATAACTGCTTCCAGCCGGCTTCTTACTGTGGGGTAGGAAATACCCAGCTCTTTTTCCACCTCTTTGATGTTGCCCCGGCTCTTGATAAAAACTTCTACAAAAGCCTTCTGGTCGGGGGGAAGCTGACAAAACTTGCAGATTTGAAAGCGGCCTTCGATGCCGGTGTCACAATGGGGACAATGAAGCTTGGTTACCTCCAACCCGGAGTTGCACACCGGGCAGCGGCCCAACATTTGATTGCGCATGTCTACACTCCTTTCCCAAGTCAATAAATCAGATAGTGTTCTTTAGTGCCATTATACTCACCCCTGCAGCTAAATGCAACCTCTTGCTTAAAGAAATTTACTTGTAACTTAATAAACTTAAAGAAAGGCATCTTGATTTACTACAAAAATAAGTTAGTACGCCGCAGATTTCGGATGCAGGAAAGTCAGACTTACAGTATAATGTAGTCATGACAGGAGGGAGCGACAACATGAGCACCTACACCCAGGCCGTTGAGACAATTGCAAGCTATATACAAAAGGCAGAGACACCCCGGGAACAATTTTCCCTGGGTGTGGAAATAGAACACTTTATATTAAAAAAACACAGCCTGGAGGCAGTTTCCTTCTTTGCCTCGCCAGGTGTGGAAAGCAGTCTGAAACAAATGACGGCCCTGGGCTGGCAGCCGGTATACGAAGGCGAGCACCTGGTTCAGCTCCACAAACCCTGGGGCGTCATAACCCTGGAGCCGGGAGGCCAGGTGGAAATAAGTCTCACCCCCCAGGCCCGGGTGGCAGATATTGAAAATTTCTATCGTATTTTTGTAAAGGAAATCAATAGTGTCCTGGCAGACAACGGCCTGGTGCTGGCAACGCTGGGCTACCAGCCCCGCAGCACCATTGACGACATCCCCATGGTGCCCAAGCAGCGCTACACGTACATGTACCGGTATTTCGCTGGCCGGGGCAAGCTGGCCCACAACATGATGAAGGGAACTGCTTCCATACAGGTCAGCATGGATTTTGACACCCAGGAGGATTTTGGGAAGAAGATGAAGGTGGCCAACTACCTGACCCCCCTGATCTATGCCTGTTATGACAACAGCCCCTTCTTTGAAGCCAATCCCTGGCCGGGAGGCAGCATCCGCAACAAGATTTGGAACGATTGTGACTGCCACAGGTGCGGCATAACTGCCCTTGAAAGTTATGAACACTATGCCCGGCATGTTCTCAACACCCCTCCCATCATTCTGCGCACGCCGGAGGGCTTTTTATACACAGGGGAAGCAACAATGGCAGAATTGCTGGCACAGCATGAACTGGATAAGGCACAGCTGGAACATGTTTTGTCCATGCAGTTTTTGGATGTGCGGGCGCGCAATTATCTGGAGATTCGCATGGGGGACTCGCTGCCCTTGCCCCACAGCCTGGGCTACATCGCCTTGTGGAAGGGGTTGCTCTACGATGAGCACAACTTGCAAGAGCTTTATTCCCAGGCTCAGCACCATGACTTGCAATCACTGTTGGACCGGCAACGTCAAATAATCCAGGGCGGGCTGGATGCCGTGGTTGGCGGAGCAACAGTGCTGGACAGCCTCAAACAAATGCTGCAAATGTCTGAGAGGGCGCTGCCGGCAGATGAACAGCACTTTCTCTCGCCATTGAAAGAGCTGGCCAACCAGGGCATGACGCCCAAGCAACGCACCCTGAACCAGCTCCACCTGGGACATGCAGAAGCGCTGCAATGGTGCCTGGTGGACAATGAAAGGGGGTAAACCATTGCCGGCAAACAAGTACTTCCATCAGTTTGAAAAAAATGTCCTGGCAAACCCAGATTTGTACATTGATGATTACCACCGGGTTAAGGAGGCCGTTGCCAACTCCACAGCCATATACAAAGACAAGCCCATAGATTTTCTCTACCAGCCCATGTTCTTCGCCGCCGATGACATCCAGCGGCTGGAGCGAATTGCCCACACCCTGGCCGGCATACTGGAAAAAGTTGTGGCCCAGTACCGCCAGAACAGCCAGTTTCGCAAACTCTTTGCATTTCCCCCGCTGATGGAAGAGCTGGTGCTCATGGATCCCGGCTACCCCCTGCCCTTTCCCATGGCCCGTTTTGACTTGTTCTACCACCGGGATGACAGGGATATCCGTTTTTGTGAGCTCAACGCCGACGGCTCTTCCGGTATGAACGAAGTGCGGGAACTGCACAACATAGTTGGGTCATCCCAGGCCCTTTCAGGACTTGGAAGCCGGGAAGATTTCTCTGATTTTGAGCTCTTTGATACCTGGATAGAGGCCATTATCGCCAACTACCGGAACTGCGGGCGGGGCCCGGATCAACCAAACGTCGCCATAGCGGACTTTGCCGGCGAAGGTACAACCAGTGAATTTGAAGTTTTTCGCTCCCGCTTTGAAGCCCGGGGCTACCATACAGTGATTTGCGACCTGCGGGAGTTGAAACTCAAGGGGAAGCAGCTCTATTATCAATCAACCCCCATTGACTTGGTCTATCGCAGGGCCACAACCACCAGGATTGTTCACTATGCCCAGGAAATACCGGACTTTATCACAGCATACCGGGAACAATATGTCTGCGTTGTCGGCGGCATGGTTTCCCAGATTATACACAACAAAAAACTGTTCGCTGTATTGCACATGTCCCAACACCTGACCTTCCTGACAGAAGCAGAAAAAACGTTTATTGGCCGTCACATACCCTATACAGTCATGCTCGACTCTCCTCCCCAGGGATTTCTGGACAGGCTGGTTGAGGAAAAGGACCGCTGGGTGCTGAAACCCGATGACCAGTTCGCCGCCCACGGGGTGTTCATCGGCAAGGACTGCAGCAAGGATCAGTGGCAACAGCTGGTCAACAGGTGGACCGGGGAATCATACCTGGCTCAGCAATTCTGTCTGTTGCCCCGGCGAAAAATGTTGACAGTGGAGGACGGTTCCCTGAATTTTGAGAACTACAATTTCATGTTGGGGCTGTTTATGTATAATCACCGCTTTCGAGGCATATTTACCCGGGCCAGCCGCCACAACACCATTGCGGCGGTGGTGGAAAGCTTCGCATTGCCAAACTTCATTATTAAAAAATGACACCGCCAAAGCGGTGTCACTTGTTTTTGCGGAAGTGGCGGTATATTTCCTCTGCCACAGACCAGGGTATGCCCGGTACAGCAGCAATTTCTGCTGCATCCTTTTCCCGCAACTGATCGATGCTGCCAAAAGCCTGCAGCAGCGCCCGGCGGCGGGCCGGGCCCACACCGGCGACTCTGTCCAGATCCGACACAAGAGTTTCCTTTTCTCTCAGGCGGCGATGGTAGGCAATCGCAAAGCGGTGGGCCTCATCCCGGATTCTCTGCAGCAGCTGCAGTGCAGGGTCACCTTTTTCCAACACCAGCGGCTGCTGGTGTCCGGGCAAAAACAGCTCCTCATCTCGTTTGGCCAGGGCAACCAGGCCGACATCGCCACAGTTGTTGTGGGAAAGAACGCCGGCAACTGCTGAAAGCTGCCCCTTGCCGCCATCCACGACAATCAGCTGGGGCAGGGTGGAAAACCCTTCCCTTCCCTCAGAATGGGCAGCCAACCGGCGGCTTACAACCTGGGCCATGGCTGCAAAATCATCGGGAGAATTGAGCTCCCTGATTTTAAACCGGCGGTACGCCCTGCGCAGCGGCTGGCCCCTTTCAAACACCACCATGGATGCTACAGTCTGACTTCCCTGAATGTGGGATATGTCATAACACTCTATCCGCCAGGGGATATCTTCCAGACCCAGCAGCTCTTGAACCTGGGCCAGCAGGGTTTCGCGTTCCGGGCCGGCGGAGTCTTCCCCCTTGTTCTCAGCGTCCATGTGGGCCACCAGGTTTTCCCGGGCCAGCGCCAGCAACTGCTTTTTCTGCCCCCGCTGGGGCATCCGCAACACAACCGGAGCCCCCCGTTTTTCGCTGAGCCATGACTCCAGGGCCAGGTTGTCCGGGGGCATAGCTTCAACCAGTATTTCTCCGGGCAACACCGGCACCCGCTGGTAATGGTCGCGGACAA
The DNA here is from genome assembly GCA_003559415.1 of Clostridiales bacterium. Taxonomy (GTDB): domain Bacteria; phylum Bacillota; class Proteinivoracia; order UBA4975; family PWLI01; genus PWLI01. The sequence goes on along the minus strand of PWLI01000156.1, from coordinate 2,521 downwards.
AGGCGCTTACCATCTCCCGGGGGTCAGCAGCAGGCTGGGAACGAAAGCGGAAGTACTCATTGCCCAGCACCTTGCCTCCTCTGACAGTCATCAGCTGGGCGGCAGCGATTTCCCCCTGGGTGCTCACCGCCAACACATCCAGGTTCCATGTCTGGGCAGAAACAATCCGCTGGCGGGCGGTGAGCTTGCCCAGGGCATCCAGCTGGTCGCGGATTTCCGCGGCGGCTTCAAATTGCTGGCTCCGGGCTGCATCTTCCATCTGTTGGCGCAACTGTTTTTCCAGATGTTGATGGCGGCCCTGAAGAAAGAGGACGACTTGGTCGACAATGCGCCGGTAATCTTCAGGCGAAACCCTGCCGCTGCAGGGCGCCACACAGCGCCGGATATGAAAGTTCAGGCACGGCCGGCGCTTGCCCCGCCAGTCATTGCAGGAACGCAGGGGAAAGAGTTTTTTGGCCAGGCGCAGCGTCTCATTTATCACACCGGCATTGGGATAGGGCCCGAAGTAACGGGCCTTGTCCCTTTTCATCTTCCGCACCACTTCCAGGCGGGGGAACTCTTCCGTCACATCGAGGCGGATAAAGGGATAGTCCTTGTCATCTTTAAGCATGACATTAAACCGGGGCCGGTGTTTTTTAATCAGCTGCCCCTCCAACAGCAGCGCCTCCACCTCGGTGGCAGTGACTGTATAGTCCACATCAGCAACCTGCTGACGCAACATCAGTATTTTCGGGTCCGGAGCATTGCTGCCGAAATATGAATTAAGCCGGCTGCGCAGGCTCTTGGCCTTGCCCACATAGAGCACCCGGTCCTCAATATCTTTAAACACATATACCCCCGTGGCCGAGGGGATGGTTTTTATCTTCTCGCTCAGTTCCATGTCTTCACCCCATCAGATTATATCACTGAGTTGCGCACACAAAAAGGGGGCAGCATCGCTGGCCCCGGCAAATTCCCTGTTTTGTCTATCTATCGGCACTGATCGCTGTTGACAGCCCTGGCCGCCAGCTTCTGGCTTACCAGCCATGACAACCAGTAACCCAGCACTCCTCCCAACACCAACACACGGGTAAAGGAGAAAACCAACAGAGCGGCACTGGCAGCCAAGCTAAAGAACCAGACCGCAATCAGACTTCCCTGCAACTCCCCCAGATAACTGAGAGACGCAGCCCAGACAGTTATGCCGTAGGCGCCGCCCAGGCCGACAAAAAACAACCCGCTGTAAAGAAATGAGTTAAGTTTTGTCAGTGATTTATCATTCCATGAAAGGTTGCTCAGGCGAAATTTCCCCCTTGGGGGGCCATACTTGCGAAACTCCCGAAACCCCTCAAACACAAACACCACTAAAACTACCAGCATGACAATAATCAGTGTCCGAATCACGGGAATCAACAGTACCATCAACTCTTGATTCACGACCACACCTCCCAAGGGCAGAACTGTTTTAAGTATAGCACAAATAACGCAGCGGCGCAGTTATCGCCGGGCCAACACCGGCCCCAGGTAGTGGCCGGTATAAGAATCGGCGTTGACCGCCACCTGTTCCGGTGTCCCGGTAGCCACCACCTGCCCACCGGCATCGCCCCCTTCCGGGCCCAGGTCAATCAGGTAGTCTGCACTTTTGACCACGTCCAGGTTGTGCTCAATTACCACCACTGTTGCACCTTCATCCACCAGACGGTGCAACACCCTAAGCAACCGGCTGACATCATCGATGTGCAGGCCTGTTGTCGGCTCATCCAATATATAGACCGATCCCCCGTTGGAACGGCGACTGAGCTCGCTGGCCAGCTTGACCCTCTGGGCCTCGCCGCCAGACAGCGTTGTGGCGGGCTGGCCCAGCTTAATATACCCCAGCCCAACGTCAAAAATGGTTTGGAGCTTGCGGTGGATGCGGGGGACATTGGCAAAAAACTCCAGCGCTTCTTCCACCTGCATGTCCAACACCTGAGCTATGGATTTTCCCTTAAAAGTCACCTGCAACGTTTCCCGGTTGTAGCGGGCGCCGTTGCAAACCTCGCAGGGCACATAGACATCGGGCAGGAAATGCATTTCTATCCTGATTATCCCGTCACCCCGGCAGGCCTCACAGCGGCCGCCCCGGACATTGAAACTGAACCTGCCCGGCTTGTACCCCCGGGCCTTGGCCTCTGATGTTTCAGAATACAAAGCACGGATATAGTCAAACACTCCTGTATAGGTTGCCGGGTTTGACCGGGGTGTGCGCCCAATCGGCGATTGGTCAATCTCTATTACCTTGTGCACATGTTCCAGTCCTTCCACCCGGTCATGGGCTCCGGGTCTGACCCGGACCCTGCCCAGCTTTTGGGCCAGCCCCTTGTAAAGCACCTCGGTGACCAATGTGCTTTTGCCGGACCCGGACACGCCGGTGATGCCGATGAATGTTTCCAGGGGGAAGGCCACATCTATGGATTTGAGATTGTTTTCCCGGGCTCCCTTAACTTCCAGCCAATTGCCGCTGCCCTTCCGGCGTTTGCCCGGCAGGGCAATGGTGCGTTTG
>PWLI01000070.1 GCA_003559415.1 Clostridiales bacterium | reverse complement strand
GTCGGCTCGCAACACCGCTTGGGGCCAGATGCTCACTTTTCCAGCCAAACTAACCTCGCCCACAACCACGGCGGAAGGGTGGATGATGTTTTCGTTTTCATTCTTCACAGCCATCACATCCTTAATTTTTGCAATTTAGTTCTCATTCAATTATAATAAACATCAGACAGAATTAAAAGGGGGCCACCAAATGCGCATCAAAGCAGGTGTTTTGTTGGTGGTATTCAGCATCGCCCTGGTGCTGGGCGCATGTTCTGCCAGCCCGGAGGAAGTGGTGGATGCCTATTACCGCTATATTATCAAGGGTGAGTTTGATGTCGCCTATGGTTTGCTGTGCAGAGACAGCAAGGAGCGATTTAGCGCCGAAGAGTTTGAGACTATCTGGAAGCATAACCTGTCCATCAATGAGCTGGTGCAGTTTTGGATCACCGGTGTGGGCATTGAGGATGACAGGGCTGCCGTGGCTGTCAGCCTTGAGGCCGATGACGGGTACTCAACATTTACCATAGATGCTCACGTGCGGTTGGTCAAAGAACGCAATAATTGGCGTATCGTTCTGAGCGAAGCCTTTGGCAAAACCAGGTAACCGCTTACGCGGTTATTTTTTTGTGGAGGGGTTGTCATGAAGATAGCAACGGCCATGGCCAAGACAAGTAAATACGCAGTCAGCACCAGTGGAGACAGCGCCGAGGTGGTGGAGCGTCCACTGGGCGGGTTGTCGGTGCTGGTGGTTGACGGCCAGGGCAGTGGCCAGGGGGCAAAGCGCCTGAGCACTGCCATTGTCGGCCGGGCCGCGGCGATGATTAACGATGGGGCCCGGGATGGCGCCGTGGCAAGAACGGTTCACGACTGGCTCTTTGCCCAGCGCCAGGGCAAGGTCAGTGCCAGCATGATTATCCTATCTGTTGCCACAGACACTGACACTCTGGTAATAACCCGCAGTGGCAATTGTCCTGCCTTGGTGTGGAAGCAGTCCCGGGTGCTCAGTTTTGATGAACAGTCCCCGCCCCTGGGCTTTTACCGGTACAGCAGGCCCCAGGTGGACCAGGTCCAGCTGGAGCCAGGCATGGCAGTGGTGGGGTTTACTGACGGGATTTTAAACTCCGGCAGCCGCAGCGGCCAACAGATGCCCTTTTCTGCCTGGGCTGAGTGTTTTTCCCGGGCCTGCAATCAGAACATGCAGCCGGAAGACATAGCTGAAACATTGCTGCAACGGGCCCTGGATTTGGATGATGGCCGGCCTGGAGACGATATGACTGTGATTGTCATGTCTTTGCCGGATGTCCCGGGAGACAGCATCCGGCGGTTGCGGGTTGAATACCCCCTGGGTGATTGAAAATGTCCAGCCAATTGTTGATTGCCGTGGTGGGCAATTGCGCCTCAGGAAAAACCACCTTGGTAGGCAACCTGACGGCCCGGGGTTACAGGGCAATCAATGTGCCCCAGGAGCATTCCCAGGTTCGCCGTCTCTGGCGCTATAAGAAGCCGGACTTGTTGGTGCTGCTCAGTTGTTCCCGGGAAACTGCCGTCAAGCGGCGCCCCGGATTTGCCTGGAGTTCCAGGCAGATTGAGGATCAGTACCGCCGCCTGGCCATGGCCCGACAGGAATGTGACCTCTATATAAAGACAGATGACTTGACCCGGCAAGAGGTTGCAGATTGTGTGATAGAACTTGTGAAACAAAAGGAGGCAAGTAAAAATGGAAAAAACAGTGATGCTGACTGATGTCCAGGCCCACCCCATGGTCAAGACTTTTATTGAGTATGGCAATCAACACCTGGGGGCCATGGGTTATACCGAACACAGCTTCCGCCACGCCACCCTTACGGCAAATATAGCGTCCAACATACTGAACCGCCTGGGCCACTCAGAGCGGGACAGTCAACTGGCTTCAATTGCCGGGTACTTGCATGACATCGGCAATGTGGTCAGCCGCTATAACCACGGCCAAACAGGGGCCTGGTTGGCCAAGGAAGTGCTCAGGGAACTGGGCATGGGTTGGGAAGAAATTGCCCTGGTTATGTCTGCCATTGGCAACCATGAAGAGGAATACGGGGAATCGGTTAACAACATTGCCGCCGCCCTGATTTTGGCAGACAAGTCCGATGTCCACCATTCCCGGGTAAGGCATAAAGACATTGCCCTTTTCGACATCCATGATCGGGTTAACTCGGCGGTGCAGCATTCATTTTTACGGGTCAATGAAGAGGAGAAGACAATTACGCTGGAGCTGACCATCGATACTGCCATGAGCGGTGTGATGGAGTACTTTGAAATTTTCCTGACCCGCATGATTATGTGCCGCCGTGCTGCAGATTTTTTGGGCACAAGATTTTCCCTGGTTGTCAACGACAGCAAACTTCTTTAGCTCGTTGACACTGTTCAAAATACGGGGTTATAATGATTTGAGTAATGTGGCAACGTTATAGGGAAGGAGATTTTGCATGATTGCCTGGAAAAAGTTACTGGCGCTGCTGTTGACAATTATAGTGATTGCCGCTGCAGCAGTGCTGACAATTCCCGTCATACTCCGGGACATCAACCTTGGCCTTGATCTTCAGGGTGGGGTCTATGTCCTGCTGGAGGCCCAGATACCTGACGACCTGGATGACGAGTATGCCGATCCCGACGATCTGAATCTTTGGCAACGGTTCACCCGGGCTATTGACAGCTGGTTGGGAGTAAGCTTTGGCAGCGGAGCAGCTAGTCAGGCCATTGATGACACCATCGAGGTGCTCCGCAACAGGGTTGACCAGTTTGGTTTTTCCGAACCAATAATCCAGAGGGAAGGCGACCGGCGCATACGGATTGAGCTGGCCACCGACCCCGATGCCACGCTGCAGGATCAGCGGGACATAATGGAAATGATTGGCCGTACAGCCCTGCTGGAGTTCAAAAACCGCGATGGTGAAACGGTGCTGACCGGCGCCAACCTGAGGACTGCCCGGGCCGACTACCGTCAGGATCAGCAGGGGCGCACCGTGCCGGTGGTCATACTGGATTTTGACCGGGAAGGGACAGATATCTTTGCCAGCCTGACCCGCACCCACCAGGGTGAAATGATACCGATTATATTGGACGGTGAAGTGATATCCAGCCCCATGGTCAATGAGCCGATTACCGACGGTTCCGCCCTGATTTTTGGCATCCCCAGCTTGGATGAGGCCGCTGAGCTGGCGGGCCTGTTGCGCTCCGGCGCCCTGCCTCTGGAGCTAATCCAGTTGGAAGTGCGTACGGTGGGTCCGTTGTTGGGCCTGGACTCCTTGCAACGCAGCCTCTACGCCGGCATGTTCGGGTTTGGCCTTTTGTTGATATTCATGCTCGGTTTTTATCGTTTTACCGGCCTGATGGCTTCGCTGGCGCTGCTTTCCTACTTGATAATACTGTTGGGTGTGCTGGTGGCCATGGGAGCGGTGCTGACACTGCCGGGTATTGCCGGCATCATCCTCACCATGGGCATGGCAGTTGATGCCAACATCATTATTTTCGAGCGGTTCAAGGAAGAACTGGCAACGGGCAAGACCATGCGGGCCAGCGTTGTGTCGGGATTCCGCAAGGCGCTGAGCACCATTGTCGATGCCAATGTGACCACTCTGATAGTGGCCGCGGTGTTGTTCCAGTTCGGTACCGGCCCCGTTCGCGGCTTTGCCCTGACGTTGTCCATCGGCGTTATTGTCAGCATGATCAGCGCCCTGGGCATCACCCGGTTGCTGATGCACAACTTGGTTAACTCCAACGTCATCCGAAGCCGCTGGTTGATGGGGGTGAACAAAAATGAAGTTTAACTTCATGGGAAGACGCAAACTCTGGTTTATAATTTCCCTGGCGATAATTGCTGTTGGTGTGATCTCCCTGGCCACCCAGGGGCTGAATTTCGGAATTGACTTTACCGGGGGCACCCGCATGCACCTCAACCTGCCTGGCGGGTTTACAGTGGAAGAACTGCGGGGAGTGCTGGGTGAAATTCAAGCCCAGGATGCCGCCGGGCGCACAGTCACACTGGATGGCAGTTTTATACAGCCGGTGCTGGGCGCCGATGGCCCGGAGGTTATTGTCCGCACAGTCCCCCTTAGTGAAGATGAACGGGTGGAAGTGCTGACGGCCATTGAAGACCACTGGCCCCAGTTCACCGGTGATGACTTGTTGAACCTGGAAAATGTGGGCCCGGTGGTGGGCGGCGAACTGATCCGAAACGCCCTGTGGGCGCTGGTCATTGCCTCGGCAGCCCTGATAGCCTATATCAGCTACCGGTTTCAGTTCAAGTTTGCCATGGCCGCCCTGGCTGCCCTGTTGTTTGATGCCTTTGTGCTGATTACCGCCTTTTCCCTTTTCCAGGTGGAAATGAACAGCCCCTTTGTGGCTGTGGTGTTGACCATTATCGGTTATTCAATAAACGACACAATTGTTGTGTTTGACCGCATTCGGGAAAACCTCAAAGCCACGCCCAGCGACAAGCTGCTGGAACAGACAGTGAACACATCCCTGAACCAAACGCTGGTCCGTTCACTGAGCACCTCTTTTACCACGCTGCTGGTTGTGGGATCGCTGCTGTTTTTGGGCGGGGAAACGATACGCCCCTTCTCGTTGCCGTTGTTCATCGGCATATTCAGCGGCACCTATTCATCGATATTTGTGGCCAGCCCTGTTTGGCTGACCTGGCGCCAGCAACAAGTGCCCAGGCGCCCTGGCCGCTAGGGCTTGTGCAACCCGTCTTTTTGTCGTAGAATGTAGTTAATAAAAAACTGTTTCAAGGCATGGGTCGGAGAAAAGGAGAGCTGCCCAGATACCTTGGTGTATCTGACGTAGCTCTTTTTTGATTGCCTAATTTGGGAGGGGTAGCGATGTTTGATGTAATTATCATTGGCGCCGGTGTAATCGGCAGCGCCATTGCCTGGCGGCTGGCCCGGCATGATCTGAATGTTGCAGTGGTGGAGCGGGACGATGATGTGGCCTCTGCCACCAGCAAGGCCAACAGCGGCATAATCCATGCCGGCTATGATCCGGAACCGGGCACCCTCAAAGCCGGGCTCAATGTGAGAGGAAACAAGCTCTACCCGGACCTGTGCCGGGAGCTGGGTGTTGATTACCTGGCCTGTGGTTCAATGGTAATCGCCCATGAAGGGCAAGAAGAGAAACTGGAAAAACTGTTGCTCAGGGGCCGGCAAAACGGCGTTGAGGACATGGCCATCATCAGCCGGGACAAGTTGTTGGACATGGAGCCCAACGTGGCCGCGGAGGCAACGTCGGCCCTCTATGCCCCCAGTGCGGCAGTGGTGTCTCCCTACCAGTTGACGGTGGCCTTGGCGGAAAATGCCGCCCTCAACGGGGTGGAGTTCATGTTTAACACGCCGGTTGAAGATGTGCTGGTGGAAGAAGGGCGCGTCACTGGTGTCCGTTGCGGAGAAAACATTTTTGCCGCCCCAATCGTTATAAACGCAGCCGGTGTCCATGCAGACCGGCTGGCCCAGCTGGCAGGGGCGGAAAGATATGACATCACCCCCCGAAAAGGCGAATACCTGCTGTTGGACAAGGCAATGGAAGGGTTCGTGCGCCAGGTGCTGTTCCCCGTGCCCCGGGGCAGCAGCAAGGGCGTGTTGGTGGTGCCCACAGTTGAGGGCAACATCCTGGCCGGGCCCACCGCCTGGGACACTGAAGACCGGGAAGATGTGGCCACCACCCCCCAGGGACTGGAAGAAATCCGCCGCGAGGCGCCGTGGCTTGTGTCCGGCATCAGCTGGGGCAAGGTGATTGGTTCCTTTGCCGGGTTGCGGGCTGTGGCGGACAATGATGACTTTATCATTCGGGCCTCCGCCCGGGTGAATGGCTGGATCGATGTGGGAGGGATACAGTCTCCCGGCCTGGCCTCGGCTCCGGCCATTGCCGAGCGTGTGGAACATCTGGTGGGCGGGCTGACGGAACTAAACCCCCGCCAAGACCATGTAACCCAACGGAAATCTCCCCGGGTTTCCCAGTTGGACAGGATGAAGCGCCAACAATTGATTGAAAAGGACAGCGCCTTTGGCCGTATTGTCTGCCGCTGTGAGGACGTCAGCGAGGGCGAGGTGCTGGCTGCCCTGGCGGGAGCCCTTCCCGTATGCAGCCTGGATGCCCTCAAGCGCCGCACCCGGGCGGGAACCGGACGTTGTCAGGGCGGGTTCTGTGTGCCCCGGCTGGTGGCAATAATCTCCCGGGAGAAGGGCATACCGCCCCATCAGGTGACCAAGAAAGGGCCGGGCAGTCCGGTGGTATCGGGCTGGCTGGACAAGGGATGGAAACAATGAACCGTGTTAAATATTCAATGGTGGTAATCGGCGGTGGCCCGGCGGGCCTGGCGGCGGCGCTGGAAGCCAGGGAATTGGGCTGCCAGGATGTGCTGATCGTGGAGAGGGACTGGGAACTGGGCGGCATTCTGCAACAATGTATTCACAACGGGTTTGGCCTGCACCTGCTGGGTGAGGAACTGACTGGTGGAGAATACGCCCAGCACTTTATCGATCAGTTGGCGCAAACGGATATAGAAGTGATGACTGATACAATGGTTATCCACCTGGCCCCCGGGCTTATAACTGCCGTCAACCCCCAGCAGGGGCTGTTGGAAATTGAAGCCGGTGCAATAGTCCTGGCCATGGGTTGCCGGGAGCGGACCCGGGGAGCGATCAGCATACCGGGCACCCGGCCGGCGGGTGTGATGACTGCGGGAACGGCCCAACGCCTGCTGAACATGGAGGGGCTGATGCCCGGCAAGAGGATTGTCATACTGGGCTCTGGGGATATCGGCCTGATAATGGCCCGCCGCCTGACGCTGGAAGGGGCCAAGGTGGAAGCTGTGGCGGAGCTGATGCCCTGGTCCAGCGGCCTGACCCGCAACATCGTCCAGTGTCTTGATGACTTTGACATACCGCTGCTGCTTTCCCACACCGTGGTTGCCGTTCACGGCAGCCAGCGGCTGGAGGGCGTGACGCTGGCCCGGGTTGATGATAACTTCAAACCCATTGCCGGCAGTGAACGGCATATACCCTGTGACACCCTGTTGCTTTCGGTGGGCCTGATACCGGAAAATGAGTTGTCCCAACAGGCGGGCGTGGAGCTGGACAGCACCACCGGTGGGCCATTGGTGGATCAGCACCTGCAGACCACCGTGCCCGGGATTTTTGCCTGTGGCAATGTGGTCCATGTTCACGACCTCGTGGACAACGTCAGCCTGGAAGCCCAGCGGGCTGCTGCCGGGGCTGTCCGGTGGCTCAAATCAGAAATTGCCCGGCAAAAAACAATACCGGTCCAGGCCGGTGAGGGCGTGGGTTATGTGGTGCCTCAGCGGATAAGCCTGCCCCAGCCCGATGAAATCACTTTGCTGTTTCGGGTCAAGAGGCCCATGGTAGGGGCCACGGCCGTGGTGACTGATGGCGAAAAGCAGGTAGCCAGCAAAAAACTGCCCTTTGCCCGTCCGGCAGAAATGGCGGAGCTGGTGTTGGAAAAAGGCAGCCTGGAGGGTTGTGGGGAGCAACTGGAAGTTTCTGTCGTGGAGAGGAGTGACAGCCGGTGAAAGAGTTTACCTGTATTGTCTGTCCCCGCAGTTGCCGGGTAAAGGTCCGGGAAGAGGACGGTGAGCTGGCCTTTGACGGGCACCAGTGCAAACGGGGTGAAACCTATGCCCGGGAAGAGTACACAAACCCGGTGCGGATTTTGACCAGCACCGTTGCCCTTTCCCACGGGCCCCTGCCGCTGTTGCCGGTGCGCACCGCCCGCCCTGTGCCCAAGGGAATGCTGGAAAAATGCATGGAAGAGATTAATTCTGTTGTGGTGGAGGCGCCGGTGCGCGTTGGCCAGGTAATTGTACGGGATCTGGCATCCACCGGTGTGGACCTGGTGGCCACCCGCAGCATCGGACGCTGGAGCCAGGGCCGCTGCTGATGTATAATTGGAGAAACAGTGATGCCGGGGGGTGAGGGCGTGGCCAGCCATTACTATGACAAAAATCCGGATGTAAAGCCCGGGCGGCGGAAGATAGTCTATGCCCACGGCGGCCGGGAATTTGAGTTTACAACTGACAGCGGGGTTTTTTCCCGTGCCCGGGTGGATTATGGCAGCAGTTTGCTGATAAAAACCGTCCCACCCCTGTCCGGCAGGGTGCTGGACCTGGGTTGCGGTTATGGCCCGATAGGGATTGTGCTGGCTGCACTCAATGCCGAAGCGAAAATTGTGCTGTCCGATGTGAACAGGCGGGCGTTGGAGCTGGCTGCTGAAAACGCCCGGCTCAACGGCGCCGGGAATGTGGAAATTGTGGAAAGCGACGGATTCTCTCATTTGGAGGGCCGGTTTGCGGCCATAGTTTCCAACCCTCCCATCCGGGCGGGCAAAGAGGTGGTTGTCGGCCTGATTCGGGACAGCGCTCACTATCTTGAACCCGGGGGTGCCCTGTACGTGGTGGTGCAGAAGAAACAGGGCGGGGCATCGCTGAAGAAGGTCATGGAACAGGTATATGGCAATTGCCAGACCATGGCCCGTTCCGGCGGGTTTCATATCTTGAAATCCATGGCCCGGTAGCCAGCCCCGGGGCTGGTTTTCTTTGGCAGGAAAACGGATGTTTATCACGAATTGACTAAACGAGGTGGACAGAATGCAATCTAAAAACCCCAAGCGGCCTGCCCTCAACGGGCGGGCTTTTATAGACCGGCGGGCAGAGTGGACAGTTTATCCCGAACACAAATACGCGGACAAACTGGCAAAAGATGCCGGTATCAGCCCTTTGTTGGCGCTATTGCTCTGCAACAGGAGCATAACAGATGCCAACCAGGCAGAGCATTTCTTAACCCCATCCCTGGACCAAATGCACAACTGGCAACTGCTTCCCGACGTTGAGCCGGCTGTCAAGAGGCTGGGGCAGGCCCGGGACAATGGGGAGAGTGTCTTGGTCCACGGCGATTATGATGCCGACGGCCTTACCGCCACGGCCCTGCTGGTCAGGGCTTTCAGGTGTTGGGGCCTGGAAACCCATTACCACATCCCCCATCGTGTGGACGATGGCTACGGGCTTAGCGCCACGGGGATTGAGCGGGCGTTGGAGCTGGGCTGTGGCCTGATGGTGACGGTGGATTGCGGCATCAGCGATCATCAGCAACTGGAAAGCGCGGCCTCCCGGGGGCTGGACGTAATCGTTACCGACCACCACATCCCGGGACAGTCTCTGCCGCCGGCGGTGGCGCTTATCAACCCCGCCAGGGAAGACAGCAATTATCCCTTTGGTGAGCTGGCCGGCGTGGGAGTGGCGTACAAACTGGCGGTGGCGCTGGACAGCGGGTTTGCCACCGATGACGCCCTGCTTCAGTTGGCCGCTGTGGGCACGTTGGCAGACATGGTTCCCTTGCTGGGAGAAAACCGGGTGCTGGCCACATTGGGCCTGGAGGCGCTGAATCGCCACCCCTTGCCCGGGTTGGCGGCGTTGGCCAAGGTGGCTGCCTGCCCCGCCGGTGGCCTGGACGAAATGAATATAAGCTTTTACCTGGCTCCCCGGCTTAATGCCGCTGGCCGCATGGAAAGCCCCACTGACGCTCTGGAGCTGCTGCTGACTGATGACGGGCAACAGGCGGACTCTTTGGCCGGGAGACTGCAGGAGCTTAACAACCAACGCCAGAAGGTTGAAGAGAGCATAATGGTTGAGGCCCTGCCCATGGCCCAGGAGCAGTTTGGCCAAAACAGGCGGGTGCTGGTGTTGCATCAACCCCATTGGCACCAAGGCGTGTTGGGCATTGTGGCAGCGCGAATACTCCACCGGTTTTACCGCCCGGCAGTTGTTCTGTGCGGGGAAAGCGAACTGACGGGCTCCGCCCGCAGCATACCGGGATTTGACATACATGGGGCAATCAGCGCCGCCAGCCGTTGGCTGGAGCGTTTCGGTGGCCATGAAGCGGCTGCCGGGCTGACGTTGTGCCCAAACAATTTGCCGGATTTTGCCCGGGAAATAGACAGTTATGCCTGTGCCGCCGGCATAGATTCCATGCTGGTGCCCCAGCTGCACTTGGAAGGGCAACTGCCCGGACACCTGCTAACCACTGAAACTGCCCGGGAAATTACGCGCCTTCAACCCTTTGGCCAGGGAAATGCTGAGCCGCTCTTTTCCATAAGCGGCATTACACCGGGGGAGATTTCCCTGGTGGGCAGCAGCCGCCGTCACTTGCGCATGCAGGTTTGCGCTGAAGACAAAAGACTCTGGTCCATAGGGTTTGGCAAGGCCAACCTGGTGCGTCGCATAGTTGCCGGCCGGGAAATCAACATGGCGGCTTCCCTTCAGCTGAACAGCTGGAATGGCCGGGTCTCTCCCCAGCTTCGCATGGAGGACATCCGGGATCAGTGGGCAGAGGAATACAACGGCCTTTCGCTCCGGGACAGGCGCGGCGCAGCCGCACCCTGGCTGGAGGAGCTGGCTGGTGACGGACAGGTCCTTTGGCTGGCCAACTCCCGGCAGGCTCTGGCCGATGTCAATGATGCTGCCACCGCCATGGCATTGCCACCTGACAACATCAATGGCAACGTGTATAATTTAGGTGTTGGCGATTATGCTTTACTGGAAGCCCCCTGGAGTCCAGAGGTTTTTTCCCGGCTGCTGGCGGCGCTGCCCAGGGGAAGCACATTGCACCTTTTCAGCTGTGCAACTACGCCGACAGTTGCCGCCTTCCCCGACCTGGGGGCTCTGCGGGTTATTTATGGCAGGCTGCCCCGGCAAACACCCCTGGTCCACGCTGAGCTTTTGGAACTGTTGCCGGAGCTGGCAGGAGAAGCGGTGTTGCTGGACAGATTGCTGAGGGTTTTCCAGCAGGCCGGGTTGGCCCGGAAGCAAAAGGACGGTTGGATTTTCGACAATCCCGGCAGCAAAGTCGACATGGAAGATGTGCCTGCATGGGTTGAACTGCAACGGCAGCGGCGGGATTATCTGGACTGGTTGGAACGGTACAAAACAGAGGAACTATCAGTATTGACAGCCCCCCAGGGGCAAACAGAGGAGGTTTGAGCTGTGGATCTCAAGGATAAAATTCGTGTTATCCCCGATTTCCCTGTGGAAGGCATCAGATTTAAGGACATTACCACCCTGCTCAAAGACGGCCCCGCTTTCCGAAAAGCGATTGATGACATGGCTGAGATGCTAAAGGGCGTGGAAGCTGATGTGGTGGTGGGTCCCGAAGCCAGGGGGTTTTTGATTGGCGCTCCGCTGGCGTACAAGCTGGGAAAGGGATTTATCCCTGTGAGAAAAACCGGCAAGCTGCCGGCAGAGGTGCTGGAAGCGACCTATGAGTTGGAATATGGAAAAGACAAGCTGGCTATCCACAAAGACGCAATTGAGCCGGGCGCCAAGGTGCTGGTGGTTGATGATCTCTTGGCCACCGGGGGCACCATCTGGTCTACAGTTGACCTGGTGCTCCAGCTGGGCGGCCAGGTTACCGGGATAGCCTTTCTCATAGAATTGACCTACCTGGACGGCCGGGAAAAGCTGGCGGGCCATCCGGTGTTTTCATTGCTGGAGTTCTAGCCGGCACGGCGCTTTGGCGCCTGGGGGGTGTAGTGTTGAGCATTGACCGCATAACTGAAAACATTGCCAGGTATATGTCTGACTTCGACAAAGGCCTGATTGAGCGGGCGTTGGAGTTGGCTCGTCATGCCCACAAAGATCAGTTGCGGGAATCCGGCCAACCCTTCATTATTCACCCCCTGGCTGTTGCGGAAATCCTTACTGAGATGGAACAGGACCTGGAGACCATTGCCGCCAGCCTGCTTCATGATGTTGTGGAAGATACCCCTGTCACCATGGAGCAGGTTGAACAGGAGTTTGGCCAGGAAGTGGCCCAGCTGGTTGACGGGGTTACAAAGCTGAAAAGGCTGCGCTTCCACACCAAGGTAGAACATCAGGCGGAAAACCTTCGCAAGATGTTCATGGCCATGGCTAAAGACTTCCGGGTGATTATAATCAAGTTTGCCGACCGGCTGCACAACATGCGCACGCTGGAGTACTTGCCCGCCACCAAGCAGAAAGAATTGGCCCGGGAGACAATGGAAATCTATGCGCCCCTGGCCCACCGCCTGGGCATTTTCCGCTTCAAGTGGGAGCTGGAAGATCTTGCTTTCCGCTACCTGCAGCCCAAAAATTACTACAATCTGGTGGCGGATCTCCGCCAACGGCGGGAAGAGCGGGAAGAGCTTATAGCCACCCTGACTTCCCAGCTGCAAAAGACGCTGGAAGAGGCGGGCATTGCTGTGGAGCTGACCGGCCGCCCCAAGCATCTGTACAGCATCTGGCGTAAAATGGATGAACAGCAGAAGACGGTAGGTGAGATATTCGATCTCACCGCCATGCGCATGGTTGTGGATTCTGTCCGGGATTGCTACAGTGTTTTGGGCCATGTGCACAACATTTATAAGCCCATTCCCGGCCGGTTCAAGGACTATATCGCCATGCCCAAGGGCAATGGTTACCAGTCGCTGCACACCACGGTGATAGTGCCCAAGGGCAGGCCGGTGGAAATACAGATAAGGACCAAGGAAATGCACCGGCAGGCAGAGTACGGCCTGGCGGCCCATTGGCGTTACAAAGAAGGGCACAAAGGTGATTTGGCCTTTGAGGAAAAACTCAGCTGGTTGCGCCAGTTCATGGAATGGCAGTCCGATCTCCGGGACACCAATGAGTATATTGAAACATTGAAAGTTGACCTCTTCGACGACGAAGTGCTGGTTTTTACCCCCAAGGGTGATGTTATCGACCTCCCCATTGGCGCGGTGCCGCTGGATTTTGCCTATAGGATTCACACCGACATCGGCAACACCACCGTGGGCGCCAAGGTCAATGGCCGCCTGGTGCCGCTGGATCATCAGCTGGCCACCGGCGACATAGTGGAAATTACCACCCAGAAGGGGGCCTCTCCCAGCCGGGATTGGCTTAACATTGTCAAATCTTCCCAGGCCCGGACCAAAATCCGTCAGTGGTTTAAACGGGCCGGCCGGGAACAGAATATAGAAAAGGGCAAGGAGTTGCTGTCCAGGGAACTGAAGCGCTTTGGGCTGACATTGTCCCAGATGGACCAGGGCATGTGGCAACAACTGCTCCAGCGCTTTAATTACTCAGAACAACAGCAGCAGGATTTTTATGCTGCCCTGGGCTATGGCGGGTTGAGTGTGGTTTCTGCCGCCCGCACTTTGTATGAGATGGTTCGCCGCCAACGGGAACAGGAAAAGGCGCTGGCTGAGGTGGACGAAGT
>PWLI01000085.1 GCA_003559415.1 Clostridiales bacterium | reverse complement strand
ATGGTGGAATTTATGGAAAAAAGAGGGCTGACAGCCCGTTGCAGGCAGATGGCCCCCTTTACCTGGGTGGTTAAAGCCCAAAAGAAATAGCTCCCCAAGGAGCTATTTTTATATAGAATAAGTTCGCCTGACTACATGAACCTGAAAACCGCCATTACCTTGCCCAGCACCACCACATCCGGTGACTCAATGGGTGCATAGGCGGGGTTTTCCGGCTGAAGACGGATTGTGTCGTCTTCCCGGAAAAACCGCTTGACAGTTGCTTCATCTTCCAGCAGTGCCACGATTATTTCACCGTTTTCTGCCTGGTTTTGTTGACGAACAAGCACCAAGTCGCCGTCAAGAATGCCGGCATTGACCATGCTGTCACCCTTTACCCTCAACACAAACTGGCTGGCACCGGGCTTGACAAACTGGGAGGGAACATCAATAAACTCTTCTATGTTTTGTTGGGCCAGTATGGGCTGGCCAGCTGTGACCCGTCCCAACACCGGCAGCGACACCATATAGGCGTCCTGGACGCTCTCATCCAGCACCTCAATGGCCCGGGGTTTGGTGGGATCCCGGCGGATATAGCCCTTTTTCTCCAGTTTTTCCAGGTGGGCATGGACAGTGGAAGAGGATCTCAGGCCAACCGCCTCACCGATTTCCCGGACAGAAGGGGGATAGCCCTTGCTGCGCACCTCATCCTTGATGAATTTGAAGATTTTTTCTTGGCGGGGAGTCAGGCGCTCCATTTAAATCCCTCCAGAACAGACTTTATTACAGGAATTATAACAAATCTCGCAGCAATATGCAAACATTAGTTCGAAAAACCCTTGACAGCGAACATACATTCTGGCAGAATGTAATTAGCAAACATACGTTCCTGGGAGGGTGAGAGATGAGAGAGGTTCTTCAACCGCTGGCTTACCTGATGTTGCCCGCCTTGATTATTGCCGGAATCATTGTCGCCACCAATGTCCAGGCGCTGAATTATGACTACAGCGGCGCTGAGCTGGATACATGGATTGTCAGCCCGGGTGAAACGCTTTGGCAGATTGCTTCAAGCAATCGCGGCACCATGGAAATACGCAAGTATATACACCTGGTGGAGCAATTGAATGATCTGGAAGGGCCAATACAGCCAGGCCAGAAACTGCTGTTGCCACCGCCCAAATGACCGGACGCGTAAAACGCCCTGAGAGCATTTGGGGTATGCTATGGTATGGGGCAATATATGCCAAAAACTCTCAGAGGGCCTAAAAACCCCAAAAACACAGTGTTTTCACGGCAGAGAGGACCCTGAAAGCCGCAGGACACTGTGTTTCTTATTGATTTTTAACTTCCCATAATATACATTATGTGAACTAGGAACAAATTAGACCAAAGGCTGCAACTGTCGCCCCTCTCCCCCTTGGCCAGTCAACGGGTTAAATCCTAGAACCGCTCTGACATGGCGTCGATGACCGGTTGAAGTTTTTCCTGTTGCTGCTGGATCCGCCGGGCGATATCTTCCAAAGTGGGCTGCAATTGTTGTTGTTGCTGGTTAATCCGTTGGCTCATTTCCTCCAGCGTCGGTTTGAGCTGTTGTTGCTGATCCAGTATCTTTTGCCGCATTTCTTCAATTAAAGGATTCAATTGCTCCTGTTGCTGTCTGAGTTTTTCTGACATCTCTGCCAGCATCGGCTGAATCTGCTGTTTTTGCTCCCTGAGGGCCTCACAGACCTTCTCCAGGTCTATATGAAGCTGTTTTTGCTCATCCTTCACCATGCCCCCTCCTTTTTTACAGATTTCTACGGCCGTACGCAATTATCCTGCATGCCCTGATGCCCGTCAGAGGTCGTAATTTGCCCTGTGAGGCGCTTTGGATGCCCATACATGGGTAAGAATACCCTCAAAATGCCAGAAGTTTTTCTAAACGTTATGTTTCTTTTGTGTTAATTTGTTAAAGTTCCTGAAATTTCGGAACTTCTTTCTGCCGCATCCGTCTTATATCTATCATAATTCGCTGAGGAGGACGCCATGAAACGCAAATACATTGTCCTGTTCTTTCTAGCTCTGTTTGTCTTGGTTGGTTGCGGAGGGGTTCAAACGCCCCTGCCGGACACAGGAGAGCAAGACCCTCCCGATTCCGAGACACCTCCCTCCACCCCCAATGATGATTTTCCCGAACCGGAAGAGTTTGCCGGCATGCGCATTGCGATTCTCGTTGCGCCCTCCCGCTGGAGTCAATCGGAGTTTGAGGGTTTGTATAACAACCTTGCCCACTACTCCCATGCCCAGCTGATTGTTATCACCACAAACCAGGAGTTCACTTTGCCCAACTCAGAAACCGGTGAAGATGTGGAGGTAATTCTGATTGACGATGTGGATCCGGCTTCTTTGGATGCCATTATAATCAACGGTGGCAGCGGTGTGGATCTGTTTTACGAACATGAAATGGTGCTCTCCTTCCTGGTAACTATGGACAAACAAGGCAAGATTATCAGCGGCGTTTGCGGAGGACCCAATGTTATTGCCGCCGCCGGCATTGTTGAAGGCAGGAAAGTTGCCGGGCATTATTTCTACGAATCATTGCTGGAAAGCTACGGCAGCGGTTATGCCCGCGACCCGGTGCTGGTTGACGGAAACATAGTCACTGGCCAGGCAGGGCGCGAAAGGGGTATTGTGCGAGCCGTGCTCAAGGTGCTCGCCGACAAACAGTGATTGCCAACACAATTTGACCAGCAAAAGCAAAAAGCCGGGGAATCCCGGCTTTACTTGACAGCTCTCATATCTTTTCCTCTTTTGCCTGCATAGTACTCAATTATATCCCGGCGGCGGACTATGCCGATAAATACCCCCACGTCGTCCACCACCGGCACAAAGTTCTGGTCTATGGCCAAATCCAGCAGGTCATCCATCGAGGCATAAATGCTCACCGGCCGGTTGTCCACCCGGCGCACGATGTCGCTCAGGGGAATTTTCTCGGCTTCTTTTAAGGTAAGGCCGGGGGTGTTTTTATACTTCCACAACAGGTCACCCTCGGTAAGGGTGCCGGTATACTTGTTTTCTTCATCAATCAGGGGCACTGCGGTATATCCATGATGCTCCATGCTCTCCAGGGCCTGGCGCATGGTGCAGTTGAACGGCAGGTAAGCTATTTCCCGCTTGGGTACAAGAAAAAAGGATATGTTAATCGACATCGACGCACAGCTCCTTTGAACTCTTCTGGTTCCATTATACACCCTGACAGCTGCCTTTCCAACTGCCACCGCATCCGTTAACAGTTTTGTAACTTCCCCTCCCTCCTTCCGTTGACTTTGCATTCCGGTTCTTTTATAATGGAATTTGCGCAGGGGAGTAGCTCAATTTGGCAGAGTGGCGGTCTCCAAAACCGTTGGTTGCAGGTTCGAGTCCTGTCTCCCCTGCCAAATTAGTTTTTTAAAAAAAATTAGAAATAT
>PWLI01000143.1 GCA_003559415.1 Clostridiales bacterium | reverse complement strand
CACAGCCCACAAATCCACTTCATGTCTGTCTGCCTGTTTTTTAAGCTCCAAGTAACGGGATGCTTTTTTTGCGCTTTCGCTGACCTCTTCTCGCTGACTGTCCAGTTCATGAATGATGTCATCAATCCGGGTCAGATTGCTGCGGGTGTCTGCCAGTTTCTTGCCCGCTTCCTTTTTGCGAATTTTGTACAAAGTAATACCGGCGGCCTGTTCAAACATTTCCCGCCGATCTTCAGGCTTGCTATGTATGACCTCTTCCACCTGTCCCTGGCCGATAATGGCATAGCTGCCACCGGAAAGGGATGTAGATGCCAGCAGCTCATTGATGTCCTTTAAACGACATGGTGTTCTGTTGATAAAGTACTCGCTTTCGCCCGACTTGTACAAACGCCGGGTTATGGTTATTTCGTTGTACTCCAATGGCAACTTTTGGGCGCTGTTGTCCAAAACTATATTTACTTCGGCATAATTTTTATAATGTTCCGGATCGCTGCCGACAAAAATAACATCCTCCATCTTGCCTGCCCGGATGGCCCGGGGGTTCTGTTCTCCCAGCACCCAGCGCACAGCGTCCACCACATTGCTCTTGCCACAGCCGTTGGGGCCCACGAAAGAAGTTATACCCGGGGAAAAGATGAAATTGGTTTTGTCTGCAAAAGATTTAAAGCCGTACATCTCCAATTTTGTCAGCGACATGCCTCAACCTCCCCGAAGTATTTTACCATGTGACCGGCTCAAATGCCATCTTTCAAAGCCTGGGCCGCAGCCTTTTGTTCAGCTTCTTTTTTGGATTTCCCCTGGCCAACTGCCACAGGTTTTCCCTCTATCCACAACTCCACCCAGAAGAGCTTTTCGTGGTCAGGGCCCTGTTGATCTTTAAGCAGGTAATGAAACCCCTTGCCCTGTTGTTGCAAGCGCTCCTGGAGCAGCGATTTGCTGTCCCGGGACACCTTGTTGTGTTTGGCCCGGGACAAGTAAGGGCCAAACCACTGTTCAACAGCCGCTTTAGCCTGATTCCAGCCACCGGAAACAAACAATGCACCAATCACTGCTTCCAAAACATCAGCAAGAATGGAAGGCCGCTTTTGATCGCCGGCATTTTCTGCCCCCGTACCAAGGGTGATGTGCTTGTCCAGATCAAGATCATTTGCAATACTGGCCAGAGTTTCTTCCCTGACCAGCCATGCCTTCAGCCAGCTCATGCGGCCCTCGTCATGGTCGGGGCAATTGTCGTACAACCATGCTGAGATAACGGCGCCCAGCACCGCATCCCCCAAAAACTCCAGGCGCTGATAGTGGCAGGCAGCTTCCCGGGAAGGATGGGTCAGGGCCTGTCTGGCCAACTGTGGGCCAATCGTTGCCAGGGCCTCTTCCAGATTCATGGTCAGCCTCCTATAAAGCAGGGCCCCGAAGGGCCCCGCATTTTATTTGCTCTCGATATATGCAACGATATCGTTGACTGTTTGAATTTTGCTCAGTTCTTCATCGGGGATTTGCATATCGAACTCCTCTTCCATCACCAGCAACAAGTCCATGATGTCCAGGGAATCCAGTTCCAAGTCTGTCTGTAGGTTTGTGTCCCCTTTAATCTCCGATTCTGCAACACCCGCCTGATCTGCAATTAAGCGGATAACAGTGGCTTTGATTTTTTCGCCCATGCCTCCACCCCCCTTCGCAGCTATTTTAACCCCATTGCCTCAAGAAGGCAATAGCTAGATTTTTTGGATTACAACTGCGATTGTGCCGGGGCCTGTGTGGGTGCCGATTACACTGCCGATGGTGGCAATTTCCAGGTTGCGGATGTTAATTTCCTTCTTCAAAGCGTCGGACATTTCCTCTGCCAATTGGGGATTGAGGGCGTGGCCGATGGCTACATCAACCTCTTGTTCACCGGCAAAGGCCACAGACTCCTCTAAAATATAGGGAATAACTTTGCCCTTGCCCCGCACCTTGGCCCGGGCGGCAACATATCCTTCCTCATCCAGGTGGAGAATCGGCTTTACATTGAGCATTCCACCGATTAACTTTTGCGCCCGGCCGATGCGGCCATTGCGGTGCAAGTACTCCAGCGTGTCCACAGCAAATACCACCTGCTGACTGTCCGTCAGCCTTTCTGCCAACTTGTGGGCGGCATCCAGGTCAGCGCCCTGGGCGATGGCCCTGGCCACATTTAAGACTATGAGACCAAGAGCCATAGAGGCGGCCTTGCTGTTAACTATGCGGATATCCGCATCGGGCAGCATGTCCTTGGCAATGGTTGCCGACTGAAAAGTACCGCTGAGCACCTGGGAAATATGGATAGATATAATTCCGGTAACGCCTTGATCCAAAAGTGATTTGTAAACTTCGTGGAAGTCTCCCGGTGAAGGTTGGGACGTCTTGGGTGGGGTGGGCGTGTCTTTAAGCTTCGCGTAGAAAGGTTCCGGTGTGATGTCGATGTTGTCTTTGTACAGCTCGTCCCCGAAATGCACATTCAGGGGTATTACCTGGATTCCCAGCTCCTCGGCTAACTTCTTGTCAATGTCGGCGGTGCTGTCGGTTACAACTGCAATTTTTGCCATTCTAAATCCCTCCAATTTTTGTTGATATTTTGTTTATAACTTCATCCTGGGCCAGTGGCCAGGCTTGTTTGAGAATGCCGTTTTTAATCGCTTGCGCATCTGCTGAACCATGGCACTTGATACATACACCATTGATGCCCAGCAGCGGAGCCCCGCCGTGTTCAGCATGGTCCATTTTGTTTCGGAACTGCTTAAGTGCCGGTTTCAGCAACAGCGCCCCCAGCTTGGCCCGCAAGCCACCGGTCATTACTGCTTCCTTGATGCCGGCAAAAATCGCCAGGGCAGTTCCTTCCATGGATTTTAGCAAAACATTGCCGGTAAACCCGTCACATACCAGCACGTCACAGGCTCCCTCCATGATATCCCGGGCCTCAACATTGCCTGTGAAATTAATCAAGCTTGATCCGCTGAGCGCCTGGTAAGACTTCAATGCAAGGTCATTGCCTTTTTCCGGTTCGGTGCCCACATTCAGCAACCCCACCCGGGGTTGGTCCAGGCCAAACAGAGTGCTGGCATACAGCGAACCCATGACGGCAAACTGCAGCATGTTCTCCGGCTTGGGGTCCATTGTTGACCCAAGGTCCAGGGCTATTACCCCGCGCCCGTCCATGGTGGGAAGCACAGGTGCCAGTGCCGGCTTGGTTATTCCGGCAATCCGTCCCACCAACAGGCTTGCTCCGGCCATGAAGGCACCGGTATTGCCCGCCGTTACCACCGCCTGTACATCGCCTGAGGCCAGCATGGTCAGGGCAACGGCCAAAGAGGACTGCCGTTTGCGGCGGATGGCCATAAGGGGCTTGTCTTCACCGGAAATTACCTCTGGAGCGTCTACAATCTCCACTTCAGCTGCATATTCTTCCACCAGTGACTCCAACTCCTGCCGGCGGCCCACCAACACTATTTTGCCATCCACCTCAGCAGCTGCTTCCAACGCTCCCTGTACTATCGCCCGGGGCGCATTGTCACCCCCCATGGCATCGACAGCTATCTTCATCAACCCACCTCCGCATCAGCTAATTTGGTCACTATAAAGGTTCCCGTAAAAACTGTGTTGTCGCCGCTGGTTGTTTCAGCCGCAATTTCCACCTTTTTGTCAGCGTTGGCAATGACCCGGGCAGTGCAAACCAACCGTTCACCGGCATAAACAGGCTGGTTGAAGCGGATATCCGCACTGGCAGTCAGGGCAATTGCCGCATCCACCAGGGCAACGGCCAGGGAATTGGCCTGGGCAAAAATATAGTGCCCCCGGACAGTCTTGGTCTTTTCAAAGATCATCTCCATCGTTGTGTCCAGAACAGACACGCCATGTGAGCCCAGCTCCAGCTCCCGAAGCTGTCCCACCAGTTCCTGTTCGCTCAACGAGCGGACCTTGGTGTAAGCATCCTGGGCAACCATTTTCATCCGCTCCCGCATTTCAGGAATGCCCAGCTCCATGCGGTCCAGGCGGATGGTTTGAACACTTACATCGAAATGACCCGCCAACTCTTCATCGCTGAGAAAGGGGTTTTGATCCAGCAGCGATTGCAGGCCTGATTGCCGGTTTCTTTTTAGCGAGCGCACATATCAACCCCCCAAAGTCATACTTTCTGGTTCTAATACCTGATACCAATTATATACTCTATTCCCGGCCTTGGCAACAGCCGGTAAAAAAATAAGCAGGGAATTGGATTCCCTACTCAGATTCTACAACTACCTTGTCTTTATAAAACCCACACTGGGGGCAAACCCGGTGGGACAGCTTCAGCTCCCGGCACTGGGGACATTCCACCAGGTTGGGGCTGGTCAGCTTCCACTTCGCCCTTCTCTTGGCTTGGCGGGCTTTGGATTGTTTACGCTTGGGAACGACGGCCATTTCGACACCTCCTGATCATTCTTTCTTCCCCTCGCCCTGATGACCGGGCAAAAGCTTTTCCAGCGCCGCCAGACGGGGATCCGGCGACACTGTATCACAGTCACAGTCTTGTTCATTGCGGTTTCGGCCGCATTGGGGACAAAGCCCCTGGCATTCATCGTCGCAAAGCACCTTAACAGGGTGAGACAGCAACAGGTGCTCCCTGAGCAAACTGGTCAATTCCAGCTCATCACCCTTGACGGGAAACACTTCCTCGTCGGGAATTGCCTGCCGGCCGAACTTTTCCATAAGCTCCCGTTTGACCTGAACTGATGTGGAGACAAGGCAACGGTTGCAGGGCTGCGTATGCCTGGCAGTCAGAGTCCCTTCCAACAGAAACAATTCACCGGCGTTTGTGACCTGGTAATCGAAGACTATGTCTTCCCAGCACCCGTCAACAAACTCTTCTTCCAGCAACTGGCTGGCAGCCAGGTGAATGGTGCCTTTAAGCGTCTGCCCCTTGTGTTCACGAATGGAATAGATATTGATGTTAGCGGTCATAGGACCTCCTCCAACGAGACGCCAAGCTTGATATTATTACATTGCTTGACTATTGTCAAGACAGTCCCAGGGCGATTTCCTTTGTCTCCCGGGCAATCATCAGTTCTTCATTGGTGGGCACAAGCAAAACTCTTACAGGGGAATCGGCCATGGCCAAATCGCCCTCTTTGCCCCGGACTTTGTTTTTGTCTTTGTCAAGCTGGACACCGAGGTAGGTCAGGCTGTCGCAAACTGCCTCTCGCATCTCCGGAGAGTTCTCACCCAACCCCGCTGTGAAGATCAAAGCGTCAATTCCATTCATAGCCGCACTATATGCACCTATGTACTTTATCACCCGGTAGTAAAAGGCATCCAGCGCCAATTGGGCCCGTTTGTCTCCCCGGGCGGCAGCATCTTCCACATCCCGGAAATCACTGCTGACACCGGAAATCCCTGCTACTCCTGATTGTTTGTTGAGAAGGTCGTTGATTTCACTGCTGCTCATGTTTAGCTTGTCCATCAAAAACACGGGAATCGCCGGGTCGATGTCCCCGGAGCGGGTTCCCATTATCAAGCCTTCCAATGGGGTGAAACCCATGCTGGTATCGACGGAACAGCCGGCATCAACAGCTGCGATGCTGGCGCCATTGCCCAGATGACAAGTGACCAGCTTGAGCTCTTCCAAGGGCTTGCCCAGCATCTGAGAAGCCCGTTTGGCTACAAACTTGTGGGATGTGCCATGAAAGCCATAGCGACGAATAGAGTGTTTCTTGTAGAGATCATAGGGCAAACCGTAGGTATAGGCCCGGGCGGGCATGGTCTGATGAAATGCTGTATCAAAAACCCCTGCCTGAGTGACCGAGGGCAAGATGTCCTGGCAGGCCTCGATGCCCATTATGTTCGGCGGGTTGTGCAGGGGGGCCAAGGCAATAAAGCGCTTCAGCGCATCCATCACCGGCTGGTCTATCAGGACGGAACCGGAAAATTCCTCGCCGCCATGGACTACCCGATGGCCGATGGCATCAATCTCATCAAAACTGTTTATAACACCGTGTTCTTCGCTGGTAAGTGCTTCCAACACCATGGCAATCGCCTCTTTGTGGTTTGCCATGTCCTTTTCCAGCGTGACCCGCTCTCCCCGGCCCGGTGTGTGCTTCAGCAATGAGCGTTCAATACCTATACGCTCGGCGATGCCGGCAGCCAGCACATTTTCATCTTCCATGTCAAAGAGTTGGTATTTGAGGGATGAACTACCGCAATTTATCACCAATATCTTCAATTCTTTACCTCCTATGCCTTTTGATGCTATAGTACATTGTCAACAAAAAAAAACACTTTGTCAAATTCTCTTGCCGGGGGGATGGGTAATGGCAAACTGGTTGGGCATAATCGCTGAATACAACCCCTTCCACAGCGGACACCTTTATCATATGAATCAGGCCATGGCCGCCAACGACTGCCAGGGCACCATAGTGGCCATGAGCGGCAATTTTGTCCAGCGGGGCGAGCCGGCGATTATGGATAAATGGGTGCGCAGCCGCATGGCCATTGAAGCAGGGGCAGACCTGGTGTTAGAAATCCCCTGCTGGCACGTGCTGCGCAGCGCAGAAGGTTTTGCCCGGGCCGGCATTGGCCTGCTGACAGCTTGTGGAGCAGACACTGTCAGTTTTGGCAGTGAGGGGGGAAATTTAAGCGACCTGCAAACTGTGGCCACGTGGTTGAACAGGCAGTCATCCCAACAATCAATAAGGCATCATCTCAAATCGGGCATCAGTTACGCTGCCGCCGTTGAGGCGTCGCTGCGGGCTGACAGCAGTTGTGGCCATTTGGCAGATTTGCTCGCCGGCCCCAATAATATTCTGGCCTTGGAGTATCTCCGGGCAGCAGCCACCCATGCACCAGCCCTGAAGTTTCATACCGTCCGGAGAGTGGGGCCGGGGCACCGCAGCAGCGAGCCGGACAAGTACGCCAGTGCCTCAGCCCTGCGCCGCCTGATAGTGTTGGGACAAACCGAGAAAGCCCTGGAATACATACCTGCCTCCGTCGCCGGGCTGGCAACCCGGTGGCTGGAACAATACGGACCGGTTTCATTGTCCTCTCTGGAACAGGCAGTAAATTTTGCGCTGTTAACCGCCAACAGCCGCCAGCTTCGCAAGTTGCCGGCAATTTCCGAAGGGCTGGAAAACCGCTTGGTGAGAGAACTTAAAGCTCCCATGGACATCAAACTGTTGCTGCAAAACCTGGCAACCAGGCGCTACCCTCTGACCAGGCTGCAGCGAATTCTCTGTCAACTGCTGCTGGGCTTCCAAAATATCCCCCGCCGTCAGCCGCTGGTGCCTTACATCCGGGTGCTGGCCATGTCTCGCCGGGGAAAATCCATGTTGCCCCATATCGTTCAAAGGGGCGCCGCCCCCCTGGTAGTTGGTTGGCGGGACACCAAAAAACTGTCCCCGGCCAGCTTGAGCCTGATCAAAACCGATCAGCTCTCCGGCGCCGTCCAAGGCCTTGGCTGCCGGCATGCCGGGGCCCCCGACTGGCAACGGGTTCCCTATACCGGCAATTAAACAGCCTTTTTACCCGTCAACGATGGGGCCTGGAAAGCTGCCGGACAATATCATCATGGACCACCGGCGGCACCAGGTCTTTTACACAGCCGCCCAACCCTGCCACTTCTTTGACCAGGCTGGAGCTTAAATAGGAGTAACGGGTGCTGGCGGCCAGAAATACCGTCTCAATGTCGGGAGCCAGTTTGTAGTTTATATGGGCCATTTGCAGTTCATACTCATAATCAGAAACAGCCCTGAGGCCTTTGACAATAACCTGAGTGCCCAACTCCCTGGCCACATCCACCAGCAACCGGTCAAAGGAAATCACCTGGACGTTTTCAATCCCCTCCACAGCAGCGTGCAGAAAATCCACCCTTTCACCGGCGTCAAAGGCCGGTTTTTTGTTGGAGTTGGCAGCAACCCCCACATAGAGCAAGTCAAAAATGCTGCTGGCCCTTCGGATAATGTCCATGTGTCCCATGGTGACCGGGTCAAAACTGCCAGGGTACAACGCCTTGATCACTGCGAC
Organism: Clostridiales bacterium; assembly: GCA_003559415.1. GTDB lineage: Bacteria > Bacillota > Proteinivoracia > UBA4975 > PWLI01 > PWLI01. Next base: position 5,261 of record PWLI01000143.1, on the reverse strand, counting down.
ACCTCCTCCATAAAAAATGACAGCGCACTGTCGCCATAACCGCGACTTTTTACCAGGCTCAGCTCCGAGTCAAACTTCACCGAGTCCAGGTGCTCCAAAATCAACATCCCCTCCGGCCGCAACAATCCGGCAGCCTGTCCCAGTACAGTTTCATATATGCCCTTGGCCCGATACGGAGGGTCGACAAACACAAAATCAAAATTCCGGCCAGTTTGCAGCAGCTTTTCTGTGGCCAACCGGAAATCCATGCACCAGAGTTCGCCACCTGTCAAGTCCACCTTGTCCAGGTTGTCCCGGAGAATCCGACAGCAACGGGGGATTTTTTCCACAAACAGGCAGCTGGCCGCGCCCCGGCTCAACGCCTCTATTCCCACCACACCACTGCCGGCAAACAGATCCAGCCAGTCGCTGCCCTGGACTTGAAATTGCACCATGTTGAACAATGCTTCCCTGACCTTGCTGGAAGTGGGCCGGGTTGCCAATCCGTCAACCGTTCTTAGCTGTCTGCCCCGGCAACTGCCGCCGGTAATGCGAAGCATTGTACCACCTGCCCCTTCTTTTCTTAGATTACCATATCCCCGCCTGGGGGTCAGCTCTTTAGCGTGGCAATGTTGGCGGTGACAATCTCCTCAATCTTCCGCCATTGAGGCTGGGTGGCCAGCACCGGCAACACTTCTTCAGCAGCCCGGCGTGACTGATCGAGGATCTCTCCATCCCTCCAGGGCTCTGCGACCTTAAACTCATTCAGTCCATGTTGGCGCACCCCCAGGTACTGGCCGGGCCCCCGAAGCTCCAAGTCCGCCCGGGCAATCTCAAACCCATCGGTAGTCCGTTCCAGCACCTTGAGCCGTTCCACCTCGCCGGGTGGGGAAATCAGAAAGCACCAGGATTGCTGGCCGCTGCGGCCTACCCGGCCCCGCAGTTGATGCAACTGGGCCAGGCCGTAGCGTTCACTGTTTTCAATCACAATAAAGTTCGCCGAAGGTATGTCAACACCCACTTCCACCACCGTGGTGGCCAACATCAGCTGGGATTGGCCCGACCGTATCCGTTGCACGGCCTGTTCTTTGCTCTCGGCATCCATGCGTCCGTGAACCACTTCAATCCCCACCCAGCTGGGAAGGTGTTTGTGCAGCAGTTGCTGGTATTCCTCCACTGAGGCAGCGATTATTTTCTCCGATTGCTCAATCAGGGGACAAACGATGTAACCCGCCCCCCCCTGTTGCATTTTGTCGGTAATGAAATCAAATACCTGGCGACGTTGAGACTCTTCAACTATTTTGGTCTTTACCTCCCGCCGGCCAATGGGTTTGTGTTGGAGGGTGGTAATGTCCAGGTCTCCATATACACTCATTGCCAACGTCCGGGGTATGGGAGTGGCAGACATAATCAGCACATCAGCATTGGAGCCTTTGGCCGCCAGGGCCAGACGCTGTTGAACCCCAAACCGATGTTGCTCGTCAGTAATAACCAGCGACAGATCTTGAAAATGCACATCCTGCTGAAAGGTGGCATGGGTGCCGACAACAATCATGCCTCCCGGCTTGCCAATTTTCTCTGCCACTTCAGCCCTTTGTTTCTGCCCCAGTGATCCCGTCATCAGTGCCACGGGCACGTCAAATTCTGCGGCCACCGGTGTCAGCGTCTGCAAATGCTGACGGGCCAGTATTTCCGTCGGCGCCATCAACACCCCTTTCCAGCCGCTCAGTGCCGCCACCAACAATCCGTAGGCGGCCACCGCCGTTTTCCCGCTGCCCACGTCCCCCTGCAGCAGACGGTTCATCGGCCAGGGGGAAGCCATATCCCGAGTAATTTCCTCAATTGCCCGGCACTGGTCATCGGTCATGGAAAAGCCCAGCACTGCCTCCAAACGCTTGAGCGCCGGCTGCTGTTGGTGCTGATGTCCCCGGGTGGATTTTTTTATTTGCCGCCAGCGGCGGAAAGTCAGCTGGTAGACAAACAATTCCTCAAATTTTAAGCGGCGCAAACCCTGTTCCAGCTGTTGTTCGTTTTCCGGAAGATGAACCGCCTGCAAGGCCCGGTTAACCTCCCACAACTGGTGCTGTTGGCGAAACTGTTCTGGCAACAGCTCCGGGGCCTGGTAGGTTTTCAAGGCGTTGACCATTATCCTTTCCATCGCCCGATTGGTCAGCCCCTCGGTCAAAGGGTAGCGCGGCTGTATTTTCGGTGGCACATTGCCATCAAGATCCTGCTGTTCCACGTTGAACGAAGCAAAACGCGACGAGTACCTGCCTGTGAGGGTAACCGGCCGGCCCCGTTTCAGGCGCTGCTGCAAGTAGGGCTGGTTGAACCATACACAGGTTACAGAACCGGTTTGATCGGACAAGGCGATTTTCAGCATCGTCAGGCCAGGCCGGCGGTCCAACATGGGAGTTGTGGCAACTTTGCCTCGGATGACGACCGGTTGGCCTTCTTTTTCCGGCAGTTGCTGGATGCTGACAAACTCAGGGGCATGGTATTCCCTGGGGTAGTAAGAAATCAGATCTTCAATTGATTCAATCCCCAGGCGGGACAGCATTTTGACCCTGGCCGGTCCAACACCTTTGATATATTGCAATGACAATCCCGTCACCCCTTTGATGTAAAATGGGCCCGGACTATTCGCCCGGGCCCATCCAGGCAGCACCTGGAATTACTCAACAGAAATAATGTAATAGTACAGCGGCTGCCCCCCGGAGTGAAGCTCCACTTCCAGGTCGTCGTGGCGTTGGGCAAGAACATCAACCACTTTTTCTGCATCCTCTTGGGATACATCTTCACCGTAAAAAAGAGTTATAATTTCCGAATCGTCTTGTAACATTTTTTCAACCAGTTCCAAAAGAGTCTTGGTCACATCGTTGCCCACCACCATGATGCTGCCGTTGGCGATGCCCAGTATATCTCCCTCAGAGATTTCCTGATTCTCAAATACCGAGTCCCTGACCGCAAAAGTCACCTGTCCGGACTGAACCGCAGTGCTGGATTGTTCCATTGCTTTGGCCATTTCTTCCAAGCCATTCCCATCGGGATCATACTCCAGCAAAGCCGACAACCCCTGGGGTATGGACTTGGTGGGAACCACAGAAACCGGGCGGTCGGCAAGCTCTGCCGCCTGAGACGCAGCCAAAATAATATTGCTGTTGTTGGGCAAGAGAATAATCTGCCTGGCCTTTACTTCTTCCATGGCCTTGAGGAAGTCTTCGGTGCTGGGATTCATGGTCTGTCCACCTAAAATTACCACGTCAACGCCCATGCTGAGAAAAATCTCTTCCAGGCCCGGCCCGGGAGCGACGGCAACTGCACCCATTTCTTTTTCGGGAGTTTCTTGCTGAATGGCCTCCACCTCTGGTGCCGGCGCGGATTTTGGGTGGTTGGAAGCCGCCACCTCGGTATGCTGAAGGCGCATATTTTCAATTTTGATATCCTGGAGCTCCTCTCCCCTGGACAGGGCCAGCTCCAAAATTTCACCGGGGTTATTGGTATGAACATGTACTTTTATAAGTCCGGTTGTACCCACCACCAGCAACGACCCGCCCATTTTATCCAACTGTCGGCGGAACCACTGTTCATCAAGGTCTTTGCCGGTAATCATAAATTCGGTGCAGTAAAGGTATTCCAAGTCCTCTTGATGGTGGTCAGCATGCCCGGCGCTGGCTGACGGTTGTTCCACAACGACATCAGCAGCCCGGCCTTCCAAAAAGGCCATCCAGCCTTCGAAGATATATACCAGACCCTTGCCTCCGGCGTCCACAACGCCGGCCTGTTTGAGAACTGGCAGCAAGTCCGGAGTCCGCTTGAGGCTGGCCTTGGCTTCCTCCAGCACAGCGGCCAACACAGTGTTGATGTCGGCGGCAGTGCGGGAAGTCCGCAGAGCTTGTTTGGCCGAATCCTTGGCAACAGTGAGAATGGTGCCCTCCACCGGCCTTATTACTGCTTTATAGGCAGTAGTCACACCCTCTTGCAATGCCTCTGCAAATGTCTGGGGAGTGACTGTTTCCGTTGCAGACAACCGTTTGGCAAAGCCCCTGAACAACTGTGAAAGGATAACACCTGAGTTGCCTCTGGCGCCCATCAGTGAGCCCATTGAAACAGCTTCGGCAATCTTGGCCACACTGTCCATGCCCTCCTTGCTTATCTCCCGGCTTGCCGATTCGACAGTCAGATTCATGTTCGTGCCAGTATCGCCATCGGGAACCGGGAAAACGTTTAGGCTGTTTACTTCCTGTATGTGCATACCCAGGGTAGTTGCCCCGGCCAGTAGCATGTTTCGCAACTGAGTAGCATCAAGCGTTTTGTGCTTCATAGTCCATACCCCCTACTTGCCGTTTATTACCCTGACTCCCTGCACATTAACATTAATCATTGCCACAGGCAGACCAGTATTAGATTCCACAGCATATTTTACCGATGATATAACATTTTGAGCCACTTCATCAATGCGGGTGCCGTAGCTGACAATGATGTACAAGTCAATTACCAGTTCCCCGTCCTTGTCCTGCACCTCAACACCTCGGCTCAGGTTTTCCCGGCGCAACAGTTCTACTATGCCGTCTTTTAATTGCTTCCGGGATGCCATTCCCACAAGGCCATAACTCTCCACCGCCGCGATGCCGGCTATTGTGGCGATTACATCCCGTGTAATCTCAATGAAGCCCAGATCAGTTTCTATCCGCATTTTCATCCCTCCTAGCAATATCCTGTTCAATTCTACTATAAAGTGCCTAAAATTGAAAGTTGGCCGCCGGGAAGTTGTATTTTACCCTGCCCTGTGCTACAATATTTGCTGTGACAAGGAGGTGTAAGCAATGGCCAAAAAATGTGAAATCTGTGAAAAAGGCGTTAAAACCGGGTTTAAAATCAGCCACTCTCATATACGGACCAAAAGAAAGTGGACTCCGAACTTACAACCGGTTAAAGCCGATATCCACGGCAGCATCCGCAGAATCAGTGTTTGCACCCGCTGTCTTAAGTCGGGAAAAGTAAAGAGAGCATTATAATATATAGCACAAGGAGCGCTGGGCGCTCTTTTTTAGTCCAGTGATTTAAGCTGGGCGCCGGTGGCCATGCTTACTTCTTCCAGTTTGCCCTGGCGCAACGGCAGGAGGAATTCCAACATTTCGCCCAGGGGATCAACGGTGTCCATATCCCTTTCCCACGCCCTGGCAATGGCCTTGGTCACAATCCCCGAAGCTGCCTGCACCGCTTGAACCTCACTGTTTTGCTGCATCATCAAGCCTGCTACCAGGGCTGTGAACATGTCT
>PWLI01000017.1 GCA_003559415.1 Clostridiales bacterium | reverse complement strand
ACTACTTCTTCCAGGCTGTAGCCGGCTTCTTCCATCATGGCCTGGTAGTCAAAAGCCAGCTTCCCCCGGACATAGCGGCTGTAATCCATGCCCACAGCCTCTTTCATTATCTCGTTGCGCCGGGCCATCACTGCAGAGAAGGAAGTATCAGTCATCGCTGTCTCCCCCTTCCAACATCTCCCGGGCCTGGTGGCCAACGTGCATAAGCTCGGGAACAGGCTGGCCGAAATCATGGGTGTAGCCAGGCATGACCTGAGCCAACTCCCCCTTCATCTTGCGGCCGCTGAGGGTAATAACTTCTGCCTCTTGCCCGGTGCTGGATTCTGCAACAAGAAAGCCCTTGACCAACAAAACAAGGGGTGTGGCAGCAGTGTCCTTTGGCACCTGGGGCGCCCTTTGCCCCGCTGCCAGCACCTGTTGCCGGATCTGAACCCAGGTTCCGGCAGCAACCACTTGATCCTTCATGATAGCCCTCCTATTTTTTCAGCATGTTGCGGATGTCGCCCATAATTGCCGGGGGCACCGGCAAATCGGTCATGATTTTCAGCCCTGGTTCGCTGTTGATTACATTGGGGATGGAGTTGACGGTCAGGGCAATGGTGCCAATCCCACCGGGAATTTCCGGTTGAATGGCCAGGTTGACCTTGGGTTCTCCTTCAATCAAGATGTAATCTCCTGTCTCAATCCCCTCTGCTTCGGGATGAATCTGCTGGGGGTGTTCCAGGGTAATCAGCGTCTTGCCATCCTTGATACCATAGGCGATGTGTTTGCAGCCCGCCACCATGCCCGGTTCAACCTTGACATGGGGGGTTTCCCGATGGGTGCTGGAAACGATTGGTTCCTTGGTCTCCCGGATTTCATCCAGCTCCCAGCCCAGGGCGCCGGCAATCATGGCCATTGATTCCGGGAAGCCCACGTGGCCCACAACGTTGCCCTTCTCCACTCCACTATGGAATTCTTCGGGAGATATGCCCACGCCCTGGGTGCGCATCACTGTGGGGCCAAAGGGCGAGAGATCATTTATGCGGGCGGCCTTGATTTCTTTCACATCGTAGCAAACGCCGGTCATGGCCACTATCAAAAGATCCAGCACAAACCCGGGGTTTATGCCCGTTCCCAGCACAGTCACCCCTTTGTCCAGCGCCAACTGGTGAATCTTTTCTGCCAGCTCTGGCTGCTGCTGACGGGGGTAGGCCATCTCTTCAGCAATACATACAACGTTCTTGCCCTGTTCAATTGCCTGGGCAATCTGCGGATAAACTTCTTCGGTGAAAGAACCGGTGGCAATAAGCACCACATCGGCGTCGCTTGCCAGGGCCTGGGCCGCATCACCAGTGACGTTAGTGTCGCTTTTTACAGAAAACAACTGGGCCAGCGTCTTGCCTTGCTTGCCCGGGTCGGTGTCAATGGCGGCCACACTCTGGCAGCCTTTCTTGCTGTCAAGCAGCTTGACCATGCCACCCCCCATGGCTCCGAGTCCCCAGTGAATAATTTTGACTGTCATTGCTCCACGCTCCTTTTATTGTGCTGCTTATAGTAACCGCAAGTTCCGTGCCATGGTAAATACGCCTGTTTACAGCCTGTACAGCACAAAAGCGCCAAAATTTTGGCGCCCATGATGCCAATATTCTTGCTACCTGGGCTTTTTGCTCAGCAGCAGCCACAGATCAACCACCAGTGCAGCCTTAAAACTGATAATCACAAACACAGCTGTCCACAACATTTTATTGCCGGGAAATACCAGCCATGCCCCTGCCACAAACACCAATGCTGTAACTGTTGCTGACATCAGCCGGTGGCGCAAATAGGCCTGGGCCGCTCCGGCGACAACAAATGCAAGGATGGGAAACACCCAGTACAGCAATTCCGTGTGCTGCACCAGGTGGCCTGTCAGCAACTGAACGCCCAGAATGACCACCGCCGCCACCAAAAACACAACCAGCTTAATCCGATTCATCTTTTTCGTTTTCCAGCTTGCTCAGTTTGTACTGCAACACCTGCCGGGTAATGCCCAGCAAGCGGGCTGCCCGGGTTATGTTGCCGTTGGTCCTGGCCATGGCATGGCGGACCATGTTCTGCTCCACCAGCGACAATGCTTCAGGCAGGGTGCAATCTTCCAGGCCCGCCACCGGTCGTTGATCTGACGAATGGTGAACCAGGCTGGCTGGCAGGTGACGAAGCTCAATATAATGTTCTTCTTCCCCCATGATGTTCATGGACCCTTCGATAACATGTTCCAACTCCCGGACGTTGCCGGGCCAGCTGTAGGCCTGGAACACATCCATGACCTGGGAGCTGACACCCTGGATGTCCAGGCCAAAGCGCCGGTTGTACTTGATAATAAAATGCTGGCAAAGCAGCGGGATATCTTCCCGCCGCTGGCTGAGGTTGGGCAGGGTTATGTTCACCACCGCCAGGCGGTAGTACAAATCCTGGCGCAGCGTCCCCCGGCTCACTGCCGACTGGGGTTGGGTGTTGGTGGTGGCAATAATCCTTACATTCACAGGTTCTTCTGTCATGCCCCCTACCCGTCGCACCCGTCCGTCCTGGAGCACCCGCAGAAGTTTGGCCTGCAGGTCGATGTCCATGGAGTTTATTTCGTCCAACAGCAGTGTTCCTCCGTCGGCCTGTTGAATCAGCCCGGGGCGGTCGGCGGCGCCGGTGAAGCTGCCCTTGACGGTGCCAAACAGTATGCCTTCCAGCAGCGACCCCGGCAGGGCAGCACAGTTCTGAGCGATAAAGGGGCCCCGGTTGCGGGTGGAAGCGCTGTGTATGCTTTGGGCCACCAGCTCCTTGCCAGTGCCCGTCTCACCGTAAATAAGCACCGGCGATGCCGTCCGGGCAGCCCGGCGGGCCAGCTCCAGCGGCTGACGCAACGCCTGGCTGTTGCCCACAATGTCGGAAAAAGAATACATCTCCGGGCTCTGGTCTTTGCCTTTTTGCCGTTCATAGAGCCGTTGCTGCAGATCAACACCCTTCCGGGCCAACTCTTCCATCCTGGTCACATCTTTGGAAACTTCCAGCACGCCGGCAAACTTGTTGTCCAGCCACAGCGGGATGGTGCTGTTGACGGTGGTAATCCGTTGGCCCTTGTTGTTGTAATAGGTCTGAACCTGGTCATATATCGGTTCCCGGGTGCGCAGCACTTTAAGGATGGTGCTGGTTTCGGGAGTCAGTGACGGAAACATGGCCAACACATCCTTGTTGATTACCTGACTGTAATCCATGTCTTCCATCTTGGCCATGGTGGGGTTGTAAAACACCGTGTGGCCATGCTGGTTGACCACATGGATGCCCTCATCTATGGAGTTGAGTATGGCAGAGGTGCTCCGAAAGTAGTCGTCAAAATCCGTCAGCACCAACAAGGTATGCCCCTGCCAATTTTCAACAGTCACACTCAGTCGCAGGCCTTCTACTTCCACTTCCTGTTGGCGGCCCGGCTCCAGCATCAATTGCTCCGGAGGAAATTCCCCCACTTGCAGGCCCAGCTTGTCGAGGTAACGCTCAACACCAGTGGCAAAAACAATTCTACCCCCGGAGTCCAGCACCATTAAGGCGGGCCGTCCGGGAGACAGTGCCGACATGTCAACCATTGCCATCGCCTCCCACAGAGTAATTAGCCATTTACCGCAAAAAATCCTGCATGAACCACGGGGACGGTTCTCCTGTCCCAGAAAATCCAAACTTATGCCCGACTTATACTACTTCTGCTAACTCCCAATATCTCTGCCAGTCCCCGAAAAGATCCCCCGGATTCCTTTTTTAACTTTCTTAAAATACGCTGTCTCTGTTCTCGTGGAATTGTACGGATTCCATTTATGCTGATACCTTCCTCTTCAAGTATCCGCTTTACTCTAACCAGCAACTCTTGCCTGGATATGGGTGGCACAGTAAAACCAATAAACATTTGCTCATCTGCTTGGACCTGTTCTGTAAAAGATTTCAGCTCTCGTCGGCTGTCTTCATCATCGGAAGAATACATCTGCAAAAGCGGCTGGGTGTCAGTCAGGCCATCGGGAAACCTCTTTACGTAAGCTCTGTAGCTTGTCCATGGGTAGTTTTCTGCAAAAGCAACCATGCCTGCTTTAACTGGGTTGTTGTGAATATACCGGCAACACTTCATAAATTGTTGTTCATTCTTAATCGCTTCGCTTCTGTAGCGGCCTTGGAACACGTGGCCAACTCTTTCGTGACGTTTATTATAATACAGAGAGTAGCTTACTCCCAATCTTTTCATTGTTAGAGATATAGATTCTTTACCTTCCTCAATTAAAAGGTGAACATGATTTTTCATTAAACAATAAGCATACAGTTGGAGTGAAACCTGTTTCCTTACTCTGTAAAGACTGGCCAAATATTTTTCGTAATCAATGGGGGCATGAAACAAATCCATCTTGCCTATTCCCCGAACCATGATGTGATAGATACCGCTTGGGCTACGCAACCGCGGTTTCCGCGGCATTTACTCATCACCTCCTTTACATTAACACTGATAGACATCAAGGGTTGGCAGTGTCACAAAACTGAGACAGGAGAACCGTCCCTGTGGTTCTTTTCTCTGGTTAACAAAAAAGGATGCGCAGTGCATCCTCTGATGTCGAGACAAAAGAACCGTCTCTGTAGTTTAGCGTTTTGAGAACTGGGGCGCACGGCGGGCTTTCTTGAGGCCGTACTTTTTCCGTTCTGTCATGCGGTCATCTCTGGTGAGATAGCCGGCTTTTTTCAACACCGGCCGAAGCTCTCCGTCAACTTGCAGCAGCGCCCGGGCGATTCCGTGGCGAATGGCGCCGGCCTGGCCGCTTACGCCGCCACCGACAACATTGACCATGACGTCGTACTTGTCCACGGCTTCAGCGCTTTTCAGCGGCTGGGAAACAACCAGTTTCAGCGTTTCAAGGCCGCCGAAATAATCGTCGATGGGCCGGTCGTTGATAACTATCTTGCCGTCACCGGGCAAAAGGCGCACCCGGGCCACAGCGTTCTTTCTCCGTCCCGTTCCGTAATATTGGACTTTAGCCATTATCGCATCCCCCTTTCATTATCCTCTTAGTTCCCAGGTTTCCGGTTGTTGAGCAGCATGGGGGTGTTCCGGACCTGCATAGACCCGGAGCTTTTTCACCATGGCCCGACCCAACCGGTTGTGGGGGAGCATTCCCTTTATTGCCAGAAAGACAGCCTGTTCCGGCTTCTTTTGCATAAGGGTTGCAAAGTTCATTGACCTGAGATGGCCGGTCCAACCAGAGTGGCGGTAGTACATCTTTTTGTTTGCCTTGTCACCGGTCACCACAATTTTGTCAGCATTGACGACAATTACATGGTCCCCGGAATCAACGTGGGGTGTAAACACCGGTTTGTGTTTCCCGCGCAGCAAGGCGGCCACTTCACTGGCCAGGCGGCCCAGGGTTTTGCCCTCGGCATCGACCAACAGCCATTTCCGCTCCACCTGTCCAAGCTTCGCCATAAATGTTGAATTCATCATGTTTCCTCCTTGCACAGATCTGTCAAATCCGGGGCTCACGGATTTTAACATATCCTGAGTTATTTTATTACAGCACGGGGTAACTGTCAAGGGACGGGCGGTAGAGCACCCGCTCCAAAAACAAACCCCGGGCGGGGGCTGTGACCCCGGCTGCAGTTCTGTCTTTGGACAGGAGAATTGCCTCAATGTCCGCAGCAGAACGCTGACCCAGACCGGCCTCCACCAGTGTGCCCACCAGTATCCGCACCATGTTGTGCAAAAACCCATCCCCTGCACAGGTCAGTACTACTGTCTCTCCCCGGCGCAGGGCCCATAAGTGCCTGATGGTGCGTACGGTATCAGTGACAGTGGATGCCGCCGATTGGAAAGCCGCGAAATCGTGGGTTCCCCGCAGCACTTTCGCAGCGCGGTTAATTGCCTCTATGTCAACGGGCTGGGGCACATGCCAAACATAGCGGCGCCCCACCGCCGGAGGGTGCAAGCGGTTGGAGATGAAATAACGGTAGATTTTGCCTGTTGCCCCGGTGCGGGGATCAAAGCCTGCCGGCACCGGCCGGGCGTTAACCACCCTGATATCCCGGGGCAAATGCCAATTGACAGCAGGCGCTATTTTAGCAGCTTCAAAACTGCGGGCCAGGTTGAAGGCAACTACCTGGCCCCGGGCGTGGACACCGGCATCGGTGCGGCTGGCTGCCCGTATTTTCATCTGACAGCCAAAAAGCTCTGACAACGCCTGTTCCACTTGAGCCTGGATTGTATCGGCATTTTCCTGATGCTGGAACCCAGCGTATGCTGTGCCGTCATATTCCAGTGTCAGTGCGCACCTGCCTGTTATATCCCCAGCCATACCAACACCACCATAAGCCCGATAAAGGAGGCCAGGCTAATCCAGTCTCCCAGACGGATGAGTACAACCTTCATCCGGGTACGCCCTTCGCCTCCCCGATAGCACCGGGCTTCCATGGCCAGTGCCAGGTCATCAGCCCGGCGGAAGGCGCTGATAAACAACGGCACCAACAGGGGGATCATTGCCCGGGCCCGTTTAAGCACACTGCCACTTTCAAAGTCAGCGCCCCGGGCCATTTGGGCCCGCATTATTTTCTCTGCCTCTTCCAGCAACGTGGGGATGAAGCGCAGGGCTATGGTCATCATCATGGCAAGTTCATGGGCAGGGACGCCTATGCGCTTGAGGGGGTTGAGCAGGCCTTCAATTGCGTCGGTCAGGGCAATGGGCGATGTAGTCAGGGTCAATAGTGATGTGGTCATGACAAGCAACATCAGCCGCCAGGCCATCAGCGATCCCGTTAAAACACCCTGGGATTCAATGGTAAACCTGCCCAGTTGCAACCAGACTGTCCCTCCCTTGGTGAACAATATGTGGAGAACCAAGGTAAAACCGATTATGAAAAACAGGGGACGCAGCCCCCTGAGCAACAGGCGGAGGGGCAACTGGCCGATGAATACAGCGGCCAACGTTATCACCATCATTGCCAGGTAGCCAACAGGGCCCTGCATCAAAAACAGTGAAACAATATAAGCGGTGATAATTGCAATTTTTATTCGGGGTTCCAGATTGTGCAGCAATGAATCTCCGGGATAGTGCTGGCCGATGGTTATACCTTTAAGCATCGCCATCCACCCCCTTGAGGGACTGCAACAAAGCTTGTCGTGCTTCTTGGACTGTAAGCACATCTGTGGGCACAGACATGCCCCGCCGTTGCAGCTCCAGCATCAGGCTGGTCAGGGGCGGAACATCCAGGCCGATGGCTCTCAGGTCTTCTCCCTGGGCAAAGATTTCCCGGGGTGAACCGTCAGCATGTATCGTTCCCTGGTCCATGACTATTATTCTGTCCACCATGGCTGCAATCTCGTCCATGCTGTGGGAAACAATGATAAGCGTCAACCGCCGGTGTTGATGAATGCGGCGCAGATGGGACAGGATGTCGTTTCTGCCCCGGGGGTCCAGGCCGGCAGTCGGTTCATCAAGAATCAAAATTTCCGGCTCCATGGCCAGCACACCGGCAATGGCCACCCGGCGCATCTGTCCGCCGCTCAGTTCAAAGGGCGACCGATGGCCGATTTCGTCCAAATCCAAATCAACCGCCGCCAGGGCATCATGAACCCGTTGTTCCAAACGGTCTTTGCCCAGACCGAGGTTTTTGGGCCCAAAGGCTACATCGGCAGCCACAGTCTCTTCAAACAGCTGGTGTTCAGGGTACTGGAAAACAAGGCCAACCTTTTGCCGCAGTTGGCGCAGGTTGACACCCTTTCCCACCGTGTTTACTCCCTGAACCTGTATCCAGCCGCTGGTTGGTTTAAGCAAACCGTTGAAATGCTGAATCAGGGTGGATTTGCCGGAACCGGTATGGCCGATCAAGCCAACGATTTCCCCGTCTGCTATTTCCAACGACACGTCTTTGAGAGCCTTGATTGCATAGGGAGTGCCTGGAGAGTATTCATGACACAGGTTGTGGGCGGTTATCGGCATAGTTCCACCGCCAATTCTTCCACCGTCAGCACATCCTGGGAAATGGCGTAGCCGTCTTCTGCCAGCATTTGGCCCAAGCGGGTAATATCGGGAGCATCCAAGTCAAGGCTTTGCAGCAACTTGGTTTTACTGAAAACTTCCCGGGGGGTGCCTTGCATGACTATAGAACCATCTTCCATAACCAGCACCCTGTCGGCATGAACGGCCTCAGCCATGTGATGGGTAATCCACACCACAGTCATGCTCTCCTCGCGGTTGAGCCGGCGCACTGTCTCCAGCACTTCCCGGCGACCCCGGGGATCCAGCATGGCAGTAGGTTCATCCAACACCAGGCAACGGGGGCGCATGGCTAAAATCCCGGCTATTGCAATCCGCTGTTTTTGGCCGCCGGAAAGAAGATGGGGAGCATGGCGACGGTAGGAAAGCATATCCACCTGGCGCAATGATTCCTCCACCCGTTTAACGATGTCGGGAGTGGGCACTCCCAGATTTTCCGGGCCAAAGGCCACATCTTCTTCCACCATTGTGGCAATCAGCTGGTTGTCAGGGTTTTGAAAAACCATGCCAACCTGCTGGCGGATTGGCCAGTAGTGCTGCTTATCAGCAGTGTTTTTGCCATCGACAACTACCTGGCCGCTTGCAGGCAAAAGAAGCCCGTTAAGCAGCTTGGCCAAGGTAGATTTGCCGGAACCGTTGTGGCCGATTATGACCACAAATTCTCCCTCTTCAATTGTCAGCGAAACATCTTTAAGGGCCTGTATTTCACTGTCTTCCCCCGAGGGGTAGAAGAAATTTGCGCCCTTGATTTCAAACAAAGCCATTGGGTTCACCCCCGATAAAAAAGACAGGACAACGCTCAGGAGGCTTTACCAGCCCCCCAAGTAAGCACTGACCTGTCCCGCAACTGCTATACAAGCTCGATAATTGCCTGGGGCGCTCCGTCACCCCGACGGGGGGCAGCCTTGTAAATTCTGGTGTAACCACCTTCACGCTCCGCATAACGGGGAGCTATTTCTGTAAACAGCTTGGTAACAACATCTTCTTCCAACAGGTAGGCCAAGACCTGGCGCCGGGCATGCAAGTCTCCCCGCTTACCCAGGGTGATCAGCTTTTCCACAACCGGCCGGATAGCTTTGGCCCGGGCTTCGGTGGTTGTAACCCGTTCATTTTTCAGAACTGCTGTCGCCAGGCTGCGAAGTAACGCCCGACGCTGATTGGTGGGACGGCTAAATTTCGAAAGAGCCATCTTCTCCCCTCCTTACTCTTCTTCGCGCAAACTTAGGTTGAGTTCTTCCAGCTTTTGCTGGACCTCTTCCAGGGATTTCTTGCCCAGGTTCCGCACTTTGCCCATTTCGTTCTCGGTCTTCTGGGTCAGTTCATGCACATAGTTGATCCCTGCCCGCTTCAGGCAGTTGTAGGAACGGACAGAAAGTTCCAGGTCTTCAATGGGCTTGTCCAGAACCTTTTCTTTGTCTTCATCGTCTTTTTCAATCATTACTTCAATATCATTTACTGACGAACTCAGGTTTACAAACAGACCCAAGTGTTCAATCATCACTTTGGCAGAAAGGCTGATGGCATCTTCTGGCTGGATGCTTCCGTCAGTCCATATTTCCAGGGTCAGTTTATCATAGTCAGTAACCTGGCCTACACGGGTGTTCTGAACATGGAAATTAACCCGCTTAACCGGTGAAAAGATAGAATCAACGGCAATAACTCCTATTGCCTGCTCTTCGTCTTTATTCTTCTGAGCCGCAGCATAGCCACGGCCGGGGCTTACAACCAGCTCTGCATTGAAGCTGCCGCCTTTTTCCAGGGTAGCGATTTTCTGCTCCGGGTTGAGGACTTCAACATCGGCGCTCGCCGATACTATGTCTGCACCAGTAACCAAACCTTCTTTGTTGGACTCAAGGCGCAACGTTGCCGGTTGGTTGTCATGGAGCTTGAACCTCAACTTCTTGAGACTGAGGATAATTTCCGTTGTGTCTTCCACTACACCCTTGATGGTGGAGAATTCGTGCAACACGCCTTCGATTTGTACGCTGGTTACAGCGGCACCAGGCAGTGAGGACAGCAACACCCGGCGCAGGGCGTTGCCCAGCGTGGTGCCATATCCTCTCTCCAGCGGCTCAACCACAAATTTTGCATAGCTGTCGTCTTCTGCAGATTCAACACATTCAATTCGAGGCTTTTCTATTTCTAACACTTAACAGACCCTCCCTTTTAGACTGCTGGCCCTACGAGGGTTTACCTGGAGTAACGCTCGATGATCAGGTGTTCTGCAATAGGGACATCGGCTATCTCTTCCCGCTGGGGCAGTGCCAACACTTTGCCTGTCAGTTTCTCAGCATCCTTTTCCAGCCAGGCAGGAGAGGTATGCTGGGCAGCAAACTCGCGCAGTTCTTTGAACTTTTCTGAGGACGCGCTTTTTTCCCTAACAGACACAGTATCGCCTACCTGGACCTGGAACGACGGTATGTCAACCTTCTGGCCGTTCACCAGGAAGTGGCCGTGCCGAACCAACTGGCGGCCTTCGGGGCGGGATGCCGCGAAGCCCAGGCGGTAAACCACGTTGTCCAGGCGTGTCTCCAACATTTGGAGCAGCATTATACCAGTAACACCTTTGTGGCGGGCGGCCTTTTCGTAGTAGTTGCGGAACTGCCTCTCATGTACACCGTAAATGCGGCGGACTTTTTGCTTTTCACGCAGCTGCAGTCCAAACTCCGATTCTTTCCGACGACGTTGTTGCCCATGCTGGCCCGGGGGATATGCCCGCCGATCCAATGCACATTTGGGCGTATAGCAGCGTTCGCCTTTCAGGTACAGTTTGTGGCCTTCGCGGCGGCACAAACGGCAAACAGCTTCTGTATATCGTGCCATCTTGTTTACACCTCCTGTATTCGTTACATCCGACGCCGCTTAGGCGGACGGCAACCGTTGTGGGGAAATGGGGTTACATCTTTGATGGTGGTTACTTCCAGACCTGCTGCCTGCAAAGAGCGGATGGCAGCTTCGCGGCCGGAGCCGGGGCCTTTTACAGAAACTTCCACAACGCGCATTCCATGTTCCATGGCAGCCTTGGCTGCGGTTTCTGCGGCGGTTTGGGCTGCAAAGGGGGTGCTCTTCCGGGAGCCCTTGAAACCATTGGCACCAGCACTGGACCAGGCAACGGTATTTCCTGTTTCGTCGGTAATATTGATGACGGTGTTATTGAATGTCGATTGGATGTGGGCTACACCGCGTTCAATGTTCTTGCGTTCTCTCCGTCGGGGACGGGTTGTCCTTCTGGCCAAATTTCATTCCCTCCTTTGCTTATTTTTTCTTTCTCCGGACGCCGACGGTCTTGGTTGGGCCTTTCCGCGTCCGAGAGTTGTTCTTGGTATTTTGACCTCTGACCGGCATGCCCCGGCGATGGCGCAGACCGCGATAACAGCCGATTTCCATAAGGCGCTTGACGTTCATGGAAATTTCCCGGCGCAAGTCACCTTCCACCTGGTAATCCTTGTCCAACACTTCCCGCAGCTTGCCGACTTCGTCTTCAGTCAGATCGCGAACACGGGTGTCGGGGCTGATTGCTGTCTTTGCCAGCACTTCCCTGGAAAGGGAAGGGCCGATTCCGTAGATATATGTCAGTGCTGCCTCTACTCGCTTTTCCCGGGGCAAATCAACACCTGAAATACGTGCCAAATTTACTACACCTCCCGTTATCCCTGTTTTTGTTTATGCTTCGGGTTTTCACAAATAACCATCACTATGCCTTTGCGGCGGATAATCTTGCATTTCTCACATATAGGTTTTACTGAGGGTCTTACTTTCATTGATTCTACCTCCTTTACAGGCTGGAGCTATTTATGGCGATAGGTGATGCGACCCTTGGTAAGGTCATAGGGTGAAAGCTCCAGAGAAACCCGGTCGCCGGGCAAAATCCTAATATAGTTCATGCGCAACTTGCCCTTTACATATGCCAATATTACATGTCCATTTTCCAGCTCGACCCGAAAAGTAGCATTAGGCAAGGCATCTATTACCCGGCCTTCCACCTCAATGACGTCTTGTTTCGTCATTAGCTTGTTCCCTCCCTTGGTTCCCGTGTGTCCGACAATTTCTGTTGGTAATCTTTAATCGCTTCGCGGATACCTTCATCGGTCAGGTTGCCACCAGCATGTTGAAAGGACTGAAGCAGCTGCAAGTGCAGGGGGTTTTTTGCCTTGGGCTTGTCAACGGTCCGCCTGCGGCCGTCAGCGACCATTACCCGTCTCGGCAGGACATCGAGCACAACATAGATGCTGCGGCAATCCCTGCCCGCCTTGGAACGAACGATTTGTCCTGGCAAAAATGTCATACTCCCCCTCCTCACATCAGTGCTGTCAACACTTGGGGCCCTTGTTTGGTAATAGCTACGGTGTGTTCAAAGTGGGCAGAAAGGGATCCGTCTGTAGTTACAACAGTCCAGCCATCATTCAGGGTCTTTACGCTGTACCCGCCCATGTTGACCATGGGCTCTATGGCCAGAACCATTCCCTCAGCCAGCTTGGGGCCGTAGCCCGGCGGGCCGAAATTGGGAATCTGGGGGTCCTCATGCATGCTCTGGCCTATTCCATGGCCGACATAATCACGGACCACGGAAAAGCCTTGAGACTCCACCCACTGCTGGACCGCCGCAGAAATGTCGGTAAGTCGGTTGCCCGCAACAGCCTGGGCAATTCCTTTTTCCAGGGCGCCGGAGGTAGCTTCTATAAGGCGCCGGGCTTCAGGGCTTACAGCGCCAACGGGATAGGTTGCCGCTGCATCGCCCACATACCCGTCAACAATTGCGCCAATATCAACGCTGAGGATGTCACCCTCTTCAAGTACGACTTTCTCCGAGGGGATCCCGTGAACCACCTGGTGGTTCAGGGACGAACAGATAATGGCGGGGAACCCGACGTAACCTTTAAAGGCAGGCTTGGCTCCCAGATCCAACAAAAACTCTTCTACCATTCTGTCCAGCTCTCCGGTGGTAACACCCGGGGCTATTGCTTGCTCCACCAGGCGGTGAGCCTGGGCGGTGACCTGTCCGGCCCGGGCCATTATTTCAATCTCCCGGGGCGATTTGATGACAATCATCGTCTCGCTTCCAGGGCCGCCAGAATGGCAGCAAATACTTCGTCTATACTTTGGTTGCCGTCTATTGCCTGCAGCAAACCTTTTTCTTCATACCACTGAACAAGGGGGCTTGTCTGCTCAAGGTACACATCCAGGCGCTGACTTACCGTTTCACTGGAATCGTCGCTGCGCTGGTAAAGCTCGCCACCACAGTCACAGATCCCTTCCGGTGGAGGGTTAAACTCCACATGCCACGCCTTGCCGCACTGACGACAAATCCGTCGTCCGGACAGCCTTTCAATCAGCAGTTGGCGAGGCACCTGAATGTTGATGACGCCATCCAGCACGACACCGCTTTCTTCCAGGGCCACCGCCTGCTTAACCGTCCGGGGGAAGCCGTCCAGCAAAAACCCCTTGTTGCAATCGGGGGCGCTGAGCCGCTCCTTGACTATGCCAATGACCACCGAGTCGGGAACAAGTTGTCCCGCTTCCATGTACTTCTCGGCCTTGCGACCCAGTTCCGTCTGATTCTTCCTGGCTTCACGCAACATGTCCCCGGTGGAAATGTGGGGGATGGAGAAGTGTTCCTTGATCAGTTCCGCCTGGGTGCCCTTGCCGGCACCGGGCGGGCCCAATAGCACCAGTCGCATTTTCAGCCTCCTACATAAAGCCCTTGTAGTGCCGCATCAGCATCTGGCTCTCGATTTGCTTCATGGTCTCCAGCGCCACACCTACTACAATCAGCAGGGCGGTTCCGCCGATTCCCACCTGCAGGCCGATAACCCCGGTGAGAATGTAGGGCAGTGCCACAACAGCGCCCAGGAAGACTGCACCGGCCAGAGTGATACGGTTGAGGATTTCCTGAATATGATTGGCAGTGGACCGGCCCGGGCGAATGCCGGGAATGAATCCACCATTTTTCCGCATGTTATCTGCCAAGTCCACGGGGTTGACTGTAATTGCAGTATAGAAGTAAGAGAAAAACACTATCAGCAATACAGTGAATATCGTGCCCGGCAATGTTCCGATGGTGAAGAAGTCGGCAATCATTTGCACAATGGCATTATCCCAAAACTGGGCAATGGTCTGGGGGAATAGCAACAGTGATGTAGCAAAGATAACGGGGATGACACCTGCCTGGTTTACCTTCAGGGGGATGTGGGTGCTTGCCCCGCCGTACATGCGCCGGCCGATAACCCGCTTGGCGTACTGAACGGGAACACGCCTCTCCCCTTGGGTGATAAACACAACAGCAGCGATAACCGCCAGCCCCAATGCTGCAATGGCCAGCAAGTTAAACACATTCAATTCACCGGCACGCCAGAGTGAAAATACCTGGACGGCGCCCTGGGGCACCCGGGAAACAATACCGGCAAATATAATGATGGAAATCCCGTTTCCAATACCTTTTTCGGTTATCTGCTCGCCAAGCCACATGAGGAAAGCAGTACCGGCAGTCAGTGAAAGAGCGATAATTACCAAGGTTGTGTAGTAACCAGCGGGGTTGACGACCCGGTCAACTTCAATGGCCTGGCTAAAAGCAAAGGACATACCCACTGACTGGATCAGGCCCAGCACAACAGTTCCGTAACGGCTGAACTGCATCAGCTTCTTGCGGCCTTCCGGCCCTTCCTTGCTCCACTCTTCAAACTTGGGTATTACCACCTGCAGCAACTGCATAATAATGGTGGCGTTAATATAGGGCATGATGCCCATGGCAAAGACAGAAAACTGGGAAAGGGCGCCGCCGGCAAACATGTCAAACAAACCGAACAGGCCGCCGCCTTCGCCGCCTCTGCCCTGAAGAATGTCCTGTACTATGCTGCTGTCAATTCCGGGAACAGGCACAAAAGAACCCAGCCGATAAATCAGCAGCATCGCCAGCGTAAACAACAGTTTGCGGCGTATGTCCTTTATTGTCCAGGCATTACGCAGCGTAGCCAGCAATTGCATGCTATATCACCTCTGCGCTGCCGCCGGCAGCCGTGATTTTCTCAACAGCACCTTTTGTGAAACCATGGGCCCTGACTGTCAGTTTGACCTTCAGGTCGCCCTTGCCCAGCACCCTGACTCCATCTTTGATGTTGCTGACAATTCCGGTTTCTTTCAACAACTCAGGGGTAACTGTGGTGCCTGTCTTAAACTGGTTGAGCTGGACAACATTTACTACCGCGTAGTCTTTTCTGAACTTGTTGGTAAAGCCCCGTTTGGGGAGCCTCTGGTGCAGGGGCATTTGGCCACCTTCAAAACCAGGCCTGACTCCACCACCGCTGCGGGAATTTTGGCCGCCGTGACCCCGGCCAGCAGTCTTGCCCTTGCCGGAACCGATGCCAATCCCTTTGCGTTTTCTCTTCTTCCGAGATCCTGGGGCAGGTTTTAGATCGTGGAGTTCCATTTCCGCACCTCCTTACTCGATTACCTGAACCAAGTGTGCCACTTTGTCAACCATTCCCCTGGTTTGGGGGTTGTCCGGTTGCGTCACTACCTGGTTCATTCTGCGAAAGCCCAAGGCAACCAAGGTCTTCCTGTGATCCTTGGGTCGACCAATCATGCTGCGAACCAATTTTATTTTCAGCTGCTTAGCCATGTTTATACCTCCCTAGCCCCGCAGTTCTTCCACTGTTTTGCCGCGGGAGCGGGCTACTTGTTCTGCGGTCCTCAATCCCTTTAATGCAGATACAGTGGCACCAACCATGTTAATCGCATTGGAGGATCCCAGGGATTTGGTCAGTATGTCCCTGACACCTGCAGCCTCCAGTACAGCCCGGACCGGGCCACCGGCGATAACTCCGGTACCTTCTGATGCGGGTTTGAGCAACACTACCCCGGCGCCGTATTTGCCGGTTATTTCATGGGGAATTGTGGACCCTACAATTGGAACAGTAAACATCTTTTTCTTGGCATCTTCCATGCCCTTGCGGATGGCCTCGGGGACCTCTCCCGCCTTGCCAAAGCCAGTGCCCACTTTGCCTTTGCCGTCACCGACCACTACCAGCGCACTGAAGCTGAAGCGGCGGCCGCCCTTGACAACCTTGGCCACACGATTGATGCTTACAACGGTTTCGATAAACTCTGATACTTCTTTTTCTGCTCGTCCTGTTCTTGGTTTAGGCTTCAAGCTGTTCCCTCCCTTGCTTAGAATTGCAGTCCGGCTTCACGGGCTGCTTCGGCCAGTTCCCTGACCCGTCCATGATAGAGAAAGCCGCCCCGGTCAAACACAACCTCTTTGATGCCGGCTGCTTTGGCCTTTTCAGCAATCTTCGTGCCCACAACCTTGGCAGCATGCTTGTTTCCTCCGTATGCCGCTTCGGCTTTGACCTCGTCATCCAGTGTAGACACAGCTGCCAGGGTAACCCCCTGGGTATCATCGATAAGCTGAGCATATATATGGCTTGAACTGCGGAAAACATTGAGGCGGGGGCGCTGAGCTGTGCCAAAGGCTTTTTTCCGCACCCGAATGTGCCTTTGCTTCCGCGGGCTAATGTTACGTTGCAACAGGGCTCACTCCTTTCAGGGTTTAAGTTCCGGCCTTGCCAGTCTTGCGCCGGATCTGCTCCCCTTCGTATTTAATCCCTTTGCCGAGATAGGGTTCCGGCTTGCGGACGGCCCGGATCTCAGCTGCCAGCTGCCCCACCGCTTGCTTGTCAATGCCCTTGACGGTGATTTTGTTGGGGGCCGGCACTTCAATTTCAATTCCCTCGGGCGGAGTAATGACCACAGGATGGGAGTAGCCAACAGTCAGGTTAACGGCTTGTCCCTGCTTGGTCGCACGGTATCCCACGCCCACCAGCTCCAAGCTGCGGGTATAACCCTTGGAAACACCTTCAACCATGTTGGCCACCAAACTGCGGGTCAGGCCGTGCAGGGCACGATGGGTTTTTTGGTCAGAAGGGCGTGTTACTTCTATTGTGTTATCCGATACTTCCAACTTTATTTCCCCGGGAACCTTTTGCTCCAGTTGGCCCAGCGGCCCTTTGACAACGACTACATTGTCTGAGGAAATTTCCACTTGCACTCCCGAGGGAAGAACGATAGGTTTTTTGCCTATTCTGGACATTGTTGCACCTCCAATACAGTGGCTACCAAATGTAGCACAAGACTTCGCCGCCAAGACCTTGGGCCCGGGCTTTCTTGTCCACCATCAAACCCTGGGAGGTGGAAATAACTGCCACGCCCAAACCACCCAGCACTCTGGGTATTTCGTCTTTTTTGGCGTAAACCCGCAAGCCAGGCTTGCTGATTCTTTTCAAGCCGGTGATTACCCGCTCCTTGCTATTGTTATAGCGAAGCTTGATACGGATAAGACCCTGCTTGTTATCGTCGATTACTTCATAGCCCGATATAAAACCCTCTTCCTGGAGAATCTGGGCAAGAGATGTTTTTACCTTTGATGCCGGCACTTCCACATTAGTGTGGAGCGCTGTGTTGGCATTTCTGATCCTTGTAAGCATATCAGCAATGGGATCGGTCATAGTCATCGGGGAATACCTCCTTTCCTCACTACCAGCTGGCCTTTTTCACGCCGGGGATCTGGCCTTTGTGGGCCAGTGTCCGGAAACAGATACGACACATTCCAAATCTGCGCATGTATGCATGGGGTCTGCCACACAAGCGGCAGCGGTTATAAGCCCGGGCAGAAAACTTGGCTGTTCGTTTCTGCTTTGCAATCATTGATTTTTTAGCCACCCGTATATTCCCTCCTTATCGGATTATTTCCGGAAGGGCAACCCGAATTCACGAAGCAACTCCAAACCTTCTTCATCGGTTTTGGCTGTGGTTACTATTACCACATCCATGCCTCGCACACGGTCGACCTTGTCATAATTGATCTCGGGGAAAATAAGTTGTTCCTTAATTCCCAGGGTATAATTGCCCCGGCCATCGAATGCCTTGGGGGACACACCTCGAAAGTCACGGACCCGGGGCAGGGCAATGTGCAACAAGCGGTCAAAGAAATGATACATCCGCTCGCCCCTTAGGGTCACCTTTGTTCCAATGGACATGCCGGCCCGGATTTTAAAACCGGCAATAGCTTTCTTGGCCTTGGTGATAACCGGCTTTTGACCAGTAATCAGGGTCAGTTCCTCCACAGCACTGTCGAGGAATTTTGGGTTTTCCTTGGCGTCGCCCACACCCATATTGACAACTATTTTTTCGATTTTGGGAGCGTCCATAATGCTTGAGTAATTGAACTTTTTCATAAGGGCGGGTACTATATCCCGCTTATAAATTTCTTCAAGTCGAGCAGCCACGCTGTGACCTCCCTTCCGCTTGCGTTATTTACTTTTCGTTCACTTCGCCGCAACTTTTGCAGTAGCGAACCTTTTCGCCGGACTTGAGATTCTTGTGCCCGGTTCGGGAAGGTTTGTTGCAACGGGGGCAAACCAGCATTACCTTGGAACTGCTGACAGCGCCTTCCATTTCCAGAATGCCGCCTTTGCGGTCGGCCCTGGTTGGCCGCTGGTGCTTTTTCACCATGTTGACACCTTCCACAAGGACCTTGCCGCTGGCGGGGTTAACTTCCAGCACTTTGCCGGTTTTGTCCCGATCTTTTCCGGAAAGGACGATAACCTTGTCGCCTTCTCTTATGTGGATCCTGGGTGTTGTCACGTTGTCCACCTCCTCGTAGGCTACAGCACCTCAGGGGCCAGGGACACTATTTTCATAAAGTCCTTTTCCCGCAGCTCCCGGCCTACCGGGCCGAAGATACGAGTTCCCCTGGGGTTTTTTGCTTCGTTGATAATAACCGCGGCATTGTCATCAAACCGTATGTGGGATCCGTCTTTGCGATGGAGGCCGGTTTTGGTCCGCACCACCACTGCCCTGACAACTTCCCCCTTCTTAACAACTCCGCCGGGTGTTGCCTCTTTAACTGATGCTACAAATATGTCGCCGATGTTGGCACTATAGCGCCGGGTGCCGCCCAGAACTCGGATGCACATAATCTTCTTGGCTCCGGAGTTGTCGGCCACATTCAACAACGTTTGCTGTTGAATCACGACATGCCCCTCCTTTCGTGCGTTGGAACTGTCTTTAGATTACTCTGCCTTGGTAACTATTTTGACCAGCCGCCAGTGCTTGTCCTTGCTCAGCGGGCGGGTTTCCATAATCTCCACAACATCTCCGATGTTGCACTGGTTTTCATCGTCGTGGGCCTTGAATTTCTCGGTGCGCTTGACGATTTTACCATATGCCGGATGACGCAATTGTTGTTGGACAGCAACAACTATAGTCTTGTCCATTTTATTGCTTATTACCTTGCCAACACGGACCTTACGCATGCTTCGTTCAGTCATTTGCCCATCCTCCTTTCAACCACTATTGCACGTTGATGTTCAATTCACGTTCCCGGATAATGGTTTTTACCCGGGCAATGTCTTTGCGGACACGCTTGATGTTCATGGGATTGTCCAGTTGCCCGGTAGCCAGTTGAAACCGCAGGTTGAAAAGTTCGGTCTTGAGCTCATCCAACCGGCGCTCCAGTTCATTAGCGCTCAAATCACGGATTTCATTAGCTTTCACTATCGTCACCACCCAGTTCGAAGCGTTTGATAAATTTGGTTTTGATGGGCAGTTTGTGGGCGGCAAGGCGCATGGCTTCCTTGGCCACATTTTCGGGGACACCGGCCAATTCAAACATCACTCGTCCGGGCTTAACAACAGCAACCCACTTCTCCGGTGAGCCTTTTCCACTGCCCATCCGGGTCTCTGCCGGCTTGGCGGTAATCGCCTTGTGCGGGAAAATCTTTATCCAGACTTTGCCACCCCGTTTGATGTACCTGGTCATGGCAACCCGGGCAGCCTCAATTTGCTGGCTGGTAATCCAGCTGGGCTCCAGGGCCTGCAAACCATATTCACCAAAAACCACTTCGGTTCCGCTCTTGGCTTTGCCGCGAACGTTGCCGCGATGGGGGCGGCGGTATTTAACGCGTTTTGGGGTTAACATTGGTCATTGTCCTCCTTCCCCGGCTCCTTTTTCCTCTTTGGGTTTGGGCAGGATTTCGCCTTTGTATATCCAAACTTTGACTCCCAGCTGTCCGTAGGTGGTCTTTGCTTCGGCAAATCCGTAGTCAATGTCCGCCCGCAGCGTGTGCAGGGGCACAGTGCCTTCGGTGTACCATTCAGTTCTCGACATGTCAGCTCCACCCAGACGTCCTGCCACCATGGTGCGGACGCCTTTGGCGCCAGCCCGCATGGTTCTGCCCATGGACTGTTTCATGGCCCGGCGAAAGGCGATACGCCGTTCCAGCTGGGCAGCTATGGACTCTGCCACCAGTTGGGCATCAAGCTCAGGGGACTTAATTTCAACGATATTGATATGGGTCTTTTTGCCGGTAAGGGAATCCAGCTGTTGGCGCAATTTTTCGATTCCGGAACCACCGCGGCCGATGACAACACCAGGCTTGGCGGTGTGGATTGAAATGCGGATGCGGCTGGCAGCCCGTTCAATCTCCACCCGGGAAATGCTGGAGTTGGCCAGTTTGTCCAGGATGAAATCCCGGACCTTTATGTCTTCGTGGAGGGTTTCCACGAAATCTTTGCGTTCAGCGTACCACTTGGCTTCCCAGTCTTTGATGATGCCGATGCGCAAACCTACCGGATTAATTTTTTGCCCCATTATTTATCCCTCCCTTGGCTGTTTTTTTCTGATACCACCACAGTTACGTGGCTGGTTTTTTTGTTTATCCTGCTGGCCATGCCTCTGGCCCGGGCCTTAAACCTTTTCAGTGTCGGCCCCTGGTCAACAAAAACCTCGGCCACATACAGGTTGTCTGTTTTCATCTCCAGGTTATGCTCTGCATTGGCCACCGCTGAGCTTAAGACTTTTTCCACCAGCGGAGAAGCAGCTTTAGGCGTGTTCCTGAGGATGGCCAGTGCATCGCCCACAGATTTGCCGCGGATTAGATCTACGACTATCCGGACTTTGCGGGGAGCAATTCTTACATAACGTGCGCTTGCTTGTGCTTCCATGGGATATCCTCCTCTCTGGCCTATTTCAGGGATGTGGACCGCTCTGTGTGAGAGCCGTGTCCCCTGAATGTACGGGTGGGTGCAAATTCACCCAGTTTATGTCCGACCATCT
The DNA here is from genome assembly GCA_003559415.1 of Clostridiales bacterium. Taxonomy (GTDB): domain Bacteria; phylum Bacillota; class Proteinivoracia; order UBA4975; family PWLI01; genus PWLI01. The sequence goes on along the minus strand of PWLI01000017.1, from coordinate 19,119 downwards.
CTTCACTGATATAGATAGGAACATGCTTTCTTCCGTCATGAACAGCGATTGTATGGCCGACAAATTCAGGAAAAATGGTGGAACGACGGGACCATGTCTTGACAACCCGCTTTTCCCCTTTTTCATTCATTTGTTCAATTTTTTTCAGCAGATAATCGTCACAAAAGGGGCCTTTTTTCAGGGATCTACCCATTGCAGCCTTCCCTCCTTTTTGTCATGCGCTAGCTTTTGCGGCGCTTGACGATGTATTTATCCGACTTGCTCTTTTTCTTGCGGGTTCTGTAACCGATTGCCGGTGTGCCCCAGGGGCTGACAGGTGCAGGCATGCCGATGGGGGCCTTGCCTTCGCCACCGCCATGGGGGTGATCGGCGGGGTTCATTACCACACCGCGAACTGTGGGCCTTATGCCCATCCAGCGGGAACGTCCGGCTTTTCCGATGGTCAGGTTCTCATGATCGATGTTGCCCACCTGGCCAATGGTCGCCCGGCAGTTGATGTTAATCAACCGGACTTCGTTGGAGGGAAGGCGCACATAGGCGTATTTCCCTTCCTTGGCCATCAGCTGGGCGCTGGTTCCGGCAGAGCGGGCCAATTGGCCACCCTTGCCGGGCTTCAGTTCAATGTTGTGAATCACTGTGCCCGCTGGCATGTTTTTAAGCGGCATGGCATTGCCAACCTTGATGTCCACTCCCGATTCTCCGGAAACGATCTGTTCTCCAACTTTTAAGTTGTTGGGGCTTAGGATATAGCGCTTTTCGCCATCGGCATAATGCAACAAAGCAATGTTGGCAGAACGGTTGGGGTCATACTCAATCGCTGCCACGGTGGCAGGGATGTTGTCCTTGTTCCGACGGAAATCAATAATTCTGTATTTGCGCTTATGGCCGCCACCACGATGGCGAACGGTGAGCCTGCCCTGGTTGTTGCGCCCCGCATTGCTTTTCAGCGGCGCTAACAGGGATTTTTCCGGTTCTTCCCTGGTGATTTCCTCAAAGGTTGAAACCGTTGCAAACCGTTTGCCGGGGGAGGTGGGGCGGAAAGATTTTATTGCCATTACTAACCCTCCTTTAGCGAGTTATTCAAACAGTTCAATGGGCTTGGATTCAGCAGTCAGGCATACTATTGCTTTTTTCCAGCTGGGCTGATGCCCGCTAAACCGGCCCATTCTTTTCAGCTTGCCCTTGTAGTTGGCTGTGTTTACAGATTCCACTTCAACTTTGAAAAGCGATTCTACCGCCCGGGCAATTTCCACCTTGTTGGCATCTCTTCTGACAACAAAGGTATACTTCTTCTCTGCCATCAAGTCGTTGGTCTTCTCGGTAACCAGGGGGCGGATGATGATGTCGCGGGGGTCACGCATTACGCAAACACCTCCTCAATCCTGGCCACAGCATCTTTTGTCAATACCAAGGCGCCGGACTTAATAACGTCATATGTGTTGATGCTCTCGGCAGCGCTGGATTTGACGCCGGGGATGTTGCGGGTCGATTTGTACAGGTTGGGCTCTGAACCGGCTGAAACAAACATCGCTGTGCCTTCGATGCTAAGAGATTTTAACATGCGGGCAACTTCAGATGTCTTGGGTTCTTCCAGCGCCAGTTCATCCAACACATAGATCTGATTGTTGTTTAACTTGGCGGTAAGGGCGGATTTCAATGCCTTGCGCTTCAGTTTCTTGGGAACATGAATACTATAATCCCGGGGATTCGGCCCAAAAACCACGCCGCCACCTTTCCAAATCGGTGAGCGGATTGTGCCGTGGCGCGCCCGTCCCGTTCCTTTTTGTCTCCATGGTTTGCGTCCGCCGCCCCGCACATCGCTGCGGGTCTTGGTGGATGCTGTGCCGCGGCGCTGGTTGGCCAGGTAGGCAACCACCACCTGATGCATGGCAGAGTCGCTTATCTCGGCAGCGAACAGCTTGTCACTGAGTTCCAGTTCGCCCACCTGTTCACCTTTGGTGTTGTGTACTGCCACCTTTGGCATGTCCTGTGTCCTCCTTTCACTTCAACCCTACTGGGCCTTAACGCTGTTTTTGATCCGCAGCAGGGCGCCGCGAATACCGGGAAGGGATCCTTTTACTAGCAACAGATGGCGCTCAGCGTCCACCTGAACCACTTCCAGGTTCTGAACAGTTACTTTCTCCCCGCCCATTCTTCCGGGCATGGGATGTCCCTTGAGCACTCTGGCCGGGCCAACGCCTCCCAGGGCTCCGGGGAAACGATGGAAATGGGAGCCGTGGGTTGATGGGCCCCGGCGTTGGTTATGGCGCTTGATGGCGCCTGCGAAGCCTTTTCCCTTGGAAACGCCGCTGACATCTATCCGGTCACCCGGCTGGAAAATATCAGCAGTGATTTCCTGTCCCACATCGTAGTTGGCTGCATCGTCCAGACGCAACTCTGCCAAGTACCGGGTGGGGGACTGCTGGGCCCGCTGGAAATGGCCCTGGCGGGGTTTGTTTACTCGTTGTTCTTTTTGCTGGCCGAAACCAACCTGAATGGCGTCATATCCATCGGAAGCCACCGTTTTTTTCTGAACAACGGGGCAGGGGCCGGCCTGAATCACTGTCACGGGCACGACATTACCCTGTTCGTCAAATATCTGGGTCATGCCTATTTTCTTGCCCAATATAGCCTTTTTCACTGGGTTGCCACCTCCTTGAAACTGGACAAATATCCTTGATTATAGTTTGATTTCAATGTCAACGCCAGCCGGGAGATCAAGTCTCATCAGGGCATCGACGGTTTTGGGTGTCGGCTCCAAGATGTCAATCAGTCGTTTGTGTGTGCGCATCTCAAACTGTTCCCGGGAGTCCTTGTACTTGTGCACTGCCCGAAGCACTGTGTAGATGCTCTTGTCTGTGGGCAGGGGAATGGGCCCGGAAACCTGGGCGCCGGTACGGCGAGCAGTTTCTACAATTTTTTCAGCTGATTGGTCCAGGATGCTGTGGTCAAAGGCCTTGAGCCTGATCCTGATTTTCTGTGTAGCAGCCAAATTTGATTCCCTCCTTTAGTCCCTTGGGCTAACTGTGGTTTATAAGTGTTTCGGCAATTTGTTTTGGCACCGGTTCATAGTGGGAGAATTCCATGGAATAGATTCCCCTCCCCTGGGTCCGGGAGCGCAATTCAGTAGCATACCCGAACATCTCAGCCAGCGGCACCATGGCCCGGATTATTTGGGCTCCGTTCACAGGGCCCAGTCCCTCGATGCGGCCACGCCGGCCGTTGAGGTCGCCCATAACATCGCCCATGTAATCTTCTGTAACTGTAACTTCCACCTTCATTACCGGTTCCAACAGTATTGATTCCGCCTTGGCCAGTCCGGCCCGGAATCCCATTGATCCGGCTACCTTGAAAGCAAGTTCAGAAGAGTCAACATCGTGATAAGTGCCATCGGTAAGAGTTACAGAAACATCGATGACGGGAAATCCGGCAAGCACGCCATTTTGCGTTGCTTCCTTGACCCCGGCTTCCACCGCCGGGATAAATTCCCGGGGGATGGCGCCGCCAACGATTTTGTTCACAAACGCAAACCCGGAACCAGGTGTCCGCGGAGCCAGTTCCAGCACCACATGGCCGTATTGGCCCCGTCCGCCGCTTTGCCGGACAAAACGTCCCTCTGACTTGATGGGCTTGGTAATCGTTTCTTTGTAGGCTACCTGGGGTCTTCCTACATTGGCACCGACTTTAAACTCCCGCAACAGCCGGTCGACAATAATCTCCAGATGCAGCTCGCCCATGCCGGCGATGATGGTTTGACCCGTTTCCTCTTCGGTGTATGTGCGGAAGGTGGGGTCTTCATCGGTCAGTTTTTGCAGCGACAGCGACATTCTTTCCTGGTCTGCCTTGGTCTTGGGCTCAATGGCCACGGAAATTACCGGCTCGGGAAATTGCATTGACTCCAAAACAACCGGGGCCTCCTCGGAACACAGAGTGTCTCCTGTGGAAGTGTTCTTAAGCCCCACAGCGGCCACGATGTCACCGGTGCGGATTTGCGCAATCTCTTCCCGGTGATTGGCGTGCATGCGCAGCAAGCGGCCTATGCGTTCTTTGTTCCCCTTGGTTGAGTTATACACATAGCTGCCTGACGGCAACACCCCGGAATAAACCCGCAGAAACACCAGTTTGCCCACATAGGCATCGGTCATAACCTTAAATGCCAGGGCGGAAAAGGGTTCGTCATCCGAGGACTTGCGGGTTGTCGGGTCCCCTGTTTTGGGTTCTATGCCCCTAATTGCTGCTACCTCGTGGGGGGCGGGCAGGTAGTGCACCACTGCATCCAACAACAATTGGACACCTTTGTTTTTATAAGAAGAGCCGCATAAAACAGGTACTATTTTATTGTTCAGCACTGCCTTGCGGATAGCTGCCCGGAGTTGCTCTTCTTCGATATCTTCGCCACCCAGGTAGCTTTCCATTAAAGAATCGTCTTCTTCAGCAACTGCTTCCAGCAGCTTCACTCTGTATTCCCGGGCCAAGTCTTCAAGATGATCCGGGATTTCGATGATTTCGCTGTTTCTGCCCAGGTCATCCAGGTAATTGACTGCCTTCATGGAAATAAGATCAACTATTCCGCTAAACTCGTCTTCGCTTCCGATGGGAAGCTGAACAGGCACGGCGTTGGCATTCAGCCGTTCCCTTATCATTGAAACTACCCGGAGGAAATCCGCTCCGGTTATGTCCATCTTGTTAACATAGGCCATGCGGGGTACTTTGTACTTGTCGGCTTGTCGCCACACAGTCTCAGACTGGGGCTCAACTCCCCCTTTGGCACAAAACACTCCTATGGCACCATCCAGCACACGGAGGGAGCGTTCCACTTCAACAGTAAAGTCAACGTGGCCTGGTGTGTCGATAATGTTTATTCGGTGATCTTTCCAATGAGCGGTAGTAGCAGCAGAGGTTATAGTAATTCCCCGCTCCTGTTCTTGTATCATCCAGTCCATGGTAGCAGCGCCGTCATGGACTTCGCCCAGTTTATGCACTCTGCCGGTGTAAAACAAAATACGCTCAGTGGTTGTTGTTTTTCCGGCATCAATGTGGGCCATGATTCCAATATTTCTTGTCTTGTCAAGGGTAAATGCTTTAGTCATAACAATCCCTCCTTTCCCGTTACTGAACAGCAATCAAATTACCAACGATAGTGGGCAAAAGCCTTGTTTGCCTCGGCCATGCGATGGTTGTCTTCTTTTTTCTTCACAGACGCGCCAGTGTTGTTGGCAGCATCCATCAGTTCTCCGGCCAGTCGCTGAGCCATTGTCTTCTCGCCCCGCTTGCGTGCGAACTGAACAATCCAACGGATGGCCAAGGTGCGCCGCCGCTCCGGACGTACTTCCACAGGAACCTGGTAGTTGCTGCCGCCAACACGGCGAGAGCGAACTTCCAGCACCGGCATTACGTTATTAACAGCAGCCTCAAAAGCTTCCATCGGGTCTTTACCGCTTTTTTCCCGGATAATTTCCAGGGCGCCGTACATGATGGATTGGGCCACACCTTTTTTCCCGTCCCACATAATTTTGTTGATGAACCGGGAAATCAGTTCGTTTTGATAAATCGGGTCAGCCAAAACTTCCCGCTTGGGAACTGCACCCCTTCTAGGCATCTTCATACCTCCTTTTCAGCAATCTATTATTTTGGTTTTTTGGCACCGTACTTGGAACGTCCCTGGTTTCTGTTTTGAACTCCACCGGAATCCAGCGCTCCTCTGACAATATGGTAGCGGACACCTGGCAAGTCTTTGACCCTGCCTCCGCGAACCAAAACAACAGAGTGCTCCTGAAGATTATGGCCAATTCCGGGGATGTAGGCAGTCACTTCAGTTCCGCTGGTCAGGCGAACCCTGGCCACCTTGCGCAACGCTGAGTTGGGCTTTTTGGGGGTCAGAGTGGATACACGAGTGCAAACACCCCGCTTTTGCGGCGAACCTTCCAAAGCACGAGCTGTTGATTTCTTGGTTGTCTGCTTTCTGCCTTTGCGTACCAGCTGGTTAATTGTTGGCATGCTAGCACCTCCTTCCGGAATTTGGGATAAACTGCCCGGCCGGCCGGCCGGGCAGCTATACTATTTTAGCAATATGGCTGCGGCTGCTGCACCTACATGAATGCCGCAAGCTGCGCCTAACTCTCGCATGCTGGCAATTTCTTCTGTGGGTATGCCTGACTTGCGACAGGTTTCAACCAACGGCTGAACCAGGCAAGGTTCGGCATCCCTGGCAACAAACACTTTGCTGACCCGGCCTTTTTCCAGCGCCTGGCGTGTTTGTTTCAAACCAACAAGCAACATTTCCCCCGATAAATCGGGCAAATCAGGGTTTTTCATTTGTTAGCCAGAACCTCCTGTTGCGGCAAATGGACACTTAATTATATTACCACCCGTAGTGCCCTGTGTCAATCAGTTTCTTCAGCAACAGCAGGGGTTTGTTGCTCCTGGGCCACCTTGTCACTGTATTCACCGGGAGATGATTCACCAGCATCATCTTCTTCAACGGCGACCGGCTTTTCCGGTTCTTCCAGCGTGATGCTGCTGTACCGGGTCATGCCCGTCCCCGCAGGGATCAGCTTGCCAATGATGACGTTTTCCTTGAGCCCCAACAGCGGGTCAATTTTGCCCTTGATTGATGCCTCGGTAAGAACTCTGGTGGTCTCCTGGAAGGAAGCAGCGGACAGGAAGGAATCGGTGGCCAGAGATGCCTTGGTGATGCCCAGCAACAGTGAACGGCCCACTGCCGGTTCTCCGCCCTCTTCCACTACGTTGTTATTCTCCATTTCAAACTCAAAGGTCTCCACAAAGCTGCCCGGCAACATGGTGGTGTCGCCGCAATTTTCCACCTTGACTTTTCGCATCATCTGGCGGACTATGACTTCGATATGCTTGTCGTTAATGTCCACACCCTGGTTTCGGTAAACCCGCTGAACCTCCTGGGTCAGGTATGTTTGCAGGCCATCTGCACCCTTTACTTTCAACAACTCATGGGGGTTGATTGAGCCCTCAGTCAGGGCCATGCCTGCTTCAATTTGCTGGCCGTTTTTCACCCGGATGCGGGCGCCAAAGGGAATGACATAGGTTTCAGACTCGCCGTCGGCACTCTTTACTTCCACTTCCCGCTTGTTGCCCTGCTCAGAAATGCGGGCCACACCGTCAATTTCCGCCAGCACTGCCTGGCCCTTGGGTTTTCTGGCTTCGAAGAGCTCCTCAACGCGGGGGAGACCCTGGGTGATGTCATCGCCCGCCACACCGCCGGTGTGGAATGTACGCATGGTCAGCTGAGTTCCCGGCTCGCCGATGGACTGGGCGGCAATGATCCCTACCGCTTCGCCAATGCTGACGATATTTCCGGTGGCCATGTCTTCGCCGTAGCACTTGACACAGACCCCAAAACGGCTCTTGCAGGTCAGCACGGTGCGGATTGAAACTTCGCCAAGGGTGGCAGCCAGAGTCTGGCCGGCAACAACCCGTTGCCCGTCGGCTATCATCGGCTGGCGCCACTCCAGATTGTGTTTGTACTCCTTGCCGCTGTCCCCTGTCAGGCCAATTCTTTTGCCCTTGAAAGAAATGACTCCTGCTTCTGCAGCATTTATCTGTCCATGTCCGGCAATTTTCCGGGACAATTCCGCGGTGATCAGTTCGTTCTTCTTCACCAGCACTTCTCCGTCGGGGGTAACGACATCCAGGGCCGCAAAGCGGCCGGACAGACGCTCTTCCAGGCTCTCGATGACAGAATTGCCATCCCGTATCTCTCCCACCGTCAGGTAGTCCTGGGTGCCACAGTCCTCTTCCCGGATGATTACATCCTGGGCCACATCCACCAAGCGGCGGGTCAGGTAACCTGAGTCAGCAGTTTTCAGCGCGGTATCTGCCAAGCCCTTCCGGGATCCGTGGGACGAGATGAAAAACTCCATAACCGTCAGGCCTTCCCGGAAGTTGGCCTTGATGGGCAATTCGATTATGTGGCCGGTGGGATCGGCCATCAGGCCGCGCATGCCGGCCAACTGGGCAATCTGAGATTCGTTGCCCCGGGCGCCGGAATCAATCATCATGGAAATGGGGTTGAACCGGTCCAAATGAGATATCAGTTCTGCGGTAACTTCGTCCTTGCTTTGATTCCAGATTGCAACGACCTTCTCATAACGCTCTTCGTTGCTGACCAGCCCCCGGCGGAAACTGTTTTGGACTTCATCCACAAGTTTTTGGGAGTTTTCCAATATCTGTGGCTTCTTTTCCGGAACCTTGATGTCATCCACGGCAATGGTTATACCGGCCTTGGTCGAGTAGTAAAAGCCCATCTGCTTTATCTTGTCCAGAATCTGGGCAGTGGCAGTGGTGCGGTACAACCGGAAGCATTCAGAAATGATCAGGCTGATAATCTTGCTGCTTATGGCGTTGATCGGCTTCCGTTGGGCAATCAATTCAGTGATGTTAACGCCCCTGCCGTCAACTATGTCTTCAGCTTGTACACTTTCATTGATTGAGGGCCGGTTGATATAGGGAAAGTCTGCGGGGAAAATCTCGTTGAAGATAAGACGTCCCACTGTTGTTACAAGATAACCATTTTTCTTGGCGTTGGGCCCCAGGTTCTTTTCACCCATGCCCGCCACCGACAAGGCAATTCTGCTTTGCAGGTCAACAATCTTTTCATTGTAGGCCATCAACACTTCGTTGATATCGGCAAAGACTTTTCCTTCTCCCTGGCTGCCGGGTTTTTCCATGGTCAGGTAGTAGATGCCCAGGACCATGTCCTGGGTGGGGGTGACCACCGGACGCCCGTCCTTGGGGTTGAGGATGTTATGGGCTGCCAACATCAACAACCGGGCTTCCGATTGAGCCTCGGCAGAAAGGGGCACATGAACAGCCATCTGGTCGCCGTCAAAGTCGGCGTTGTAGGCAGTACATACCAAGGGGTGTATTTGAATTGCCCGGCCCTCTACCAACACCGGTTCAAAGGCCTGGATGCCCAGGCGGTGCAACGTAGGCGCCCGGTTGAGAAGCACAGGGTGCTCCTTGATCACTTCTTCCAGGATATCCCACACTGCCGGGTCTACCCGTTCTACCATGCGCTTGGCATTTTTGATGTTATGGGCCACACCGTCGTTGACCAGCCGGCGCATTACAAAGGGCTTGAACAGCTCCAAGGCCATTTCCTTGGGCAATCCGCATTGGTACATTTTCAGATCCGGACCGACGACAATAACTGACCGTCCGGAATAGTCCACCCGTTTGCCCAACAGGTTTTGACGGAACCGGACCTGCTTGCCCTTGAGCAAGTCGCTCAGGGACTTGAGCGCCCGGTTGCCAGGGCCGGTAACCGGGCGTCCCCGCCGGCCATTGTCTATCAGGGCGTCAACTGCTTCTTGGAGCATGCGTTTTTCGTTTCTTACAATAATGTCAGGCGCACCCAACATTAGCAATCGAGTCAAACGATTGTTGCGGTTGATTACTCTGCGATAGAGGTCATTGAGATCGGCGGTGGCAAAGCGGCCGCCTTCCAGTTGGACCATGGGGCGAAGGTCGGGAGGCAGTACAGGAATTGCCTCCAATATCATCCACGCAGGATGGTTGCCGGAAGAGCGGAAGGCCTCTGCCACTTCCAGGCGGCGGACGGCACGGATGCGGCGCTGGCCCGAGGCAGACTTGACCTCTGCCCGAAGTCCATCAACCATCTCTTCCAGGTCTATTTCTTCCAGCAAATCCTTGACTGCATCGGCACCCATCTCGGCCCGGAATCCTTTGCCGGCCCGGAAGAGCTCCTCATAATTCTCCTGCTGCTCACGGTATTCGTTCTCTGTCAGCAGCTGTTTTTTTGTCAGATGGGTATCGCCGGGATCCAGAACTATATAGCTGGCAAAATAGAGCACCTTTTCCAGCGCCCGGGGCGACATATCCAGCAGCAGTCCCATGCGGCTGGGTATGCCCTTGAAATACCAAATGTGGGACACCGGTGCCGCCAATTCAATGTGGCCCATGCGCTCCCGGCGCACCTTGGCCCGGGTGACTTCAACGCCACAACGGTCGCAAACCACACCTTTGTAGCGGATGCGCTTGTACTTGCCGCAGTGGCATTCCCAGTCTTTTTGCGGTCCAAAGATTTTCTCGCAAAAGAGCCCCTCCCGCTCCGGTTTGAGGGTGCGGTAATTTATCGTTTCCGGTTTTTTCACTTCTCCCCGAGACCAGAGGCGAATCTGCTCCGGCGAGGCCAATCCTATCCTAAGGGAATCGAAATTGTTGACGTCCAACAAGGCTTTTCCCCCTTCATGATTATTGGTTTGGGTTGAACTTTATTCTTCCTTATCATCCTGCTGTTTCTTGCGGGAGCGCCGCCCGGCGGGCTTGTCCTCTTCATCAAACACTTCTTCCATGTCAGCAAAGCGCTCCAAATCATCATCGGGGTCATCATCCAATTGTGGCTCGGCAGCCGCCTCTTCCTGCTCCTGGTTCTCGTCAACAACTTCTTCTGCCAAGTCTTCGTCGGCATCCTCTTCTTGCTGGTCAATTTCCTGTTCAAGGTTTACTTCCAGCTCTTGGGAGTCTTCCAACTCGTCAGAGTCACGAATCTCAATCTCTCCAACCTCTTCGCCGAGAATCCTGACATCCAGGCCAAGGCTTTGCAATTCTTTGACCAGCACCTTGAAAGACTCGGGCACACCGGGTTCGGGTATGTGGTCGCCCTTGACAATGGACTCATAGGTCTTGACCCGGCCCACCACATCATCTGATTTTACAGTAAGGATTTCTTGCAACGTATAGGCCGCACCGTAGGCTTCCAGCGCCCAAACTTCCATCTCGCCAAAGCGCTGTCCGCCAAACTGGGCCTTGCCACCCAGCGGTTGCTGGGTTACCAGCGAATAAGGGCCTGTGGAACGGGCGTGAATCTTATCGTCCACCAAGTGGGCCAGCTTGAGCATGTAAACATAGCCAACGGTAACCTCGTTGTCCAGGGGGTGGCCATCACGCCCATCGTAAAGAACGGTTTTTCCGTTCTCGGGCAAGCCAGCTTTTTTCAAGGCGGAAAATACGTCCTCTTCGTTGGCTCCGTCAAAAACGGGGCTGGCCACATGAAAGCCCATGACCTTTGCCGCCCACCCCAAATGGGTTTCCAGCACCTGGCCAATATTCATCCGGGAGGGAACACCCAGCGGGTTGAGTATCACATCTATCGGGGTGCCGTCAGGCAAAAACGGCATATCTTCTTCCGGCAATATCTTGGCAACAACACCTTTGTTGCCATGGCGCCCTGCCATTTTGTCGCCGACGGAGATTTTCCGTTTTTGGGCAATAAATACCCTGACCAATTGGTTGACGCCGGGAGAAAGCTCGTCGCCGCTTTCCCTGTCAAAGACTTTGACGTCAACAATCATGCCCGACTCCCCGTGGGGCACCCGCAGCGAAGTATCCCGCACTTCACGGGCCTTTTCACCAAAGATTGCCCTGAGCAGGCGCTCTTCAGCTGTGAGCTCTGTTTCGCCCTTGGGAGTGACTTTACCCACCAGGATGTCGTTGGGCCGAACTTCCGCACCAATGCGGATTATGCCCCTTTCATCCAGGTTTTTCAGCGCATCATCGCCAATGTTGGGAATGTCTCTGGTAATTTCTTCCGGGCCCAGCTTGGTGTCCCGGGCTTCTGCTTCGTATTCTTCTATGTGCACAGAAGTAAATACATCATCCTTGACCATGCGCTCGCTAATCAGGATGGCGTCTTCATAGTTATATCCTTCCCAGGTCATGAAACCAACCAGAACGTTGCGGCCCAGCGCCAGCTCGCCGCCATCGGTGCAGGGGCCGTCTGCCAAGAGGTCACCGGCCGCTATTTTCTGGCCCGTCACCACGACAGGCCGCTGGGATACACATGTACCCTGGTTGGATCTCTGGAACTTGGTTAAACGGTAAATGTCCCTGCCGGTGCCGGTATCGCTGAGAAACACCTCGCCTGTCATGCCGTTGACTATGGCATCGGGCTTTCTGTCTTTCCTGGCGACAATTACTTCTTCGGCCGTCACTTTTTCCACCACACCGGCGCTTCTGGCCAATATGACCACACCTGAGTCCCGGGCCACCCGTCCTTCGATGCCGGTACCCACCAGCGGCGCTTCATTCACCAGCAGCGGCACCGCCTGTTTCTGCATGTTGGCACCCATCAGCGCCCGGTTGGCATCATCGTTTTCCAGGAAGGGTATCAGGCTTGTGGCCACACTTACCAACTGCTTGGGAGACACATCCATGTAGTCAACTTCCTTGGGCGGACAGGTTGTAATCTCATGGCCCAAACGGATGGTAATGGAGTCCTTGACAAAGTATCCCTTTTCATCCAGCACCGCATTGGCCTGGGCAATGGCATACTGGTCTTCATCATCGGCAGTGAGGTATACAATTTCCTTGGTGACCTGGCCCTTGGCCCGGTCAACTTTCCGGTAGGGAACTTCAATGAAGCCGTAGCGATTTACACGGCCAAAAGTGCTCAAAGAGCCAATCAAGCCGATGTTGGGGCCCTCCGGCGTTTCAATAGGGCACATGCGGCCATAGTGGGAATGGTGAACGTCCCGGACTTCAAAGCCCGCCCGGTCCCGGCTAAGGCCCCCGGGGCCCAGGGCGCTGAGGCGCCGCTTATGGCTCAACTCCGCCAGGGGGTTTGTCTGGTCCATAAACTGGGACAACTGGCTGCTGCCAAAAAACTCCTTAATGGCAGCAATGACAGGCCGTATGTTGATCAATGCTTGGGGGGTGATAGCATCAACATCCTGGATTGTCATCCTTTCTTTGACAACCCGTTCCATGCGGGAAAGGCCTACACGAAACTGGTTTTGCAGCAGCTCACCCACGCAACGCAGACGTCTGTTGCCCAGGTGGTCGATGTCATCTGTCTCGCCAATGCCCTGCATCAGGTTGAGAAGATAACCAATCACCGCCACAATGTCCTGGCGTGTTATGTTGTTGATGCCCCGCTCCGGCTGTCCGTTGTCAACAACCTTAACAGCAAGGCCTTCGTTGTTGTACACTACAAAATCTGTTGGAGGATTTTCAGCATTGAATATCTTGCCCAACAGTTGGTCGTTTAGCACCTGATCTGCCTTGGCAACAGAACGGTTGTTTATTTTAACTGGTTGAGCCAGCTTGCGGTTGCGGATGCGACGGCGGGCTCCCAGTTTTTTGTTGAGCTTGTACCTTCCTACATGAGCCAAGTCATAGCGCTTGGGGTCAAAAAACAGGTTCTCAAAAAGCGTGCGGGCGTTGTCCACATTGGCAGGTTCACCAGGCCGCAAGCGTTTGTATATTTCCAGCAATCCGGTTTCAAAGGACTCTGTATGATCTTTTTCCAGCGTGGCAATCAGCCCGGGATGATCAGCACCAAACAATTCTTCAATCTCTTCATCGGTGCCAAACCCTATACCCCGGAGCAGCACCGTCATGGGCAATTTACGGGTTCGGTCAACCCTTACCCAGATTACGCCATTGCTGTCCGTTTCAAATTCCAGCCATGCACCCCGGTTGGGAATCAGCGTGCCGGAGAACAACTTGTTGCCCGAGGCATCTATGCTGCTGTTATAGTACGCGCCGGGAGAACGCACCAGCTGGCTGACAATTATCCGTTCAGCGCCATTAATAATAAAGGTCCCGTTTTGAGTCATCAGGGGGAAGTCGCCCATGTAAACTTCCTGCTCCTTGATCTCCCCTGTTTCCTTGTTAATCAAGCGCACCTTGACCCGCAAGGGAGCAGCGTATGTGGCATCCCGTTCTTTGCACTCATCCACCGAGTACTTGGGCTCATCCAAATCATAGGAGATAAACTCCAGCAACAACACTTCGGTAAAATCCTTGATGGGCGAGATGTCTTTAAACATCTCATTCAAACCTTCTTCAAGGAACCACTTGTAAGACTCGTGCTGAATTTCCAGCAAACCAGGCAAGTCCAGGACTTCGGCGATTTGAGAATAATTAATCCTTTCCCTTGCCCCCACATTCACCGCCTTGGCCAAAACCATCACCTCTCGTCCAAATTTGAACTGATCGGTCATCCGTTAACGATAAAACCTCTGATAATTATACTGTTCATATCCGCAAACCGTCTCAAAATAAGCATTACATGGCAAGATAAGATAATAACACAATATGTCTGGTATGTCAAACTAAAAAAGGCTCCCCGAAGGGAGCCCTTTGAGTTTGTTACTTGACTTCTACAGAACCGCCAACCTCTTCGATTTTGCCCTTTACTTCTTCAGCCTCTTCTTTGGAGACCTTTTCCTTCACGGGCTTGGGAGCATTGTCCACCAGTTCCTTGGCTTCCTTGAGGCCCAAACCGGTCAGTTCCCGGACCACCTTGATAACTTTGATTTTCTGGTCGCCGGCACCGGTGAGCACGACATCAAATTCTGTCTGCTCTTCAGCAGCTTCAGCAGCAGCTCCGCCACCAGCTGCGGGCATGGCTGCCATGGCCATGGGGGCCGCAGCAGTAACGCCAAATTCTTCTTCACAGGCCTTTACCAGTTCTGACAGTTCCAGAACGGTCATGTCCTTGACGATTTCCAAAACCTCTTCGACTTTGTTTTGCTTGGATGTTTTTTTTGCAGTTTCTTTTTTTGCAGTTTCTTTCTTGGGTGCTTCTTTCTTTGCAGTTTCTTTCTTTGCGGTTTCCTTCTTGGGCGTTTCTTTTTTTGTAGTTTCTTTTTTGGTTTCAGCCATTATTATTCCTCCTTGATTTTTCGGGCTATGCGTTGCCCTGTTGTTCTTTTTGTTCCCGGATTGCATCCACAACCTGGGCAAAGTTTCTCAGGTTACCCTGCATAACGTTGACAAAACCGCTGATGGGGGCCTGGAAACCTGACAAAACCTGGGCCAGCAACACTTCCCGGGAAGGCAGGGATGCCAGAGATGTTATGCCATTGCTGTCTATAATCTTTCCTTCAACCATCCCGGATTTGATAATAAGCTTTTTATGCTCCTTGGCAAACTTGGTAAGAATTTTAGCCGGGGCCACCGGGTCATCATAGCTAAAGGCGATTGCGGTGGGCCCTACCAAGTTCTCCTTAAGCCCTTCCAGTTCAAGCTCATCGCAGGCAAAGCGAACAAGGGTGTTTTTCATAACCTTGAACTCGACTCCTGCTTCCCGAAGCTCGCGGCGAAGATTGGTAGCCTCTGCCACATTCAATCCCCGGTAGTCAGTCAACACAACTGCGACTGATCGCTCCAAGCGGTCGCTGATTTCCTTGACAAGCTTCTTCTTTTCTTCCAATACCGCTCCTGTGCTCAACAGTACACCTCCCTGTAAATAAATATCCCCTCCGAGAGGAGGGGACAAGCATGCAAAATAACGCTTCCCATCCACCTCGGCAGGCGCTTCGCATTATGTCCCTTTGGGACACCTGCTGTCTGCGGCAGATACTTTTCAATTGCCATACCAGTTTAGCACCGGCAGGGTGTTACGTCAAGACTATTATTCTTTATCGGCAGCAGCTGCCTGCTGGGGGTGCACCTTTATGCCAGGGCCCATGGTTGAAGATATGGTCACTGAACGCAGGTATTGACCCTTGGCAGCAGCAGGTTTGGCTTTGACCAGGGTGTCAATCACAGTTTTAAAGTTTCCAAGCAACTGATCAACTTCAAAGGATGCCTTGCCGATGGGCACGTGGATGATACCGGCCTTTTCGGTGCGGTACTCGATCTTGCCTGCTTTAATCTCACTTACTGCCCGGCCAACATCCATGGTAACTGTGCCCGTCTTTGGGTTGGGCATCATGCCCCGGGGGCCGAGGATGCGGCCCAGCTTGCCAACCACTCCCATCATATCAGGGGTGGCCACGGCGATGTCGAAGTCCATCCAGCCGCCTTCTACCTTGTCAGCCAATTCTTCCTGGCCCACATGGTCAGCGCCAGCTTGCTCAGCTTCTTTGGCCTTGTCGCCCTTGGCAAACACCAGCACCCTTACTTCCTTGCCCGTGCCGTGGGGCAGGGCCACTGCACCGCGAACCTGCTGGTCA
Organism: Clostridiales bacterium; assembly: GCA_003559415.1. Classification (GTDB taxonomy): domain Bacteria; phylum Bacillota; class Proteinivoracia; order UBA4975; family PWLI01; genus PWLI01. Next base: position 3,160 of record PWLI01000017.1, on the reverse strand, counting down.
GCATGCCGGGGGTTGACTCCCAGCCTGACAGTCAGTTCCACTGTTTCATCAAACTTTGCTGAAGCAGTTTCCTTGAGCTTTTCCAGTGCTTCGCGAGGCGCGTACAGCGTGTTGCGGTCAAATTTCTTTAAAGCATCTTCGATTCTTTTGGAATTTGTAGCCATTTTATAACCTCCCGTGGTAATGGCGGAACCTTGGTTCCTCCCACAATAATAACTATTAGTCTTCTACCAGGATGCCCATGCTGCGGGCAGTTCCTTCAACCATGCGCATGGCCGCTTCAACATCAGCGGCGTTGAGGTCTTCCATCTTGGTTTCGGCAATTTCCCGAACCTGACTGCGCTTGACGGTGGCCACCTTTACCTTGTTGGGCTCACCTGAAGCTTTTTCGATTCCTGCCGCCTTTTTCAGCAGCACTGCAGCCGGAGGGGTCTTGGTTATAAAGCTGAAAGAACGGTCCTGATAAACAGTAATCTCAACAGGAATAATAAGCCCTGCCTGCTTGGCAGTCTTTTCATTGAACTCTTTGCAGAAAGCCATGATATTCAAACCGGCCTGACCCAAAGCAGGGCCGACAGGCGGCGCAGGGTTGGCTTTGCCTGCTGGTATTTGCAGCTTTAATTGTTTTATCGCTTTTTTAGCCACTGGTTACACCTCCCGAACAATTCTCTTATAGCAATTCTACCTGGTCAAATTCCAGTTCCATTGGAGTCTCCCGTCCAAATATTGACACCGAGACCTTTAATTTGCCCTTTTCAGGCAACACTTCGTCCACCGAGCCGACTACGCCGGCAAAGGGGCCGTGATGAATCTTGACGTTGTCGCCTTTTTTGAACTTAACCTTGATAACCGGATCCTTGATACCCATCCGCCGCATAATTGTTCTGAGCTCAGACTCAGCCAGGGGGATGGGACGGACGCCTGTACCGACAAACCCGGTTACCCCCGGAGTGTTGCGAACAACAAACCAGGACTCATCGGTCAAAGCCATCTCCACAAGAACGTAGCCAGGGAAAACTTTTTTCTGTACCGTCTTGGTTTGGCCACCTTTACGCTCCAGTTCCTCTTCCATGGGTACCAGGACACGAAAAATTCTGTCCTCCATTTTCATGTGAACGATGCGCTTTTCCAGGTTGGCCTTTACCTTGTTTTCATACCCGGAATACGTATGGACTACATACCATTTTTTATCCATGTCCATAACAAAGTGGGCGCAGGGGCCCAACCCCCTTTACAGCTAAAAAATAAGTTGCAGGATTTGCTGATACCCGGCATCGACAACCCAGATAATTCCGGCCACCAGAGCTACCGTCACCAGCACCACTGTTGTGTAGGTGGTCAGCTCGCGGCGGTTAGGCCATACGACTTTTTTCAGTTCTCGACGAACACCTTTTAGAAAACCTTTTATTTTACCCATTTCGATTCTCCCTGTTACTTAGTTTCTTTATGGGCAGTATGTTGCCGGCAGAACCGGCAGTACTTGTTCATCTCTATTCTGTCCGGTGTGTTCTTTTTGTTTTTCTTGGTTGAATAGTTGCGCTGCTTACATTCAGAGCAAGCCAATGTAATAATAACCCGCATCGCAGCAACACCTCCTCGTACATGTCTGTACCGTTTTTGCTGTTACTAACCAAATCTAACACAGAGTACTAGGGTTGTCAACATAACCCCTGGGACAAAAAAGTGACCGCCGGAGCGGTCACTTGCCCAATCTACTCATTGATTCCGGTAACTACTCCGGCACCAACGGTACGGCCGCCTTCGCGGATAGCAAACCGCACACCTTCTTCAATAGCGATGGGAGTGATAAGCTCGATGTCCAGGTTTACGTTGTCTCCTGGCATTACCATCTCTACTCCCTCGGCCAGAGAAACTACACCGGTAACGTCGGTGGTGCGGAAGTAGAACTGGGGACGATATCCATGGAAGAATGCGGTGTGACGCCCGCCCTCTTCCTTGGACAGGACATAGACTTCTGCCTTAAATTTGGTGTGGGGCTTGATGCTGCCGGGCTTGGCCAGAACCTGTCCACGCTGGACGCTGTCACGCTCCACGCCACGAAGCAGAATTCCAACATTATCGCCGGCTTCTGCGCTGTCCAGCAGTTTCCGGAACATTTCCACGCCAGTACACACAGTCTTGCGGGGGGCATCCATCAGGCCGATAATTTCAACTTCATCGCCTACCTTGATAGTGCCGCGCTCAACCCGGCCGGTAACAACTGTGCCGCGGCCGGTAATGGTGAATACGTCTTCAATGGGCATAATGAAGGGCTTGTCAATGTCCCGCTCGGGAAGGGGAACATACTCGTCAACGGCGGCCATCAGCTCCATGATGCTGTCTGCCCACTCACTGTCGGGATCTTCCAGGGCTTTCAGGGCAGAGCCACGAACTACAGGAATCTCGTCGCCGGGGAACTCGTACTCGTTAAGCAGTTCCCTAACTTCCATTTCCACCAGTTCCAGCAACTCTTCGTCATCTACCATGTCCACCTTGTTGAGGTAAACTACAATGTTGGGAACGCCTACCTGGCGAGCCAGAAGAATGTGTTCCCGGGTCTGGGGCATGGGGCCGTCAGCTGCAGAAACAACGAGGATTGCTCCGTCCATTTGAGCAGCACCGGTAATCATGTTCTTTACGTAGTCAGCGTGCCCCGGGCAGTCCACATGGGCGTAATGACGGTTTTCGGTTTCGTACTCTACGTGGGCGGTGGAGATTGTGATACCCCGGGCCTTTTCTTCCGGAGCCTTGTCGATCATGTCAAAATCAACTTGCTCCGACAGGCCCTTGCTTGCCAGTACATAGGTAATGGCTGCTGTCAAGGTTGTCTTGCCGTGGTCAACGTGGCCGATTGTGCCGATGTTGACATGGGGCTTGTTACGTTCAAACTTCTTCTTTGCCAACGTGCTCATCCTCCCTTTATTCAAAAACTTAAGTTGGCTTATATGAGCCGAATTATTGCTGATGAAACTACAGCTCACAGACACAAGAAAATGGTGGCGGCGCAGGGACTCGAACCCCGGGCACTGCGGGTATGAACCGCATGCTCTAGCCAGCTGAGCTACGCCGCCGGTAATGGAGCTCACGACCGGGATTGAACCGGTGACCTTATCCTTACCAAGGATACGCTCTGCCGACTGAGCTACGTGAGCAAGTGGTT
>PWLI01000039.1 GCA_003559415.1 Clostridiales bacterium | reverse complement strand
TTGTCATTTAGATAAAGCAATTGCAGTTCAGTCAGGCCTGAAAGAGGAGTGATATCACTAATCTCGTTGTCATTTAGATAAAGCAATTGCAGTTCAGTCAGGCCTGAAAGAGGAGTGATGTCACTAATCTCGTTGTCACTTAGATTAAGCCTTCTCATTTCAGTCAGGCTCGAAAGAGGGGTGATGTCGCTGATTTCGTTGGATTTTAGAAAAAGCAAATTCAGTTTGGTCAGGCCTGATAGAGGGGTGATGTCACTAATTCCGTTGTCACGTAGATAAAGCGATTGCAGTTCGGTCAGGCCTGAAAGAGGGGTGATGTCAATAATTTCGTTGTCATCTAGATAAAGCCCTCCCAGTTCAGTCAGGCTCGAAAGAGGGGTGATGTCGCTGATTTCGTTGGATTTTAGATAAAGCAATTGCAGATTAACTGAATGTTCAAGACCAGCCAATTCTTCAATACCTTTACTTGGTGCGACTAGAATAATTAGACCATCCATATCCGCAACTGTAATATCACCAGTGGGTTTACCCAGCTCATCCCGGATTGCTTGCTCTAGATTCTCATCCGGTATATCGACCACATCACTTGCTACTGTAAAAAAGTGCCAAATTGGTCCTTCTATTGCAGTGCCATATTGGCTAAGAGCTACAACTTGCCAAATATAAAGGGAACCTTCTTCTAATCTTTCTTCTAACTCATATGTAAACTCTACCTGATCAGGGTCTGAAGTTTCTATTTCACCGATTAACTCCATGTTTGCGTAGGCATTCTTTCCAAAATAAACTTCATATGTGACTTGTTGATCAGTGTTCAACTTTCCATCAACACTCCAAGAAAGTTCAACATTTTCCATTTCTAATAAGTCTGCCATCTCTGAAGGAACGGGATTATAAGGCATTTCGGGTAGTCCAGTAACTATAGTTTCTCCATTCATATTTATATTTATGCCATCCCCGCCTTCGGACAATAATTCCCAATCAACTTCGTATTCATGGATATCACCCTCTGAGGTGAGTATGTCAGTCATTTCAAAAAACATATTCCCATCATCGGAGATATTAAAAAATTCAAGACTATATGTTTCTTCAGCCTCGCCAACCAGTTTAAAGTGGTAATTGTCTAGAGGAGGAATAATCGATACTTTCCTCTGATCTGGCATATATGATGAACCGGGTATTTCAACTTTTACCTCACCATCCACATAACCTGTCACCCTGCCTGAAGTGTCGTAGACACTTAATGAAACAGGCGAATTAGCTTTTATACCTGTTTCTTCTAACTTTTTGTTGTTCGATTCAAACCTGTTATTACCTGTCCCCCATTCATGTTTTCTGTAAAAATTATAATTATCCCCTTTAGAAGAGTAAACTTTAAAATCTGTGTCTACATTTGCTGGAGTATCACTAATATGCCTTAACCACATACCTTCGATTGGTATTGAAATGTAAGGCGATTCTGGTTTGCTTAGATTAAAGTGCAAATTGGGGTCAAATGGTTCTCCTGTTGAAGATATTCCAGAGTTTCCACTTAAGGCCAATAATTGCCCTGTTTTTACTGATTGACCCTCACTTACAAGTATTTCTTGTAAATGCCTGTAACAAGATAAGAACTTGCCATTTGGGCCTTCATGCTCCACCCTCACTTCTCTCCCTGCTGAATCCGTAACAGAATGTTTAACGTAAACTACTGTTCCGTCAGCAACACTGAGAACATCATGCCCTGGCCTCATATTTCCAAAATCCAGAGCATAGTAATTATTATGAGATGGATAGATCTTATGCCTTCCCTCATCATGGAAGCAAGTAATGGCAAATTCCCTTCCTTGTTTATTCTTTCCATGAAAAGGTGCTCTGAGAATAAAACTTTCTTTGGTATCTTCGCTATCAAATGCAAACCCATCTAAAAAAACAGCGCTGTCATAATATTCATCTGATACGTCTGCAATTTCTATGGTTATTACCATCTCCATCCCCTGGTATGGATAAACATCCATCTCAACTGTTCGTAAATCAGTAATAGCATTGAAGACTGTATCATTGGGTTCCGGCAGGGGAGGTAGGGGGTTTTGGCTACTACCACTCGGAATATTAGCATACTTGGAAAAGTTATCTACATGAACAAAAAAATCATCTGGCAAAAGGGGAACATAAGGGCAAACCCCCGCCTCAGGAACCTGTGCTAATACTCTGAAATAATCTTTGTAGGGCGACCCAATATAGTCAGGGCTTTCTTCAGTAGCAAATTTATAATTAAAAGTGAGAGTCTTTGCATTTTCAGGTACAGTTACTGTAAATGATAGCTCCGCAAGATCATAAACATCTAAACCATGCGGACTGTAGCCTTGCTTAAACAATCCACCCATGAAAGACGATGCAAATGTTTCTGCCGTTCCAGGAACCTCGCTTGCTCTTCCTGTACTGAGCAATACATAAGAGTGCCCTTGGATTGGAAAACCTTGTAAAGGGCTGGTTACAACCATCTTCTGGGCAGGATGGCCTTGATAATTTGCATCCGTAACACGATTAAAAAAATCCGCAGTACTCAGTGCTTCAATTAACTCCATTGTAGTTGGATTGTTTTGCTCTGCTGCTAAGTAATAACTCCCTTGCCTGATTTGACTATCTTCAGTTTTGTCACCTGTATTTAATCCAGTATAGGTCCCTTCGTCAAGGCTAGACATACCTTTGCTGTAGGTCCTTCCTTCGCTCTCTTGGTGCAAGCCAAACCACATGATAATCAAAACTAAGGCTACAGTTAATGATAAAATGTATCTTGGGGATAAGGCTCTCTTAACTATTTTTCCCACTGGTTTTACCTCCCGAATTAATTAGGGATTTTTACACAACAGATAATTAATTATGCCGCGGTGGGCAAAAATTGCCTTGCAGGCAGGAAATAAATCTTCTTGGAAACGGGCAACTGTAACAGTATCATAGTATTTAATTCCGGCAGAATTAATCTTAATGTTTCCCTGTAGCTTATTTGCGGGTTAATTCATGATGTTAAAGTGTTAGTTCTCCAAGTATTGAAATATTCCTGCTTTTAAAAGTATTATAGTTCAATAATTCATATCTTTTATTTGCTCACTTTTATTCATGTCCCTCTATGATTAATTAACCTCTGATTTTTAGTATTTCAGGCACAAAACAATCAACAATTAAAATGAATTTACATCGATTAGATGTACAGCTAATGACATTCCCGTTCTTATTAAAACTATATTGCTGTCTTGTTTTAGATTAATAAGTGTTTATTAACCTAAAATCTTTAAGCTGGTCAGGGAGAATGTTAAAATTGTAGACAATCTGCTAAGGTAGAAGGGGCGGAGAAAGTCCCGGAAATCGGAGGCAGAAAATGGGAGAGTTCAGAAGAAAGTATGATGAGGAATTTAAGAAGAACGCAGTAAAGCTATCCTATGCCAGCCCCAGGACGGTTAAGGAGCTGGCAGAGGACCTGGGTATCCATGAGAACCTGCTCTACAACTGGAGGCGGAAATATACCGCAGAAG
>PWLI01000140.1 GCA_003559415.1 Clostridiales bacterium | reverse complement strand
CGGAGGCGTACGGAATGCGTCTGCTGGCATCCCTTGTTGACACCATTGAGAACACTGCCAGTTTGGTTAAAGTTTTTAGTCTGATTGCCACAAAACATCCAGAACAGGGATGTCAGCTATTGCAGGCCGCCAAGCAACAACTGTCCCACGATGCATTAAAAGCCATTGCTGCCCTTCTGCCAGCCGACAAATGTTGCCACCTGCATCTTAAAGTACTGCTGCCTTTGCTGGAACAAGTAACCCAATCGGTAAGCGAGGTGAATGCCAATGACTGATGCAAGCCGGGAAGAGTCCCTTTACCAGCAGGTAGAGGATGCCTTGCATGACTACACCAATGCCGTATCAATTTTGAAACGCCAGCAACACAATGCCGCCGCCTTGCTGGCAGATGCAGAGTCAGTAATTGTCCGGGGAGAAGATTTATACCGGAAACTGTTGGAGCAACGGCGGCGGGTGGAAAGGCTGTTTCGCGAAAACCAGCGCCTGCACCAATCCATCAACAGGGATTGTCAGGGCATGCGGGACAGTTTGGAGCTCCATAAACATCACACTGCTGACCGGTTAACTGAAACAACCGCACAAACCGAGGCCGGTATAGCCCGGGTTGAGCAACAGCTGTGCAAACAAAACAAGATTTACAACCGGCGTCTGCTATATGTGACACTGCTGGCCAGTATAACTCTGGCTTTACTGGCTCTGTTGGTTATAACAAAATTGCCGGGCCCTTAGGCCCAGCAAAAGTTTCAATCCTCGGTGCCCAGACGGGCACGCTCACTGTCGATTATCTTTTTGTCCAGAGACGGAAACAGAATTCCCGGTTCTTTTACCTGATGATTGGGCTCAAGCCCGATGAACTGCCAACGGGGCTGAGACAATCCCAGTGATTCAAACAATTTCTGGCTGGCAAAGGGCAAAAACGGAGCAGTGAGCACCGCCAGGTTGGCAATGGCATGGGTACAAACGGCTATCGTTTCTGCACACCGATTTTTGTCTGTCTTGACGGTGGTCCAGGGGGCCTCGGTGTCAAAATACTTGTTGCAGCTGCGCACCTGGTTAAAGACCAACCGCAAGGCCTCCTTAAACCTGCCTTCTTCAATGCAACTTCCCGCTTCCTCATATGTGCCGGCGATCTCCGCCAGCAGTTTTTCCCCGGAAGGATTGGTGCCCTGGGGCACAGTGCCATCAAAGTGGCGGGTAACAAATGGCAATGTGCGGTTGACCAGGTTGCCCCAGGCTCCAGCCAGCTCACCGTTGTTGCGCTCCACATACTCCCGCCAGGAAAAGTCTGCGTCCCTGCCTTCAGGGCCGTTGACGGTCAGGAAGTAACGGAGGGAGTCGGCGGAATAATTGGCCAGAAAGTCGGGAATCCAAACCGCCCAATTGCGGCTGGTGGAAAGCTTCTTGCCTTCTATGTTGAGAAACTCACTGGAAAGTATCCTGTCGGGAAGGTTGTAGTTTTCACCCAAAGCCAGCAGCAAACCGGGGAAAATAACGGTGTGAAAGGGTATGTTATCCTTGCCGTGGACATAGTAGCTTTTGCCCTCTGGCCCCCAAAACTGCTGCCAACTGTCTGGGTCCCCCTGCTCTTTTGCCCAGCGCTTGCTGGTGGTGAAATATCCCAACACCGCTTCAAACCAAACATAAATCTTTTTGTCTGTATAACCCTCAATCGGCACCGGAATGCCCCAGTCAATGTCCCGGGTGACAGCACGGTCATGCAAGCCTTCCCGCAGATACCTGGCCGTCAACTCCCGGGCGTTTAACCGCCACTTCCCGCCCTTCTCTGCCAGCAACTGCTCCAACCGTTGCTGGAGTTTGGAAAGCCGGAAAAACAGATGCATGGTCGTCTTTTCTCCGGGAGGGTTGCCACAAAGTTTGCAACGCCGCTCAGTCAGATCTTCCGGATCAAGCAGGGCGCCACAGGCATCACATTGATCGCCCCGGGCATCGGGGGAACCACACCGGGGGCAAACCCCCTCAACATAGCGGTCGGGCAGGAATTTCTGGCAATGGTCGCACCAGATCTGCTGCTGCTCCCGGGGGTATAGCCAATCTTTTTCATGCAGGTAGGTGATTATTTTCTGAACTTCCTCTTGATGTTCCTGGTCAATTGTAGCGGCATACTTGTCGTAGCTGAAGCCCAGCTGCTCAAAGGACTGGACAAACTCCTGATGGTACCTGGAGGCAATCTCAGCAGGCGGCAAATGCTCCTGGGCGGCCCGGACAGCTATCGGTGTGCCATGGCAGTCGCTGCCGGACACAAACAATACCCTGTCTCCCCGCAAACGAAAGTAACGGGCCAATATGTCTGCTGGCAACAAGCCGGCAATATGGCCCAGATGCAACGAGCCATTGGCATAAGGCCAGGCACTGCATATCAAAACATGTTTTGTCATTCTCAACACCCCTCAAACAGATAAAATAACCCGCCCGGCTTGTCGCCGGGACGGGTTGTAACCCGCGGTACCACCCCGCTTGCCGCCACAGCGGCCTCTTGGAGCACTGTAACGGGTGCCAGTCGTGTGCCCTTGCCAGCGGTTCAGGCACATCGCTCCGGGGCCATGTTCGACGGGTGCCAGATGCCGGCTTTCACCTACCCCGGCTCGCTGTGAACCAACATCCCATCTACTTTTCCCTTCATCACGGTAACACAATTATAGATAGTGACCCTGAAAAAGTCAATTCTACAAGCATCTAAAACAGGCCTGGTCAGCGGTCGGCTATCGGCGACACAGACTTGTAGGCCGCCACATGCTCCACCAGGCCCATATCCTTGAACCCGCATTTGCGGTACAGAGATTCTGCCACAACGTCACTTGCCAACAAATACAGGCCCCGCCCGCCCCGCAAAGCGAACTGCTGTTGCATGTGATGAATCAGGGCTGTGGCGCATCCTTGCTGGCGGAACTCCGGGAGCGTACGGAAATTCTCCACCCGGGCCATGTCACCCTGGTAGAACAGAAAGCCGGTTGCGGCAGGGGTGCCGTCTTTTCTTACCAGGTAATACTGAACTTCCGGGTGATCAAACTCCCGCTCGAAAACCTTTTTAATAATCTCAGGGGTACCCCAGGCGGTTTCTCCCACCAAAATACGCAGGGCTTCCGCCCGGTTATGCACCCCCACTGTTTCTACCGTCATCCCCGGGCGCAGAGGTGGGGTTTCGGAGATGTTGTCCCAAAGCATGACCCGATAAGGGTCGACAAGCAAATTATACCCGGCCATGGCCAAAAACGCCCGAATGTCCGGCGGGGATGAAAATTGGTTGACATATATCCTGGGCACGATATTCATGCCTTGGTAAAATTTTTCTATCTCATCCACCACCTGAGGCAATTCCCTGGACGTTGCCTTGGTCAATTCTGCATGGTTGGAGTCATAATGAAGAGGGTTGTCGCTGTTGGCAAAAACCACACCCCAGGGCCGCGTCTCCATGTTGCTGATTATGGCAAAATAACCGGTGTTGTGGGCCAGCAATTTGTTTAACATGCTCATCATCTCCATTTTATGTTGTCATT
>PWLI01000038.1 GCA_003559415.1 Clostridiales bacterium | reverse complement strand
GGGTGGTTTACAGACAGCCGGCTGGATACCGAGCGGGCCTGTAAGCTGATTGCAGAATGCTGTCCTTCCGGCAGAGCCAGGCGCAGTGCGCCATTGACGGTGGCCATGCGTATGTCGCCGGTTTCAATGTTGTTGGCCGCAGTGATGCTGCCGTTGGTTGTTGAAAAACCCAAGTGGGGAACCTGGCCCTGGAATGCCACAGCGCCATTAACCGTCTTGGCTTTGAGCGTCTCGCCGGAACAGTCGCTGATGTTTAACGATCCGTTGACGGAACCTACATCCATTTCAGTCAAGTTCAGCCCCAATAGCCGTATGCTTCCATTGGCTGTGCGGATTTTCCCGGCTGCAGTGACTTCTTTGGGCAGCTGGAGACGTATTGATACCGAGATTTTCTTGCGCAGGCTGGAGTCACAAAGGCGATCGCCTGCCTTAATTGATGAGGGGCCGATGTCGGCCAGTGATACTGAGTCTGCCAACTGCTGTGCGGCTTTTTTGCTTAAGCCCCGCACGGTTTTTTTGATTTCCAACCGAAATTCAGGTTTGTCCCATGTTTCCACACAAATGCTGCCGTTGGCCGAGCCCAGTTCCACATCCACCTGGGAATCCAGGGTGCCGGTGTGGATTTCTTCGAACTGATGGCTGAACCCCCATCCCGCTGACCAGCTTACATCTTCGTCACCGTCTTTTTTCCGCAAATTCTTTAACTGCGCTTCTGCCTGGCCAGCAGTTATTTCACCGGCGGCCAGCTTGTCCAGTATGTCCCGCAAAGATTCTCCCACTTGAAACCCTCCTGTATTTTCTTTTTTCCGTTTTGTCTGACACAAGTATAAGCCCGGCCAACAATATTGTCAATCCCGGAAATCAATTTAATAAATTTGTAACTTAACTTTATTCAGTTTGGGGGTGCTGATATTTTAGGTTTGGGCTTCTCCTGTCTGTGGGTGGATGCTGTGTGACAAGTACTTCGCTGTTTCTGCTGTCTTCTGCAATATGGTATAATCCTCAGTAGAACAATGGGGCAGGTGATTGAGTTTGGGCTATATTCGCACTGCAGTGTGGGGCTTTGTTGCCCTGATGACTATAATCGCGGGAGTAATACTCATACCGATTCTCTGGCTTATCCGTATTTTCGGCGGCAACCCTCAACCCCGGGCCAGGCGCTATGCCAGCTGGTGGGGGCGGGCGATGTTATGGGGCACTTTCAGCAGCATTGAGATAAGCGGTGAGTCGCAACTGCCGTCGGGGCCGGTGGTGGTCATGGGAAACCACCAAAGCTTTTTTGATGTCATGGTGCTGCTGGGCTACTTCCCAAAGGATCTATCATTTATTGCCAAAATAGAAACGGCGTCTTATCCGGGAATAAGCACTTGGATGAAGTACATAGATTGCCTGTTTATCGACCGCAGCGATCTGCGTCAATCCAGCAGAATTCTCATCCAGGCCGTTGATCAGCTTAAAGACGGTGTTGCCTCATTGGTTATTTTCCCCGAAGGCACCCGCAGCAAAACCGGTGAACTGTTGGACTTCAAAAGGGGCAGCATGAAGTTGCCCCAGCGGGCCCGGGTGCCCATCGTTCCGGTGGCCTTTGACGGCACACTCCAGGTATATGAAGGAAATGGTCGAAAAATAGCACCCTCCAAGGTGAGGATGCATATTTGCCCGCCGCTTATGCCTGAGGAGTTTGCAGAGCACGACACCGGCGCGATCAGCAACATGGTTGAAGAGCGCGTCCGCCAGGGCTTGGAGTTCATTCGCAAAAATGGTTGAAAACATGTTTGTTGTCAACGTGGAAGTAGTGGTATTCAAAGGGCAGTATTGCCTGCTGACCAGACGGGGGCTTGATGAGCAGGTGGCTCCCGGCATGATAAGCTTTCCCGGTGGCAAGGTGGAAATAGACGATGGTGAGCAACACATACTGGAACAGACAGCCCACCGGGAACTGGCAGAAGAAACCGGTGTTTCTGCATCGGAGATGGTATATGCCGGAAGCAAATTGTTTATAATTGAAGATGGCACTCCCGTGGTGAACGTGATTTTCTGTTGCAATTATAAATCAGGCACAGCTCAAACAAATGATGACGAACTGTCTTCAGTATTCTGGTGCCGGATGGATGATGTGGCTCAGCTGCCGGGGCTCCCGCCCTGGACGCTGGATTCTTACAACATGGCTGTTGCCGTCCGGAAAAACTTGTAACCTGAAGGAGGTGCGCCTGTGGCTGACCAGGAAAAAACTTCCCGTCACCCACTATTGGTGTGGGGCACAACGGTTGCTGTAATTGCCTTGCTGCTGGTGGTGCTGTTGGTGGCTTTGCTGTGGCCGCCGACTCCGGAAACGGTGGTCTCTGAGTTGCTTGTGGCCATGCATCGCAATGATTCTGCCCGGGCACTGGACTTGACAACAGGCACCGCCCGGGTTCAGTTGGAACGGGCGATTGATGGCGAGCCCGCCGGCCAGTGGTACCAAATGTGGCATGAGGCGGATTCACTGTTGCTTGATTTCCGAATCACTGAAGCGGAGATAGAGGGCGATGAGGCCCGGGTGTTGGTCTACTTTGGTCAGGGTTTGTTCCGCAGCCAAGAATTTTTGTTGCAGCGGGTGGAAAGAACCTGGCGTATTTATGATTTGGGCAACTAAAAAGGAGTGAGTGTTGCTCACTCCTTTAGCTTATTTTTCTTTCCAGCAAGTGAACGAATTGTTGCAGCCCTTTTGCATCAGCGTCATCAAACCTGTTGACCACAGGGCTGTCTATGTCCAGCACTCCCAGCAGTCCGTCTTTGCTTACCACAGGGATTACCAGCTCAGACCGAGAGGCTGAATCGCAGGCAATATGTCCCGGAAAAGCGTGGACATCAGGCACGTTCAGCATTTTGTTTTCTGAAGCCGCTGTGCCGCAAACGCCACTGCCTAAAGGTATGCGGGTGCAGGCTGGCTTGCCCTGAAAAGGACCCAGCACCAGTTGACTGTTCTCCAAAAGGTAGAACCCGGCCCAGTTTACTTCATCCAGCTGGTCAAACAACAGTGCGGCGGCGTTGGCCAAGTTGGCCGTTGCAGACTTTTCGTCTGCAACCAATGCCATCAACAACGTGTTAAGTTGATTGTAAAATTCTTCCTTTGTGTCTGCTTTTATTTTGCCCGCCCTGTACATGTCATCACCTCAATTAGAGCATAGCAACAACAGTAGCGAGTGGCAACTGTTTTATGATAGTTCCTGTATTTGCCGGGAGAGGAGGGAGCATATGGATAGCTTGCCTGCCAGGCGCCGCAGCAGCGGTTTGGCATCGGGCCAGTGGCATGCCTTTTTATTGCTGGCGTTGTTGTTGACAGCAGTGTTGGCCAGGTACTTATGGTCTGTTTACGGCCCTGTTCCCCTGAGCCGCCTGCAATTTGAAGAGGTTGTTTTGACGGACTTGCAGGGGGTTGTAATTGCTGACACCGGCGTTGGTTTGCTGGTTGTCAAGAACGATATATTGCTGTGGCACCGGGGGAACGACAGCCGGGTGCTGGCCCGCCAGTTTGTCAACCTCCTTGAGGGTGACAAGTTATACATCAATACCGGTTCAGAGGTTATGGCGCTCAGCCCGGAAGGGTTTCAGGGTTCGCCTGTGAAAATTGATGAGCAGCTCCGGGGGGGCATGTTGGTTTCTGTCGGTGAGGATGACAGTTTGCATTTCTATCACCAGGGCCAGGTTTGGGTCCAAGACCAGAGCCAGGTGGAAGAGGTAGCAGAGTTTGACGGTGACACAGTGTTGTCTTGGCTGGCAAGGGACTGGCAGAAGCATGTGCTGTTTTTCGATCATCAATCCTGGACAGTCTATTCCCAGTACCAGCAGCATCAGCATGTTGAGATCGCCGGCTCCAGCGGCCTGCTTGCACAGGCGTGCCTGGGGCCTGGGGCGGCGGGTGTGGTTTTTGCCCTGGAGCGTGCCGGTGTGGTGTCTGTCTGGCATTCCCGGGCCGATGGTTCCAACATGGTGCAGTGGCTGGAAGAGGAAATGAACTATGCGGCCCTGGAAGTGGCCTGGTCGGGAGATGGCTCCCAGGTAATGTTTACCTTGATTGGCAGCCTTCAGGCAGAAGGTGAAGACCCGAAATTTACCAGCATCACCGCCTATGCCCGGCCGGGGGGAGAAAGAATCGTTGAGTTGGACCGGCGCACCGACAGCACGATTATGGCTTCGGTGCCAACAGCCTGGGCAGCTGACGGAAAAACTGTCTATATCCACCGGGTTTTTGATGAAGCTCCTGTTCCCCGGGCTTACCTGATTCAGCGACGCTGACTGGACAGGCCCATGGGCAATTGATATAATGTAGCAAAGGTGATGATGGGGAGGTTTGCCGGAGCGCCGCTTTCAGAGAGCCGGTGGCTGGTGAAAACCGGTAGTGGTTCCTGCAACGTACACCCCTGAACTCTGCACCGAAGGATTTTCCGGCAGGCTGCAGCGCATTGTCCCCGTTAAGGGCAAAGAGTGGGCCTTTACGGCCAATTTGGGTGGTACCGCGGGTAAACCCCGTCCCTTGCCGGGACGGGTTATTTTTATAAAGGGGAAGATGCCTTATGGGAAAAGTATATAAACATCTGGAGGAGCGGGGCCTGATTAAACAGGTCACCCATCCCCAACCGCTGGCTGAGAGATTGGAGAAGCCCTTGACGGTCTATGCCGGGTTTGATGCCACCGCCGACAGCCTGCATGTGGGACATTTGCTGCCGGTGATGTTGTTGAGCCATTTGCAACAGGCCGGCCATCGGCCGATTGTAGTGATTGGCGGCGGCACCACCATGATTGGCGACCCCAGCGGTAAAACAGATATGCGCCAAATGCTGGACAAAGAAACGATAGAGGAAAATGCCCGCAAGCTGACCAGTCAACTGAGCAGGTTTATCTGTCTGGATGAGGGCAAGGGGTTGGTGCTGGACAACAGTCAGTGGTTGACCGAGCTCAACTACATCGAGTTTTTGCGGGATGTGGGTGTGCATTTCTCCGTCAACCGCATGCTGACCTATGATTGTTTTAAGTCCCGTCTGGAACGGGGCCTGTCCTTTATCGAGTTCAACTACATGTTGTTGCAATCCTACGACTTTCTGGTGCTGTTCCGGGAGCATGGCTGCTGTCTGCAGGTTGGTGGCGATGATCAGTGGTCCAACATTATCTCCGGTGCAGACCTCATCCGCCGTGTTGAACAGGGCGAGGCCTTTGGCATGACCACCCCCCTGTTGGAACGCAGTGACGGCAGCAAGATGGGCAAGACAGAAGAGGGCGCTGTGTGGCTGGATCCCGATCAGTTGCCTGTACACGACTTCTTCCAGTTCTGGCGCAACACCGACGACCGGGACGTGGCCAGTTTCCTGCGGCTGTACACCTTTTTGCCGCTGGAGGAAATTGACCAGCTGACCGCTGGCACCGGAGCAGAGCTCAACCGGGCCAAGGAAGTGCTGGCCTTTGAAGTGACAAACCTTGTCCACGGCCGTCAACAAGCGGAAAAGGCCCGGGACGGTGCCCGGGCGCTCTTTGGCGGCGGCCAGGGCAGTCAGGGTGCGGTGCCTACAACCGAAGTGGAGCAGGCAAGGCTGGCTGAAGGCATCCCCTTGCTGGAGTTGCTGGAACAATGCGGCCTGATTGACAGCAGAAGCCAGGGCCGCCGGTTGGTGGAACAGGGCGGCATATATATCAACGAGCAACGGGTTAGTGACTGGGAACTGGTTGTCGATGGCGACTACATTGAGGACGGAGCGGTCAACATCCGCAAAGGCAAGAAAGTTCACCATCGGGTAATAGGGACATAGATTTCCATAACGGAGGTGCAACCAATGGTTTCCCTTGGCGGAGACAAGGCCCGGATGGTTATTGAGGTTATGGAAGAGGTCAGGGCTGGCCAGCAATTGGGCAGAAAGTGGTTGGATCAACTGGGCCAGGCAGCATTTGAGCCGGTGTTGTCCAGCTGTGGACGTTGGCATGAAGGTCGTCATGTCCCGCTGGACCCCCAGGGATTTGTCTATGCGTTGATCAACGCCTGGCAAGACAGCGGCACTTTGCAGGTGCCGCCGGAACAATTGGCGCTGCAACACCACCTGCAGAGGGCCTTTCAGAGATTGGATGATTTGCCGGCGGTGCTGGACAGACAGACCCGGGAACTGGAAGCCCAACTGCCCCAGACCATCAAAAGGGAAGTGTTGTCTTGGCTGCCTGAACCAGTTGACGTTGATCAGCAGATCGAAATCGTGTTGGGTGCGCCGGTCCTGGGGTTTGCGTCCCGGGGCACCATATACCTGGATTTGCTGGCGTTGTGGGAATTGGGCCAGGAGCGGGCTGAGCAATTCATCGCCCATCATCTGTTCCATTTTGCCCACAGAAAACTGGCTGACGACAGCCAACGTGACAATCTTTGGGCATGCCTTTTTTCATTGCAGACCGAGGGTATTGTCAATTATGTTATCGGCGGCAGCCGGGAGATGCTGGAGTTGCGGTATAAGTATGCCGTGGACCCCTTGCGTTCCCGCTTGCGGCAGCGGTTGGAACACTACGCCGCCTTTGCCCGGGATTCCCGGCCCTATTTCCAGGAGCTTTACGACCTGTTGGACAAGGCGCTGGACGGGAACCCCAGGGAGCTTGTAAAGTATTGCCGGCAAACAGACCCCGGCCATTTTCAGGGTGTGGCCATGTCCAAGGCAATTGAAGACCAGGCCGGTGCCGAGGGTCTGAAAAAGACGCTGTGGCATCCGGTGGAATTTTTGCTGGCCTGGCACCGTACTGACGGCGGCGGCCATCTTCCCATGCCGGATGATTTGGCAGATAAGATAAAAACCTTGACAGAAAAATATCCGGGCCGCCCGGGAAGGGAGGACGGTTGAGATGAAATTGTTGGAAAACCCCCACGAGCGATATGGGCCCCTGCCGGAATGGCAGGAGGCGGACAAGTTGCTGAACCCTCATCCCCACCTGCGCACCCATCAGGGAGCCGAGGAGTACCTGGAGAAACATATCCAACGGGTGGAACATCTTTATAAACTGCTGACGGACCAGGGGGGCGGCATTTGGGGGCTTTTGCAGAGGGCAAAAGCGCCTAAACAGTTTACCAACAAGGTGCGAGCGTTGCGGATGTTGATGGTTTGGCATCAGAGTGATGCCCAGGTGCTTGCACACATGCAGCAACGTCTCGAAGAGCGGCTGCAACAACATGAGGGGCTGAAATCCCACTACCTCTATCTTTTGTCCCAGTTGGAAGAGGCGGGCCAGGGCAACAGGTGAACAGTGACAGGAGGTCTTGGCAGTGAATGCTGAGCAAATACGACAATTGTTGTTGACTGCCCTGGGTCTGCTGGAAGATTACTGGTATGTGCCAGCTATTATAATCTCCCTGCACCTGATATACGTACTGCTAATGGATATACTGGGAAAGTCCAAACCACCGCTTCCCAGCCTGCGCAAGCTGAAAAAGCGGTTGGCCGGAGCGGGTTTTTCTGTGGAACAGGTCCCGGGCCAATCAGCTTCCTGGGTGCTGACTGCCGGCACAGAGGCTGCATTGGTGCTGGTGGTGGTTTTCAAAGCCACTGTGACGGGAGAAGACATTCAGGAATCGATGGTGTTGCAACAAACCCACAACTGTCAACGCACAGTTATTCTGGGCAGAGCATTTACGGCCAATGCCTGGGAAGAAGCTACTGACGCAGGTGTTTTACTGTGGCCTGCTGAACGCTGGCAACAACGGGTGTCTGATTTGGCAGAAGAGCTGGCGGCCAACCAAGAAACATAACATTATACGGTTAAAGAACAATGCCAACCTGTCCAGGTTGGCATTGGGTTTTACTTTTAGTTTCGGGGGCTTTTCCTGTAGGCCACATAGATGTCCGCTTCAATCATTTCACCATCTTTGAAAAAATGATGGGTAAAGTAGAGGTTGCCGGCATCGTCCAATGTCGGTTCGCCGGCAAATTGGGACACAATCAACTCCGGTTCCGTCCATTGCCCGTCCACCTTTATGGAACGGAATATGGCGGGGGTGCCCATGTACGTCCGGGTGAACCAAAACTCCTGACCATCGGTGGAGATAAAGGGAAATCCTTCGTCCCCGGGGGTATTAAAGACCTCCATGTTTACCGGTTCCGACCAGGTTATTTCTCCATTGTGATAGCTGCGGGTGGTGACCCAGATGTCCAGCCCGCCCTTGCCCCCATCCCGCCAGGAGTGGAAGTAAAGGTCATCGCCGTGGATATGGACTTCGCCTATTTCATATTCCACCATCAATTGGTCTCCCACGTATTGCCAGTTGACCCATTCCCCGTCCACCAACTCAGCAGTGAACATGTTTACCCCTTCATATCCTTCCCGGGCGGAGCAAAACCACATCTCGTCCCCCTGGATAGCCACACAACCGTCCAGGACAAGTTTGCCGGGTTGCTGGAGCCACACCCGCTCAGGAGCAGTCCAGCCATCTTCTGTACGGTGGGTGACGTAGACCCCTGTAACCTCATCCAGTATCTGTTGTTCTGGCGGCACCCGGACATCAGGTGTAAACCATACGTACAGAGTGTTGCCGTCAGGCAGCATAAAGGCCGAATCCTCTCCTCCGGAGGTGTTGACCGGCCAGGGCAGGGGCACCGGTTCTTCAAACTCATCGGAATGAAGAATAGGCGGATGATGGTCATCTTCAGGCAGGACTTTGGCTATGTCCTGGGGGAGCTTGTCTTCCCGATTCACTTGTGGGTGTTTCAGAGGGTCGTCATTGTCGTTGCAGGCAAGCGCCAGAGCCAGGGCCAGAACAGCAATGCCAAGCACCGCTAGGTTGAACCGTTTCATGCTCCTTCCTCCTTAACTGCCTTTGGTGTTACACTATCACTAAAAAGCGGTAAAGTAAACTTGTTGCTGCTGTGCGTTTTTGTTGACGCAATCAGGTGTTATAATGGGCAGTAAGGAGTGGTGACATGTCCAAAACCATGTTAGTGGGAATGGGGGGTTCGGGGCGCACAACCCGGTTGAGGCAACGCTACCGGCAACTGGCCCTGGAGCACTCCACTGACAACATACTGGTATTGTTGAGAAATGCCAAAGATGTCCGGGACTGGCGGGAAGAGGTGGATCTTCCCTGGGCCGGGCCCCTGCATGTGTATACATATTTTGGTTGGGTTCAGCGGGAGTTGCGCCACCACTGGCCCTATGGCAGCCGTTGGCTGGAGCCGGAATTTCTGACGGTGGAAACGGGGCAGTTCACCATGCTGGAACAGGTGCGGCGGCTGGAAGAAGCCTTTGCCGGCATCGTCACCAGCCAAGAGCGCCTGGCCATCCAGTTGGGAAGCTGTTTGGTGCTGGCAGCCCTCAACGGGGTCAAGAGGAAGGATATTGGCCCCCGGCTGGCCAGCGCAGCAGGGGCAGGGGCGGAATTTGATGTGGCCCAAAAGGCGCTGGACGGCTATGTCAGGCGCCTGGAGAAACATGGCGCCATGGACTATGCCCTGGCGGTCTATGCATACAGGAAACTGTTGAAGAACAGGGAGTATAAAAAGCAGCTTGCATCCCGCTTCAATCACTTGCTGGTGGATGACGCCGATGAACTGCCTCCTGCCGCCCATGAACTAATTGAACTTGTTGCCAAGGGGGCGGACAGTTCGGTGATGGTGTTTTCCACCGATGGCGGACACAGCACCTTTTTCGGGGCCGATCCCCGGGGCGGCTGGCAACGCCTGTCGGATGGCGGCCAGTTGGAGCTGGTGCCGGCCGGTGTCGGCGCCGGTGCCGGGGCGGCCCTTTACGGCGCCATATTGGGGGGCAATCCCCGTCCGGTTAAGCAAGGACCGGAGTTGGAGTTTTTGGAACAGGACCTGCGCAGCCAGATGCTGGACGCAGTGGCCGACAGGGTGGCCGGCCTGGTAAGTGAAGGCATGGAGGCAAATGAAATTGCCGTTGTGTCTCCCCTGGCTGACCGGGTGCTGGAGCATGTGTTGGAGCATCGCCTGCAACAGTTGGATGTTCCCCTCTACAACCTGACCAAAAATAAAAGGCTGATTGACCAGCCCTTTGTCCGGGTGCTGATGACGCTGACCCTGCTGGCCCATCCCCATTGGCAACCGGAGTGGGGGCTGCCGGATTTGGCCCAGTCGTTGCAACTGTTGCTGAAAATCGATCATGTGCGGGCGTGGCTGTTGTCCCGGCAGGTTAAAGACTTCCGCCTGCTGCCCCTGGAGCCCTGGTTGCGGGAGAGGGTTGGATTCAAGGCGGCTGCTGATTTTGACCTGTTGCGCCAATGGCTGGACAATTATTCGGAGCAAGAGGAGTTGCCGGTGGACGCCTTTTTCCAGCGGGTCTTCGGAGAACTGTTGTCCCAGCTCCCACCCTCCCGGGATGACCTGGTTGTCTGCCGGCAGTTGATGGTGTCGGCACAAAAGTTCATCCGCACCGCCGGGCGTTTCCCCGACCTGGCCGACGAAACAGGCCCGGCTTTTTTGCGCATGTTGGCGTCGGGAACGGTGGCGGCGGACAGTTTGCTTGAGCCGGAAAGCCGTGAAAGGGCTGTTATGCTGGCCACACCTTATTCCTATATCTCCGGCCATCATCACAGCAAGGTGCAGGTATGGACTGACTGTACCAGCATGCGCTGGTTCCAGCAGGACAGCCGGGAACTGCTCAACCCCCATGTGCTTTCACCCCACTGGACTGGCGGGCAGTGGACCGATGAACACAACCTGGCCGCCAGCACACTCAACGGGGCCCGGACGGCCAGGGCGCTTATTCGCCGCTGCCGGGGCCGGCTGATTGCCGCAGCTGCCAACGTGGACAGTCATGGCTATGAACAAAACGGCCCATTGCAGGGATTGCTCTATGATGTGTTGGCAGGGAGTGAACGCTATGAAGTTTAGGCCGGGACAGAAAGAGGTTGCCCAATACAAAGGCGGTTATATGGCTGTGCCGGCGGTACCCGGCGCCGGCAAGACCACCATACTTTCCTGGTTGGCCGCCCGGCTGATTGCCGATGGCATGCCCCGGGGTTCCAAAGTCTTGGTCGTTACCGTCATGAACTCGGCGGTGGCCAACTTCACTGCCAAAATCGGGGACTGGCTGGAACAGCGGGATTTGCCCCGGGGCACGGGCCATGAAGTGCGCACATTGCACTCCCTGGCGCTGCAGATAATACGCCAGCGCACCGATGCCGTGCGCCTGCGGGATGATTTCTTTATCGTCGACGGCGGGTACAGGGAGCGGATGGTGGATGGAATAGTTAATCAATGGATTGAAAAGAATAACAGCCGCTGGCAGGATGTGCTGAAAATCAGTGGCGGGCACCCCCGTCACCAGCAGGCGCTGGAGCACTGGCGGGGCCGCACCGCCGACTTGGCCAAGGCCATGGTTACCCACATAAAGGGGGCCGGGCTTTCGCCCCGGCAGGCCCAGGACCTGGTCAGGCATGAAGGGTTTTTTGCCTGGGCGGTGGAAATTTACCGGGAATACCAGCGGCAGTTGACCCGCATGGGGCAGATAGACTTTGATGATTTGTTGCTGATGGCCTGCCGGTTGGTGGAGGAAGACCAGGACTTGTGCCAACGCCTGGCCGCCACATGGCCCTATATATTTGAAGATGAGGCCCAGGATTCCAACCCGTTGCAGCAGCGGTTGTTGCTGGCCCTTTCCGGTGTTCATGGCAACCTGGTCAGGGTAGGCGACTCCAATCAGGCGATTATGGGCACCTTTACCGACTCTGACCCTGAGCTGTTTAGGCAGTTCTGTCAGCGGCCCGATGTTTCGCTGGTGCCCTTGTTGCAGTCCAGCCGCAGCAGCCGGGATATAATCGAGATGGCCAACTCCCTTGTTCAGTGGAGCCGGGAGGAACATCCGGTGGCGGCCTGTCGCCAGGCGCTGGAGGACAACTACATAGAACCGGTTGACGACAGTGACCCCCATCCCAATCCCCGGCCCCAGGGCTATACCTTGGCAGTGCGCAATTATGCCAGCCTGGACGAGGAAGTGGCTGCTGTAAGCGAACATGCCGCCGGTTTCGTCCGGCGCAACCCCGAGAAGACGGTGGCAATAATTGCCCCGACCAACTGGTTGGTGGGAAAATTCGCCACCAGGCTGGAAGAGATGGAGGCGCCGGTTTATGAAATTACCACCTATCCGGCCCATCGGCGCAAAACCATCGATGATTTGCTGGCCATACTGGCCTTTCTGGCCCGACCGGGGGACAACGGCAAGCTGGTGCCGGCGGTGGAGCGGTTGCTGCCGGAGCTGGCCGACGACCAGGCCCTTAAGGGATACCTGGAAACTGTGCCGGTTGAAAAACTGCTGTTTTCTCCCAGTGTGCCCACGGCCACACTGGCGGAGTTTGAGCTGTGGCCCCAGGTGACAGACACCCTGGAAACGCTGTCAGGATGGCTGCAGGCCTCCCATCTGCCTGCCGACCAGCTGGTGCTGGAGCTGGCCAATGGTTTGGACTTGCAGCAGCAGGAACTGGCGGTGGCCCAGAAAATGGCGGTAGATGTAAAGTATCAGATGACAGCAAACCCCGGTTGGCGCCTGCCCCGGGTTGTAGAGGAATTGACGTTGATGACCAACAGCTTGCTGGGTTCGGCCAACCTGTTCTATGACCGCAGCGGCTACCAGGCCCAGCCCGGCGTGGTCAACCTGGTCACCGCCCACAAGGCCAAGGGACTGGAGTGGGATACCGTCTATGTGGTGTCACTGACTTCCACCCAGTATCCTGGCAAAATGGGCGACAGGATTCGTTCGGAATATGGTTGGCTGCCCGATGAACTGGTCAACCCGGTGGCCGTGGCCAAG
This sequence comes from Clostridiales bacterium, assembly GCA_003559415.1. GTDB lineage: Bacteria > Bacillota > Proteinivoracia > UBA4975 > PWLI01 > PWLI01. Next base: position 791 of record PWLI01000038.1, on the reverse strand, counting down.
GCCGAAATGGATGGCTTGAATCAGAAGCAGGCGATAGTGGCCGCCAAGGAGGATTTGCTGTGTGAGCGGTTGCGGTTGCTCTATGTGGCAACTACCCGGGCCAGGGAAAACCTGTTGCTGACCTGGCACAGCCGCGGTGATTTTGGACGCCAATACCCGGCGGTGGCAGTTAAGGCCATGGAGAAAACAGTGGAGGTGAGAGCCGGTGGAAAATCTCAATAACATGTGGTTCAGCCAGGCATCCCTTTCCGCCTGGCTCAAATGCCCCTTAAAGTTCAAGTACCGTTATATTGACGGCCTCTATTGGCCGCTGCCCTCGGGCAAGGCGTTGCAGAACCTGGAAACGGGACGCAAGTTCCACCTGCTGGCCCAGGCCCATTTCAGCGGCAGGACGCCTCAGCTGCCGCCGAAAGAGGATCCGGAGTTGGGCAGCTGGCTTAAGCAATTGCAGAAGTGGTTGCCCATGGAGGAGGGCAGGGAGTATTTGTCAGAATACGAGCTGCGTGTCCAGAATGACGATTTGCGGCTGTTGGCCAAGTACGATCTTATTGTCTGTGGCGGCGACGAAGTTGTGGTCTATGACTGGAAGACCAATGTCAAGCCGCCGGCCAGGCACTTGCTTTCTTCGCCCCAGACCCGGCTTTATCTCTACCTGCTTTGTTCAGTCCCACAGCAGGTCGCGGTGAAGCAGCACCAGGCCGTGATGAAGTATTGGAACCCCCGCCACCCGGACCAGCCTTTGACCATCCAATATTCGGAAAAACAATGGCAGGAGGATGGAAAATGGCTCC
>PWLI01000087.1 GCA_003559415.1 Clostridiales bacterium | reverse complement strand
GAAGCTGCGGGGCCCGTCCGGAAAAAGTGCTGCTGCCGCCCTTGTCCTTTGACCACCAGGGCCTGGATCTGACAGGTCAGCACCCTGGACAACTGGCGGAGGTAATAAATGCAGAGATTGTTTGGGAATAAAAAATGCTGCCGTGGGGGCAGCATTTTGATTTAGTATTGTTAGCCGTTGTTCAGTTCCACCGGTTTAAGCCCAGAGAAATCACCCTTTTCCCTGCCCACCTTGGCACAGGGTCTGCCGTCCACTTCCACAATGTCGGCGGTGACGTCTATTTTGCTCTTCAGCAGCTTTGAGCCGACGCCGTAAATGTCCACCGGCACGCCCAAGTCTTCAAACAATGAGATTTTCTCGCAGTCAAATCCGCCGGACACCATAATCTTCAATTCACTGAGGCCGATTTGGTCAAAGTGTTGCCGGGCCCGCCACACCAGTTCCGGACAAACCCCCAGCGAGTGTTCATCCCGGGGCACCACCGAAGCGTCCCGCATGTTGCCCGAAGTGTCAAACCGCACCCCCCAGATTTTGCCCTTCCCCTCCCCGATAACCGGTGAAGGGTCGCTGGTGCCGGGCACAAACTCCTGGCCGGTGAAATGCCTGTAAAAGTCTGCCACCACCTGGACGCTGGTGCCGATGCAGTCGTTGTCCCAGTCCACAAGCACCACCCGGTTGACTTTGGCATCTATGTGGCGGTCAAAGGCCAAAGCGGCCTGGGTTGTGGACCCGTTGTAGGAGGCAATCAGGGCGTGGGGCATGGTGCCCAGCCCTTCAGCCCCCCAGTAGTCGGCGTTGGCATCGGTGGACACGCCAAAAGCGCCGGCCTTGAAAGCGGCATAGCCGTCGGTGGCCTGGACCCAGTGATGGTCAAACCGGGCGGAGAAGAAGATAATCGGTTTGCCCCGGGCCGCCCTAACCACCCTTTTGACGCTGGTGGCGGTGCTGGTGGCCCGGGCGATGGCGCCCAACAACGCTGTTTCCAGGTAGCCAAAATATGCCGGGTCCCCCTTGACTACCATAACAGTCTCGTCCCTGGCAACTTCGTCGCCGTCGTTCAGGGCATATACTTCCAACTCCTGCCACTTGTCCACCCACAGGTCCATCAGCTGCTCCCGCAGTTGAATCCGCTGGAGATTGCATTCTTCCATGGACTGGCGGTCCAGGTAGTATTCGGCCGAGGCGCTTTTGTTTTCCACTTCCAACAACTGTTGGAAAAGCTGGTCTGCCTGCTGCCGGTCGTTGTAGTACCCGGTGCCGCAGCGCAACAGGGCACAGGCCTCATCCAGGCCAGCCACCACTGCGTCCTTGCGGGGAAAGAATTGGTAGAAAACCGGCCTGTTTACTTTGTCCCTCCGGAGAATATCTACATAGCGGGTAAAGTATTTGTCTGAATAGTAGCCGGCCCGCACCCGCTCTATGGGAACCTTGAAGAGATGGGGCGCCAACCGGCCGTTTACTGTGTTCATTTTACTATCTCAGCTCCCAACACTGCTTCCATGTGCTTGAGGGCAAAAACATGGCCCTCGGGATCGAAGGATCCCACCGCTTCTGAGTGCACCCGCACAGGTATGTCCCGGTTGCGCAACTCTTCCACCGTATGCAATACGCAGATATTGGTGGCCACGCCCACCACTTCAACAAGCTCGGGCTTTAGTTTTTCCAGCAGGCCTTCCAGGTCGGTGCCGAAAAATGCGCTGTAGCGGGTTTTGTTGATGATGTGCAGGTTCTCATAGTTGCCAAAGGCCTCTTCCACCGCTGCAGTGAACCGGGCCCCCGGGGTGTTTGCCACACAGTGGGGAGGAAACCTTTCAAACTCCTTGTCATCGGGGTCATGCCAGTCCCGGGTGGCCACTATGGGCAGGTTGGCGGCGGTATATTCCCCAATAATCCGGGCAACCGGGCCGATGACGGCGGCGGCGTCGGGGGAATAAAGCACTCCATCTTCGTCGACAAAGTCCCTTTGCATATCGATTACCATCAACCGTTTCATGACTCAACCTCCAAGGCGATTCTCTTGTGATTATATTGTAACGTTAATTCACCAAAGGGGCAATCACTTGGATTGCCCCTGAAGTTTAGTCCCGGTGTTGTTCCAGTTCTTCACCGATGGCAGTCCACTCCCGGTAGAGTTCGTCCAGCTGCTGATTGGCCTGTTGCATCTTTTCCGTCAGCTCTGCCATTTGTTGGTGCCCGGTGGTGTCTCTGATTTTCTGCTCCAATTGCTGTTGAGTCTCTTCCAGGCTGTCAATCTCCCTTTCCAGCTCTGCCAGGCGCTGGCGCCGCCGGTAAATTTCGTTGGGTGAAAGCCCCTTGGTTTTGGTGGCGTTGGCTGGCTGTTTTTTCTCCTCTTGTTCCGGTTGGTCTTGTTGTTCTGCCTGCTTTTTCATCAGCCAATAGTCATAGTTGCCCAGGTAGCGGCGAATACCTTCACTGGACATCTCCAGCGTCACCCCGGTGACTTTGTTCAAAAACCAGCGGTCGTGGGACACAACCAACACCGTACCCGGGTACTGATCCAGGGCATCCTCCAGCACTTCCTTGCTGTCGATGTCCAGGTGGTTTGTCGGTTCGTCCAACACCAGGAAGTTGGCTTGTTGCAGCAGCAGCTTGGCCAGCGCCAACCGGGAGGCTTCGCCGCCGCTCATGTTTTTGACCAGCTGGAAGGCCTCTTCCCCCCGGAACAGAAACCGGGCCAGCAGGCTCTGAACCTCTCCCCGGGTCCACAGGGGGCGCATGTTCCAGATTTCATCGGCGGCGCTTTTTTCCGGGTCCAGGTCGTCCCGCTTTTGACTGTAGTAAGCGGTTTCCACATAGTGCCCATATTTTACCTTGCCGGCGGTGGGTTGCTGCAAACCGCAAATTATCTCCAACAGGGTGGTCTTGCCGCAGCCGTTGGGCCCAATCAGCGCCAATCGCTCCCCCCGCTGGACGGTCAGGGAAACGTTTTCAAAAACAGGCCGGCCGTCAAATTCCATGGCCAGGTCCCGGATCTCCAGCACCTGGCGGCCGCTGGGCCGCCGTTGGCCGAAACTGAAACTGGCCTTGGCATATTCCCCCGGCGGCGGAGGCAGCCGGTCCAGCTTTTCCAGTTCCCGGCGCCGGCTCTGGGCCAGCTTGGTTTTCTGTCCGGCGATGTTGCGGGCGATAAAGTCCTCGGTCTTTTTTATGTACTCCTGCTGGGCCAGGTATTCCTTGCGCAGTTGCTCCCGGCGCTGGCGACGCTGCCGCCGGTAGGAATCGTAACCACCGCTGTAGTGTTCCAGCCCGTCGGGGGTCAGTTCACAGATGGAATTTGCCAGCGCCTGCAGAAAACGCCGGTCGTGGGACACCATCAGCAGTGTCCCCTTGTAGTTTTGCAGGTAGTCCTCCAGCCAGTGTATGCCCTGGATGTCCAGGTGGTTGGTGGGTTCGTCCAGCAGCAGCACATCGGGGTTGGCCAGCAGCAACCGGGCCAGGGCAAGACGGCTTTGCTGGCCGCCGCTGAGCACCTCCACCGGCTGGGAGAAGTCTTGCTGGTCAAAACCCAGGCCGCTCAAAATGCTCCTGGTGCG
>PWLI01000054.1 GCA_003559415.1 Clostridiales bacterium | reverse complement strand
GTTCCTGAACCTTTGTCGATTAAGCCGGTTTGATCCCTTGACCGACCGGCCGGCGAGCAAGGGGGGGGGAAAAGCAGAATTTATCAGGTTATATTAAATGGGAGGGGAAAAAGTTTTACCCTAATACCGGTTTCTGAATTGCGGAACACTCTTTTTGTGAAGCGAAGCGAGCAAAATGGGTGTGGTATCTCTCCATTTTGTTCTATAAATATTGACAATTAAATTACTCCGCTCCAAATATTTCTTTGTTAATAACTTGTTGATTAGTTTTCATCTCATTTAGTGATATATTATTGCATTATTAGTATCTTTATTTAAGATATTATTCAGCAACAATATGAATCGCATAAAGGAAGTGCTTGAAGAGAAGGGAGTTAAGCAGATATGGCTTGCAGAAAAGCTAAATAAAAGCTATAACATGGTTAATTCTTACGTGCAGAACAGAAGGCAGCCTAGCCTGGAAGACTTATATCGAATTGCTGATATTCTTGGGGTAGAACCGGGTATTTTACTGAAAAAGAAATCTCCTAGGTCTACAATTGTGAATAGTTATGTCCCAGCCGATTTGGTGGAATATAATGATGTTGTTGAAGAACATACTGTTAAAATCCCATTATTGGGAACGATTGCCTGTGGAATTCCAATTTTTACAGAAGAGAATATTGAAGCTCAAATTCCGGTTTCTGTAAAACTTGCAAAACCTGGTAATAGATATTTTTTATTGCGGGCATCAGGGGATTCCATGGATAAAAAAGGAATCAGTGATGGAGATTTGGTTTTAATAAGACATCAGACATCTGCTGATAATGGTCAGGATGTTGTAGCGTTGATTGATAATGAGGCAACTATCAAAGAATTTTATAATTATGGGGATAAAATAATTTTAAAACCAAAATCTACAAATAACATTCATCAACCCATAATTTTAACAAGTGATTTTAAAACACAAGGAGTTGTCGTTGCTGTTATTCCAAGCATTGCCTCATTAAAAAGACAAAAGGACTAAATAGTATGAAACTAAGAATATAAAATATTACTTTTATGGAAAAGCTACTAACAATTAAAGAAGCAAGTGTATGGGCTTCAGAATACCTAAAAAGAAATGTAACAACTTCTAATATTTCTTATTTGATTCAATATGGGTTAATTAGAAAGATAGGTACTAACGGAATGACACAAGTTTCTGAACAGGAATTAGAAGATTACTACAAATCTTTCAATGGTAATCGAGAAATATCATGGAGGGATAAACTTGGAGATGATCTTAACTGGGCGTTATCTTTCGATCAATACACGGAAGCAGAGACAACTAAGCATGTACATCGACTTCATCCTTATAAAGGTAAATTTATTCCTCAACTTGTTGAGTATTTTATTGATGACCACATAGATGACTTTAAAAAAGGTGTGTGCTTCCAAAAAGGAGATATTATTCTTGATCCATTTTGTGGTAGTGGAACAACTCTTGTACAAAGTAACGAAATTGGGATACACGCAATAGGCATAGATATTTCTCGATTCAATTCATTAATCGGCAATGTGAAAGTTCATAAACATGATTTGTTTGACATTCAGAAAGAATTACACCGTATAACCATTACATTAAAGAATTTCCTTGCCGAAAGAAAAACTATAGATTTTGAAAATTTACTTCTTGACAAGTTGAACGAGTTCAATAACAAATATTTCCCTGTTCCTGATTACAAATATAAAGTTAAAAGAGGTGAAATTAATCAAGATATATATGGCAAGGAAAAAGAACAGGAATTTCTTCCAACCTATCGGAGACTTATTAAGGAGTATAATATCAATCTTGAACAAAAGAAAACTGACACATTTTTAGATAAATGGTATATACCGCCAATCAGAGATGAAATAGAACTTGTTTTCACCGAAGTTAAAAAAATAGAAAATACAAACACCAAGAAAGTTGTAAGTGTTATTCTTAGTAGGACAATTCGATCATGCCGTGCAACCACTCATGCTGACTTAGCAACCCTTAAAGAACCAATTACAGAAACCTATTATTGCTCCAAGCATGGCAAAGTGTGCAAACCGTTATTTTCAATTCTCAAATGGTGGGACTCTTACTCAAAAGACACTTTGAAACGACTTGCCTACTTTGATAGGTTGAGGACGAATACATATCAACAATGCCTTACTGGAGATAGTCGAACAATCAATATATTTCAGGAACTGAAGAAGAAAAATTTTAAATTTGCCGAATTAGCCGAAAAACAAAAAATAAAAGGCATCTTTTCAAGTCCACCCTATGTTGGTCTAATTGACTATCACGAGCAACACGCCTATGCATATGATCTGTTTGGGTTTGAAAGAAGAGATGAATTAGAAATAGGCCCACTATTTAAAGGTAAGGGTAAGGAAGCAAGAGAAACTTATGTGCTGGGAATATCAAATGTGCTAAATAATTGCAAGAAATTTATGGTCAAAGATTATGATGTTTTTCTTGTTGCTAACGACAGAAACAATCTGTATCCCATAATTGCAGAAAAAGCAGGGATGAAAATAGTTCATCAATATAAAAGACCAGTGTTAAATAGAACTGAAAAAGATAAGGGTGCTTACTCTGAAATTATATTTCATTTGAAATCTAAACCTGAATGAAATTACTCCTTGATAAGTTAGGTATCTCTATTGAACACCTTAAATGTTTAGATGAAGTGTTTCTTGAATATAATGAGGAGTATCTGAGGATAGAGAATCTTTTAACATCGGAAGAATACAACGAAATTTACACCGAGATTGCTCGAGAGTTATACGCTGGAGGAAAGAAGCCAAGAGGAAATATCAGACTAGCGCGTCAAATGATTCTCGGTGATATTATGGAGTATATTTTTACAGGTAGAGCTTATTATTTTGCTACTAAATCTGAGGATAATTTCAAAAAATTCCTGAAACTTATTCTATATTGTGTAAATCAAATTCTATTATTTGATACAATTACAGTAAATCCTGGTATACGAAGGGCTTATATAGAAAAATTAGAAGAAAGAATTCCTTTAGAACAACTTTACGAAAAAGAAGGCGACAGGGAATTGGCTGTCAGTTTAAAAGATAGTGATGCTGTTATTTGGACAGGTGCTTGGAGTAAGAATATTGATTCATTCGTAGATTCAATTCTACCTAAGACTTTAGGCTGTCCTAAAGAACTTGTGGTATTTGCAGAGTTGATTAGGCTAAAAAAGGGTATTGTCATCCCCCTTTTATTAATTCAAAGGATATTTGGTGAACGGGACCCTATTGCACCACCAGATTTTTTACTTTTAAAGGCCAATAAAGAGTTCTATGGAATAGAAGTTGGGTACGCAAAAGAAGGCCAGAGCCGAGAATTTTCAATAAGGACGTCAATTCCAACATTTGCAGTAGACCTAAAGAACAATATGCATAACAGATGTCCTAAGTGTGGTGAAAATATTCTTTATTGTGATATAGTAATTGAGGCGTATTCAGCCGGAACTTTATCAGAGGAAATTAATAATAGAGGAGAAAAGTTTTATTGTAGAGACTGTCCTCATTTTAATGAAGGATATTGCAGATTT